>NZ_JALJRE010000017.1:0-169606 GCF_024519855.1 Bradyrhizobium sp. Bra78 | reverse complement strand
GCGACGTGAATCTACTGCGAATCTACGATTGCGAACTTGTGACTCAGGACACTAGGAGATTTGCAACCGTTCCCCTGGAGGTCGCGTGTGCTTCCCAATCGGGAACAGATATGCAAGAAAAGGTTGAATTGGTCTGCGGGTCTAGGTCGATAAGCAGTGTCTTGAGGCCTTTTTTGCCGCAGTAGGCCGCGAAATTAACCGCGATAGCGGTCTTGCCTACGCCGCCCTTGAGGTTGACGCACGAGATGACCACGGGCTGCTTAACGACAGGCTGTTTGCCAGCTGGTTTCTTAATAATTCTTGCCATTGCGCTCCCCACCCTCCCCTAAGGTTGCAGGGAGGCTAGTCAACGCGTGCTACGCTGTAAAGCTTGCGTGGTTAGTCACAATTGGTGAGGCGAAAACCCAAAAGGTTGAGAATATTGGCTTTTTTGGCTTGACTGGCGGAAGGGGTGGGATTCGAACCCACGGTACCCTTGCGGGCACGCCGGTTTTCAAGACCGGTGCCTTAAACCACTCGGCCACCCTTCCAAGCCCGGAATGGCTGTCGCTTAACGTAGTCGGTGGCGCAAGGCAACGCGAAGTTGGCGCCCCATCCCACACTGGATCTGTCAGGGCGAGCGTCAGCCTGTTCCCCTAGCCCAGCATCCCCAGCAATCCTGTCGACATCTCCCAGGGCCCCACTGGTTGCGAGGCCCGGTCTGGATTCGCCTCCGTTTTCCGGGCCTCGTTTGCGCTCTCAAAAGCAAAACGGCGCCCCGCAAGGAGCGCGCATGGAATTGATTGTGGCTCGGTCGGCTCAGTAGCCGCAGGACGCGCAGCCCATCTGTACCGGGGCGTAATAGGAATAGCCGGGCGAGACCATCTCGACGCGCTGGCGCGTGGCGTATTGCGGCGGGATGTGCTGGTACTGGACGCTCGGGGGGGCGACCATCACGGTCTGCGGCACCATCACGGTGCGATACTGCGCCGGCGTGCGGTGCGCGACGGTCGCGCCGGGCGAAACCATCACGGTCTCGTCGACGGTGCGGTATTGCGGCTGGACGTATTGCTGCTGGTAGCAGGTCTGGCACGGCGGAGGCGCGTAGCAATTGTAGCAGCCGGCGGAAGCTGCGCCCGTCATGGAAATCGCGGCGACGACTGTTGAGAAAACGACAGCAAGAGTACGAGACATTATGGTGGCGCCCCAGTTGCCCGAAATGGATTTGCGAAGGTCGCAGGCAGTATACGCCGGAAAACCCTGCCATGCCGAAGTTCGTCGAGGCATCCTTAATGCAAACGGCCGGTTTTCACCGGCCGTTCAGAACTTGTTGACCATGTGCGCGAGGCGCGAGCGATGCAACGCTCAGTTCGAGCGACGCTTTACCTCTCGCACCGCGCCGCGCGCGGCGCTGGTGGTGAGCGCTGCGTAAGCCTGCAATGCGGTCGAGACGTTGCGCTTGCGGCCGATCGCCTGCCAGGCGGTATCGCCCTTCGCGTCTTCCGCGGCGCGGCGGCTGGCGAGCTCCTCGTCGGAGACCTCCAGCGTGATGCTGCGGTTCGGAATGTCGATGGCGATGCGATCGCCCGTGCGCACCAGACCGATGTTGCCGCCTTCGGCCGCTTCCGGCGACAGGTGACCGATCGACAGGCCGGACGAGCCGCCCGAGAAGCGGCCGTCGGTGACGAGCGCGCAGGCTTTGCCGAGGCCCATCGATTTCAGATAGCTGGTCGGATACAGCATTTCCTGCATGCCGGGGCCGCCGCGCGGGCCTTCGTAAATGATGACCACGACCTCGCCGGCGACGACCTTGCCGCCCAGGATGCCTTCGACGGCAGCGTCCTGGCTTTCGAACACACGCGCCGGGCCGGAGAATTTCAGGATCGAGGCGTCGACGCCGGCGGTCTTCACGATGCAGCCGTCCTGCGCGAGGTTGCCGTAGAGCACGGCGAGACCGCCGTCCTTGCTGAAGGCGTGCGCGAGATCGCGCACCACGCCCTTCTCGCGGTCGGCATCGAGCTCGTCGTAGCGGCGCTCCTGGCTGAAGGCGACCTGGGTGGGGATGCCGCCGGGTGAGGCACGGAAGAAGGTGCGGACGGACTCGCTCTTGGAGCGCTTGATGTCCCAGCGCTCCAGCGCGTCGTTCATGGTCGGCGCGTGCACGGTCGACACCGAGGTGTCGATCAGGCCAGCGCGATCGAGCTCGCCCAGAATGCCCATGATGCCGCCGGCGCGATGCACGTCCTCGACATGCACGTCGGCAACCGACGGCGCGACCTTGCAGAGCACGGGCACGCGGCGCGAGAGCCGGTCGATGTCCTGCATGGTGAACGCGACCTGCCCTTCATGGGCAGCCGCGAGCAGATGCAGCACGGTGTTGGTCGAGCCGCCCATCGCGATGTCGAGCGTCATCGCGTTCTCGAACGCCTTGAAGTTCGCGACGTTGCGCGGCAACACCGAGGCGTCGTCCTGCTCGTAATAGCGGCGCACGATATCGACGATGGTATGGCCGGCCTCGACGAACAGGCGCTTGCGGTCGGCATGGGTCGCGACCACCGTGCCGTTGCCGGGCAGCGCCAGGCCAAGCGCTTCGGTCAGGCAGTTCATCGAGTTGGCGGTGAACATGCCCGAGCAGGAGCCGCAGGTCGGGCACGCCGAGCGCTCGATCACCTTGACGTCCTCGTCGCTGACCTTGGAGTCGGCGGCCGCGACCATGGCATCGATCAGGTCGACCGCCTTGGTCTTGCCCTGCACGGTGACCTTGCCGGCCTCCATCGGACCGCCCGAGACGAACACGGCGGGAATGTTGAGACGCAGCGCCGCCATCAGCATGCCGGGCGTGATCTTGTCGCAATTGGAGATGCAGACCATGCCGTCGGCGCAATGCGCGTTGACCATGTACTCGACGCTGTCGGCGATCAGTTCGCGCGACGGCAGGCTGTAGAGCATGCCGTCATGGCCCATGGCGATGCCGTCGTCGACCGCGATGGTGTTGAATTCCTTGGCGACGCCGCCGGCCTGCTCGATCTCGCGCGCGACGAGCTGGCCGAGGTCCTTCAGATGGACGTGGCCGGGCACGAACTGGGTGAAGGAATTGACGACCGCGATGATCGGCTTGCCGAAATCGCCATCCTTCATGCCTGTCGCGCGCCAGAGGCCGCGGGCGCCCGCCATGTTGCGGCCGTGGGTGGTGGTGCGGGAGCGATAGGCTGGCATGGCGGTTTCCGTCCTGGTTGGGTCAGCCGGGCGGGGAAATATCGAAGCCGCCTCAGGCCTTTCCGGCCGGATACCGCACGGGGTGGCTCGGCGCAACGGGAACTTGGGCCGGACAGGGCTCCCCTGCTCCCGGCGCGGGCTTTGCGTCGTTCATCTTACCTCTCCCCGTCATTCCGGGTTCGCGCCTTTCGGCGCGCCCCGGAATGACGGCAGGGGGCGGTAGGGTCGCAGCTCCTATTGCAGGGTCGGATCGAGCCGGTCGCGCAGCCAGTCGCCGATCACGGAGACCGCCAGGGTGGTCACGACGATCGTGGTCGCCGGCGCCAGCATGATCCAGGGCGCCCGGGTCAGATATTCGCGGCCATAGCCGACCATGTTGCCGAGGCTGGTCATCGGCGGCTGCACACCGAGGCCGAGGAAGGACAGGCCTGATTCCATCAGGATGACCTCGGGGAAGACCAGCGTGGTCGACACGATCAGGGTCGAGGCGATGTTGGGCAGGATGTGCCTGAGGTAAATCCGTGGCGGCGTCGCGCCGAGCTGGCGGACAGCGGCGGCGTAGCCTTGCGCATTGGCGGAGATGGCAAGGCCGCGAGCGATGCGGGCGTAGCGCTCCCAGCCGAAAAATCCCATCAGGCCGATCAGGAGCGGCAGCGAATTGCCGAAGAAGGCGAGCACGGCGAGCGCCATGATCAGGAAGGGCATGCTGGCCTGGAAATCGGACAGCATCAGCACGAGCTGCTCGACGGCCCCGCGGAAATGCGCCGCGAGGAAGCCGAGGGTGGTGCCGACGACGGCCGAGATCGCGGTCGCGCCGAACGCGATCAGGAGCGAGATGCGGATCGAGACCAGCAGCCGCGACAGCACGTCGCGGCCGAGCTCGTCGGTGCCGAGCCAGTGCGCGACATTGCCGGGCGCCGAGAGCCGGTTGCGCAGATCAAGCTGGGTGTAGCCATAGGGCGCGATCTTCTCGGCCAGGGCGGCGATCACGAGCATCGCGACGATCCAGGCGATCGCGAGTGCGACCGACACCGGGATCGCCGGCAGGCTGATGCGGCGGCGGGCAGCGATGTCCTTCAGCGTCGCGTCGGTCATGCGTGCGCTCGCTTCATGCATGAGCCCCTTTGGCGCGCAGGCGTGGATCGAGGAAGCCGTAGAGGAAGTCGACGATCAAATTGGACGTGACCATGGTCATCGCGACCAGCAGCAGGATGCATTGCACGACGGCGAGATCGCGATTGGCAACCGCAACGACGAGAAGCCGCCCTACCCCCGGCCACGAAAACACGCTCTCGACCACGACCGCGCCCGCGATCAGCGTGCCCACCATGAAGCCCAGAATGGTCACCGTCGGGATCGCCGCGTTCGGCAGCGCATGCGAGGTGACGACTTTTCGCCACGGCACGCCTTTGGCGGAAGCGGTGCGGATATAGGGCTGGCCGAGCACCTCCAGCATGGCGCTGCGGGTGAAGCGCGCCAGCACCGCGGCGCCGCCGAGGCTGAGCGTCACGATGGGCAGGATGGCATGGCGCCAACTGTCCTGTCCGCCCGACGGCAGCCAGCCGAGCTGCACGGCGAAGATCAGCACGAGCAGCAACGCAAGGACGAAACTCGGCACGGTGAAGCCGGCGACCGCCGTCATCATCACGGCGCGGTCGATTCCCGAACCCCGGTGCAGCGCCGCGTAGATGCCGGCGGGAATGCCGAGTGCGACCTTGAATGCGAACGCCGGCAGCGTCAGCGCCAGCGTCGCCGGTATCCGCTCCAGCACGAGTTCGATCGCGGGCCGTCCGTCGCGCATGGAACGGCCGAGCTCGCCCTTGGCAATGGCGCCAAAATAATCGAGATACTGAAACCAGATGGGATCATCGAGCCCCCACGCCTTGCGGAAGGCGGCGAGCACTTCCGGCGGCGCTTCCGGTCCCAGAATCATCAGGGCGGGATCGCCGGAGAGACGCAGCACGACGAAGGCGAAGGTGACGACGAGGACGATCGTCAGGGCCGCGCGTCCGATCCGAATGGCAAAATAGCGACCCATCAGGCTGCATCCCGCGTCTCGGCCTGCGGCCCGGTCACGAGGTGGCAGGCAACCTGCCTGTCACCGCCGACGGCGGAAAGGGCCGGCACCTCGCTCCCGCAGCGCGCGATCGCGCGCGGGCAGCGCGGATGAAAGGCGCAGCCATGGGGACGCGCCGCCGGGTTCGGCGGATCGCCTGCCAGCACGATGCGACCTGCGCTGCGGCGGCCCGGTGCGGGTGAGGCCGAGACCAGCGCCTGGGTATACGGGTGCTCCGGCCGCGCGAACAGATCGTCGGCGCTGCCGAGCTCGACGATGCGGCCGAGATACATCACGGCGACGACATTGCTGATCTGCCTGACGACGCGGAGATCGTGACTGATGAAGAGAAGCGTGAGCCCCAGCTGCGCCTGGAGATCGGCGAGCAGATTCACCACCTGCGCCTGGATCGAGACGTCGAGCGCGCTGACCGGCTCGTCGCAGACCAGGAAGTCCGGTTTTGTCGCCAGCGCCCGCGCCAGCACGATGCGCTGCCGCTGTCCGCCGGAGAGCGCGCCCGGATAGCGCCCACCATGCGCGGGCGTGAGCTCGACGGCGCGCAGCAATTCTCGCACCCGCTCCTCGCGCCCGGCGGGCTCACCGAGGCCATGAATGTCCAGCGGCTCGCGGATCTGGGTCGCAACCGGCAACCGCCGATCGAGCGCCCCCAGCGGGTCCTGAAAGATCATCTGCATCTGCGCGCGCTGCGCACGCCATGCAGGCGTCCCGGGCATGGCCATCGGCTTGCCGCCGAACCGCACCTCGCCGCGGTCAGGCGGCTCGAGGCCGAGCACGATACGGCCCGTGGTGGATTTGCCGGAACCGGATTCGCCGACGAGGCCGAGCGTTTCGCCTTTGCGGATCGCGAGCGAGACGCCGTCGACGGCGTGCACGGCCATGCTGCGGCCGAACATCCCGGAGCGCATGCCGTAGCTGCGCGAAATCGAGGACACCTCGACGAGCGGCGCGCTCATTCTGCGGCGACCCCGAGCAGCGCGCGCCGCGAAGCCTCGGCGCGGATGCAGGCGACGGCGCGGTCGTTCGCGATCGGCACCAGGGTTGGGGCGGCAAGGCCGCACGGCGCGGCCGCCAGCGTGCAGCGCGGCGCGAAGGCGCAGCCGTCAGGCATGCTCGCGGGATCGGGTACAGTGCCCGGAATCGCGGTCAGGCGACGCCTCGGGCCATCGAGCGGCGGCAGCGAGCCGATCAGCCCCTGCGCATAGGGATGCAGCGGATCGGCGAAGAGCTGGTTGGCCGGCGCCGCCTCGACGATGCGGCCGGCATACATCACGGCAACGCGGTCGCAGTTTTCGGCAACGACGCCGAGATCGTGGCTGATCAGAACCATCGCCATATCCATCTCGCGGCGGATGGTGGAGAGCAGCTCCAGAATCTGCGCCTGGATGGTGGCGTCGAGCGCGGTGGTCGGCTCGTCCGCGACCAGCAGGTCGGGATTTCCGGCGAGCGCCATCGCGATCATAATGCGCTGGACCTGGCCGCCGGAGAATTCATGCGGATAGGCTTCGAGCCGCCGCGCCGCATCGGGGATGCCGACGAGGTCGAGCAGCCGCCGCGCTTCCGCTTTCACCGTCTGGCCCGACAGATCGCGATGCAGCGCCAACGCCTCGCAGAGCTGCCTGCGGATCGTCAGCACCGGGTTGAGCGCGCTGGCCGGATCCTGAAAGATCATGGCGACCCGCCCGCCGCGCACCTGGTCAAGCTCGGAGGCTGGAGCACCGAGGATCTCGCGTCCCTCGAGCCGCACCGAGCCCGAGACATTCGCATGCCGTGGCAGGAGGCCGAGCGCAGCAAGCCAAGTCACCGACTTGCCGGACCCGGACTCGCCGACGAGGCCAACGGCCTCGCCCTTCTGCAAGGTGAGATCGACACCGCGCAGGACCGGCACGCCCTGGAAGCCGACACTCAGGTCCTTGATGCTGATCAGCGGCGCCACCGGTCAGGCCTCGAAATTGCCGGCGCGGAAATCCATCGCGAATGCCGGCGAGGCTTTCCACTTGATCGACTTCGGCTTGGCCGTGAAGGTCGCGTTCTGGTGCAGCACCGTATAGGCGGGGTCTTCGCGCTCGGCGATTTCAAGCATGCGGTGAAACGCCTTCTTGCGGGCGGCCCGGTCGGTCGAGGTTTCCAGGAATTCGGAGAGTTTGTTCAGCTCGGCATTGGTCCACTCGCCGATCTGTTGCTGCTGGCCGTTCGGGCCGTGCTGGGCGACCAGCGAGGACACCGGATCGTTGAAGGCGGCCGAGTTCGACCAGTCGCGCACGGCGCGCGTGGGCGCACGTTCCATGACCTGCGACCAGTTCTCCTTGGTCTCGATCTGGACGTTGAGGCCGACCGACTTCCACATCTCGACCAGCACCTGCGCGGTCGCGACCTGGTTGGTGTAGTAATTGTTGAGCAGGCGATAGGGAATCGGATCGCCCTTGTAGCCCGCCTGCTTCAACAGATCCTGCGCGAGTTTCGGATCGTACGCCGGTACGCTCCAGTCTGCGATGAACATGTCGCCGTAGAATTCCCACTGCAGGCCCTTCGGCACGCGGGTGCGGCCGGCCCACAGGCTGTCGACGATGGCCTGGCGGTCGATCGCATGGGTGAAGGCGCGCCGCACCAGCGGATTGGCGAGCTGGGCGTGGTTCTTGTCGAACACGGTCAGGCGGTGATTGAGGATGGTGCCGCCCTGCACTTCGAACGCCGAATTCTTCTCGATGCCGGCGATCTGGTCCGGCGGGATGTCGCAGGCGAACTGGTACTCGCCCGAGAGCAGGCCGTTGATGCGGCTTGCGACTTCAGGCACTTCGAGGAAGCGGATGCGCTTGAGCGGCGGGCGGCCGCCCCAATATTCGTCGTGGGCTTCCAGCGTCAGCGACACGTCGGGCTTGAGTTCGACCACCTTGTAGGGGCCGGTCGTGATCGGCTTGCGCGCCCAGTCGAGATAGCTCGCCGATTCGTCCCAGGCGCGGCGGTTCATGATGTCAGAGCCGTAGCGCGACAGCCGGCCCTCGATCGTGACGTCGGGCGTGGCGTTGTAGAAACGCACCGTGTACTTGTCGACGGCATCGACGCGGACGAGATCCGGCCAGATGCGGCGGGCGACGGCGGGAACGTCCGGCGGCAGTTCCTTGCCTGGACGCGGCGTCGGGATCTTCTCGAAGGCCTGGATCGTGGAGCGGCTCTTGGCTTCGGTCTGGCCGAACATGCGCTCGCGGCTGAAGGTGAAGACGACGTCTTCGGCGGTGAGCTCATCGCCATTGTGGAACTTCACGCCCTGGCGCAGCTTCACCTCGACGGTCTGGTCGTCGATACGGCGCCATTCCGTGGCGAGGCCCGGCACAGCCTCCAGGCTGCCGCGCCAGTCCTTGGAGATCAGGCCCTCCCAGATCGAGGAGAAGAACACGCGCTCGCCGACATTGGACTGCTCGCGCAGCACGTCGAGCACGTTCGCGTTCGTCACCTTCTGCACGGCGATCGTCACCGACGGACGATTGTCGGCCTGCCCGATCGCAAAACGCGGCAGCAGAAGCGTGCCCGCGGCGGCGCCGCCGGACTTCAGGATGGTACGACGGGTGAGCTTGCTCATGGTGATGACCCCTGCCCTCTGATGATGTCGGTTATTCCGCGAGCCCGAGCGCGGCGAGATGGGCTGCGCCGGCGCGAACGTCGTCGTGATTGCGAAGCTCGAGGATCAGCCGCGGATTCGATGTCAGCCGGCCCAGCGCACGGAACACGGCGACCCACGGGATATTGCCTTCGCCCGGCGCCCAATGCCGGTCGGCAAAGCCGTCGGTGTCCTGGAGGTGAACATGCGTCAGCATGTCGCCGGCGGTCTCGACGTAGTAATCGACCGGCGGTGCTCCGGTGGAAACATGCGCGTAATTGGCGTGCCCGGTGTCGAGCGAGACGCGCACCTTGCTGCTTTCGAGCGCCTTGGCGAGGCGCACGCGGTCGCGCGGATCCTTGTCCTCGATGTTCTCGATGACGATCTCGCAGCCGATGGCTTCAGCACGCGCGATCACCTCGGCAAGCGTCGCCTTGACGCGCTCGACGATATTGCCGCGGTTGTCCGGATAGAGATCGAGATTGTTGTGGTCCCAGGTCGTGAACGGCGAATGCATCACCATCTGCGTCGCGCCGAGGAATTCCGCGGCCTCGAGGCCCTGCAGCAGGCGCTTGGTCACGGCCTGGCGGATCATCGGGTCGTGGCTGTCGATCTTGAAGCCCCAGAACGGGCCGTGGATGCCGAGGCGGCCGGTATGGCCCGAGAGCATTTGCTTGATTTCGCTCGCCGGGGTTCGCCAGTCGCCGTCGAGCAGGTCCGCCCGGAAAAAATCCTGAACTTCGAGATCGCGCTGCCGCTCGAGAAGCCAATCGCGGTGGGCGGGAATTGATTTGATGGACAACGCGGCGCCCAGCACTGGCTTCGACATGGCTTGCTCCCTTGATCGTCAGCGATGACAAGGCAGCGCTAGACCAGTTCAATGACAGGCCGGTGAAATTCAGGTTCCGCGGCGCCGAGGAGATGTGGACATCCCGCCGGCCGTCTGCATTGAATTCAGGCAGCAACGATCGCAGTGGATGCGAACCAATGCACCAGCGTGCAGCACTCAAGCGAATTCGTGTCCGTAGTGATCCGGAATGGAATCCTAACCGCACTTCGCGTACTTCGCGTACATCGATCGGCGGCCTTCCAAGGGCATCACCTTCTGATCGCGCTGCATGGGGTTGGGGGACCACATGGGGCGGGGGGATCAAAGGCTGGGGCAAGGTGACGAGGTCCGGACTCCTAGGCACTCCGGACCTCGGTACTTTCCAGATTGAACGCGATCTCGCGCCGCCGGCCTTACAGGTCGCGCGGCGCGATTTCGTTCGAGCCGCCCTGCCCGATCAGAGCTATCGATCAGACTTGCTGATCAGACCTGCTGATCAGACTTGCCGATCAGACCTGCCGATCAGTTCGGCACGTTCCGTTCGAGATCCTCGAGCCATGCCGCCGCGCTCGAATCCGACGGCGCGCGCCAATCACCGCGCGGCGACAATGAACCGCCGGCCGAAACCTTCGGTCCGTTCGGCATCGCCGAGCGCTTGAACTGGCTGAACGCAAAGAAGCGGCGCAGGAACACCTCCAGCCAACGGCGGATTTCCGGGAGATCGTAAGCCTTGCGCCGGTCGGTCGGGAACGCCGGCGGCCATTCGCCCTTGGCAACGTCCTTCCACGCCTGGAGCGCCATGAAGGCGATCTTGGACGGCCGCATGCCGAAGCGCAGCGTGTAGAACAGGTTGAAATCCTGGAGCTCGTAGGGTCCGACCGAGGCCTCCGTGCTTTGCGGCTTCTGGCCGGGCTCGACCGGAACCAGCTCCGGCGAGATTTCGGCCGAGAGGATCGAGACCAGCGTGCGGTTGACGTCGTCGCTGAACTGCCTGGAGGCGATCACCCAACGGATCAGATGCTGGATCAGCGTCTTCGGCACGCCGGCGTTGACGTTATAGTGCGCCATCTGGTCGCCGACGCCGTAGGTGCACCAGCCGAGCGCGAGCTCCGAGAGATCGCCGGTTCCGATGACGATGCCGCCGTGATGGTTGGCGAGCCGGAACAGATAATCCGTCCGCAGGCCCGCCTGCACGTTCTCGAAGGTGATGTCGTAGACCTTCTCGCCCTTGCCGAAGGGATGGCCGATGTCCTTTAGCATTTGCGTCGCCGTGGTGCGGATGTCGAGTTCCTGCCAACTGGTCTGCAACGCCTTCATCAGCGCCAGCGCATTGGTCTTGCTCTCGCTGCCCGTGGCAAAGCCCGGCATGGTATAGGCGAGGATGTTTTCGCGTGGCAGGCCGAGCAGATCCACCGCGTTGGCGGCGACGATCAGGGCGTGGGTGGAATCGAGCCCGCCCGACACGCCGATGACGACGCGCTTGGTGCCGGTGGCGCGCATGCGCTGGACAAGGCCTGCGACCTGGATGTTGTAGGCCTCGTAGCAATCGTGCTCGAGCAGGCTCTCGTCGCTTGGCACGAACGGAAATCGCTCGATCTTGCGCAGAAAGCCGATATCGGCGCTCGGCGGCGTCAGGGCGAAGGTGACCGTCCGGTAGAAGCCTTCGCGCTGCCGGCGATTGTCGTCGAACGTGCCCATCAGCGCGCGTTCCTGCCTGAGCAGATCGAGATCGACATCGGCATAGGTGATCTGGCCGCCCTGGCGGAACCGCTCGCCCTCGGCCAGCAGCACGCCGTTCTCGTAGATCGAGGTCTGGCCGTCCCAGGCCAGATCCGTGGTCGATTCCCCTGCCCCGGCCGCCGAATAGACGTAGGCAGCCAGGCAGCGCGCCGAGGTCGACTGGCACAGCAGCGCGCGCGAGCGCGCCCGGCCGATCGTGATCGGGCTACCCGAGAGATTGATCAGCACGCTGGCGCCCGCGAGCGCGAGTTCGGACGCCGGCGTCACCGGGATCCACATGTCCTCGCAGATTTCGACGCCGATGGTCAGGCCCGGGACGTCCTCAGCCGCGAACAGGAGGTCGACGCCGAACGGTGCGTCCAGCCCGCCAAAAGCGATCGTCTCGCCGACGATGCCCGCGCCGGAGGCGAAATGCCGCCCCTCGTAGAATTCGCGATAGGTCGGCAGATAACTCTTGGGCACGACGCCGAGCACATTTCCACGATGAATGACGACGGCACAATTATAGATGCGATGACCAAAGCGCAGCGGCGCGCCGACGATCAGGACAGTCAGCAGCGCGGAGGAGGCCTCGACGATCGCCGCGAGCCCGCGCTCGACCGCATCGAGCAGCGGGTCCTGCTTCACCAGATCCTCGATCGCATAGCCGGACAGGCACAATTCCGGAAACACGGCGACCGCCGCCGACTGCTCGTGGCAGGCATTGGCCGCCGCCAGCACGGCTTTGGCGTTGGCGGTGGGATCGGCCACGTGGGACGTGGTGACACAGGCCGCCACGCGCGCGAATCCGTGGGCGTAGATCGAGTGAAAACTCATCGAGCGAAGTACCTTTAGTCTCTCTGCGGCCGTCCGCAGCCGTCAGCTCCGGACCATTTGTAGCCCATGGAGCCGGCCCCGTGCAGGCCATCCGCCCTCATGCATAACGGATTTGCATGTTCGCCCGCCCCGTGCCCGGCGACGTCAGGCGCTGCGAGCCAGCACGCCGGAGAGATCGTCGCGCAGCCACTCGGCGATCCGCGGCCAGGCATGAGCGTGGGTCCGCGCGCCCATGAACAGGCCGAGATGGTTGCCGGGTTCGGAAGCCGCAGTAATGAAGGCCGGTGGCGTGCCGAGCAGCCCGGCGGTGGCGAGCGCCTGCGCGGCCGGCACGACCTCGTCATCGAGCCCGGCCAGCAGGAAGACCGGCGCATTGACGGTCTTCAGGTCGATCTCGCGGCCCAGCGCCACGAAGTTGCCGCCCGCGATACGGTTCTCCCGGAAAATCCAGTTGACGATCTCGAGATAATACCTGCCGGGCAGATCGAGCGTCTCTGTATTCCAGAGCTCGAAGCGCGCGAGCAGTGCCGCGCCCTCCTCGTCCGAGAGATCTATTTGCAGCGCCGCTGCGATGTCGTCGCGGCTTGGCGCCTTCGACCAGACGCGAAGCATCTCCTCGCCGCTGACGTTGCCGCCGCCGCGCGCGACGAGCTGGTCGTAGAGAGCCTCGGGCGCGTTGCGGGCAAGCCGCGACAGCGCGGAGTCGATCGAGAGGTCAACGGGGGCGCCGACCAGGACCAGCCGCCGCACCTTGGCGGGAAAGCGCGCGGCATAGAGCAGCGACAGCCAGCCGCCCTGGCACAGGCCGACGAGATCGACCGGCACGCCGATCTCGTCGATGGCGACATTGAGATCACCGAGATAGCTGTCGATGGAGAGATGGCGCATATCCGGCGTGGCCGAGCGCCAGTCGGTGAGATAGATCCGGTCGATGCCGCCATTTTGCAGGGCCTGCACGACGCTGTGCCCGGGTGCGAAGTCGGCGATCAGGGCCCGATGCAGCGCATAGGGTGCGCAGACCAGCGCCGGCTGGCCGGATTGCGTCCGCGTGCAACGTCGCAGACGCATGGTCGCAAGCTCCAGTGCGACGGAGTTGGGGGTGGTCCACGGCAGGCTACTATCGTCCTGCTCCGGCGGCCCGCGCTCGAGCCACCAGAAACAAGCGTCCATGGCAAGCTGAGCCGCTGCGAATGGCCACAGCAGCGGGGCATCCGGGATCGGCCGCGGTGCGCGTAGTTGTTTGCCGGGCTTCTGCGCCATAGCGATCTCACGATCCTCCCAAGGTTGCTTCGAGGCCGACGACCGCGATGCCACGCTCGCGCAAACTCCGATGGGCGTCGGCCACCGAGCCGTCGAGATCGATGCCACGGCAAGCGTCCTCCACGACGGCGACGTCGAACCCCGCCTTGCGGGCATCCTCCGCCGAGAAGCGGACGCAGAAGTCGAGCGCGAGGCCGGTGACGAAGACCGTCTTCAACTCGCGTTCGCGCAGATACCCGAGCAGGCCGGTCGGTGTCTTCCTGTCGTTCTCGAACAGCGCCGAATAGGAATCGATGCCGCGCCGAAACCCCTTCCGCACCACGAGATTTGCTCGGGTGACGTCGAGATCGCGATGAAATTCAGCGCCGGCCGTGCCCTGCACGCAATGCATCGGCCACAGCACCTGGGCGCCGTAATCCAGCTCGATGGTCTGGAACGGCTGCTTGCCCGCATGGTTCGGGGCAAAGGAGACGTGATCCTCCGGATGCCAATCCTGGGTCAGCACCACATTGGCGAATTTTTGGGCGATTCGATTGATGGCGGGGACGACCTTCTCGCCACCGGGAACGGCAAGCGCCCCGCCCGTGCAAAAATCGTTCTGAACGTCGATGACCAGCAGCACGTCGCGGTCGGATATCTTCATTTGGCAAGGTCCATTCCAGCCGTCCGGCCCGACGGGTGCCGAACGCTCCCCACACTGTCGATCTTCCCGCGCTGCTTCGCAACCACCGACAAGGTGCGGCGATCTGCGCGAATGGCCCACATCGTGCCCGGAATGCAACGGTTTTGCCTTCTCCGTGTTGACTAGGCGCACCCAAGCGCGGATTCTAAAAGCCGTTCGCAGTTAGTGATCAGAGAGAGCGGAGGAAGTGGTTCCCGCAGCCGGCACGGCCGCGGTAGCCATATGGCCATGACCATCGGCAAGACAGAACGGATTCTTCTCGCCGATATCGGCGGCACCAATGCGCGCTTTGCGCTCAGTCAGGGCGATCAGACCGGACCGATCGATTATGTGAAGGTGGCGGATTTCCCCACTGTCCGGGAAGCAATTATCGATGTGCTCGCGCGTCGGCCAGACGAGCCGCCCAAAAGGGCCGTGCTGGCCGTGGCCGGTCCCGTCACCAATAATCGCTGCGTCATGACCAATAGCCCCTGGGTCATCGACGGCCACGAATTGCAGCCGGCCCTCGGGTTCGAGAGCGTTCATGTCCTCAACGATTTCGAGGTGGTGGCCTGGTCGCTGCCCGCCCTGCAGCCCGCCGACCTGATCCCGCTCGGCGGGCAGGACGGCTTGCCGGGAGAGCCACTGCTGGTGGTCGGACCGGGAACCGGCTTTGGCGTTTCCTGTCTGGTCGAACGTCATGGCGCGCGGCTGGCCGTCGTCACCGAGGCCGGCCACGCGACTTTGCCGGCGGAGAACGAGCGTGAGGAACGCCTGATTGCGTCCATGCGCCGACGCCTCGGCCATGTCTCGATCGAGCGCGGGGCGCTATCCGGTTCCGGACTGCAAAGCCTGTACGAGGCGCTGGCCGAGGTGGACGGCGCCCAGGTGCCGCATCGCGATGCCGCCGCCATCACAAAGGCCGCCCTGGACGGCAGCTGTCCCGTCAGCCGCGCGACGCTCGAGATGTTTTGCGCCATCCTCGGTTCGGTCGCCGGTAATCTCGCCGTGACCTTCGGCGCCCGTGGCGGCGTCTATATCGCCGGCGGGATCGCGCCGCGTTTTCCGGAATTCCTTGCGGCCTCCGCGTTCCGGGCGCGCTTTGAAGCCAAGGGACGCTTCCAAGACTATCTGCGCAACATCCCGACCAGGCTGGTGACCAAACCTGACGCGAGTTTCCTCGGCCTCAAGATGTTTGCCGAGCACAACCAGCCCTGAGGCGGATCCCTCCTCCCGCCGGGGTCCCCTAATTCACAGCTGAATACGCCGCACGCTCGGTTCCATGCGGGATCGTGCTTGCGCACATGTTTCCGATGAGAAACAATCCAGCCAGTGTGTGTGGCGTGGTTGCGGGGGCGTGACATGCGTAAACAGGATCTGGGTTTCGACTATCACCGCTATCACCGCCTCCTGATCGAGGCGGATGACGAGGACAAGCGGCTGGCCTTGATCGAGCTCTTGATCGAGGAAAAGGCGCAAGACCGGCTGGCCGCCCAGCGGGCTTCGGACCGCGCAGCCATGACGGCCCATACCATCGCCACGGTGCTGAAAAACGGTCGCAACTGAGGCTGGTGATTCCGTTACGGCGCCTGCGATCGCAGCACCGATTGCGATTCCGTTAACGATCCCTCGAAAGCTCGCGTCAAACCTTTTGCTCTAAGAGTTCCCTCACCTGATGCAATTCAGGGGCAACAAAGGGGGGAATGAACATGAGCATGATCTCGCTCGCCGCAATGCCGGCCGCCGTCGAAACGCGTTTGGCCGATTCTTCGTTCAAGACCATTTTGCTGTTCTGCTGCATGGGCCTCGTCGCCTCGTTCGGCCTGATGGCGCGCGGCATCGATCTTGGCGCCGGCCTGATGTGAGACTGCGCGAATTTCGTCGCCAGCCAAATGGCCGCCCCCGACGGGCGGCCATTTTCGTTGGCGATCTCAGCGCGGCGCCTCCGCCGTCGCTCAGCGCGGCGCCTCCGCCGTCGCTCAGCGCGGCGCCTCCGCCGCCGCTCAGTGCGGCGTATTCGCCGCGGCTTCCGGAAACATCGACTCGATCATAGCCTTGAGCTGATCGATCGAAATCGGCTTGCGCAGGATCGGCCGGCGCCGGAGCAAGGACGGCAGCAGCTCCGGCCCGTAACCCGTGGCGAACAGAAACGGCTTGCCGCGACGTTCGATGAGGTCTGCGACGGGATCGACGTAGACGCCCTTCAGATTGATGTCGAGGATTGCCATATCGTACTGCGCGGTCATGGCAAAAGCGCTGGCGTCCCGGACGTTGTCGGCTTCCGCGACGACGTGGTGGCCGAGTTCCACCACCATGTCCGCGATCATCATCCGGATCAACGTCTCGTCTTCGACCAGGAAAACGGAGAGTCCGTCCGCCATATCAACCCCGCAATCAGCTTACGAAGCTAATCATAATCGAGTTGCGAAGAGGATACACGAATTCGTGGCGGGCGCCGTTAATTCAGACGCGCCCGATCCGATTCAACTTGATCAATCCAATCCGCGTTCGTGGCTGAGGCGCACCATTTCCTGTACGAAGACCTGCTTCTGCTTGTCATCGAGGCTCGAATAGAGGGGCTCGGCGGCGTCGGCGACATTGCGCTGGTCGGCGGCGCGGTCGATGAGGAATTGCGCCTCGTTGCGCATCTGCTCGACGATGTCGTCGGGCGGATCCCGCTTGGCGCGCGCAACCCGCAGGTTGAGCCGCTCGGCGCCATTGTGCCCAAGGTAGTGCATGGCGCTCGAGAAGCCGTACCAATGCTTCTCCTGATCAGGCGTGAGGTTCAGCTCGGTCTTGATCCGCTCGATATAGGAATCGCTGTTGGCGACGATCTGCTCGGCGGTCTGCTGCGGCGCGCCGCTCTGGGTGAGGACCGTGACATCCTTGTTGTCCTGGGGCGCGTTCTTCGCTTCCTTGCTCGACTTGGCGCCCTTGCCCGCCTTGGCGCTTTTGGCGTCCTTGTCCTTGCCCTGTTGCTTGGCGTCCTTGCTGGTGTCCTTGTTTGCGTTTGCGTCCTTGGCCGCCGGCGCCTGATTGCCGTTGTTATTGTTGCCAACGCCGAGCACACCCGTGAAGACGCCCACCACACCCCCGATCGCGCCGCCGAGTACGCCGCCGACCGGACCGGCCGCCTTGTTCCCGGCCGCCGCTCCTTCCTGGACGCCCTTGACCAGACCTTGGGCATTCGCCACCGCGGCGGCGCCGAGCAGCAACACGAAAACGGACCCCAGCGCGAACCATCGTCGCAGGTAAAGCCGCGCGGGTGGCGCCGGGTTGATCATTCTGGTCTCCATCTGATTGGCCTGTTCGGGTGAAAACCACCCGCCAGTTGCAACTCTATCGTTTTCACCGCTTCGAGGTCTAGGCGCCGACAATTGCTATCCACGCCCGAAAAGTGTTTGGCGCGAGACGCTTATGCAGGCTTATTCGAAACTGCGGCGTAATTGCGCACGTATCGCCCCGGCAGGTCGGCGCAACGTGTGCGTCGCAAAACGACCGGCCGCGGATCATCGCCGGCACACGACTCCGAGGGCAGTGTCGGCGTTCCCGGACACAACGTTAGTTCTAGACGCGCGCCGTTCGGTTTTCTCGACAGACGCGATCAATCATGATCTGATCGCGCTACCAATTCGTAACAAGAAACGCACAACAAGAAAATCAAGAGCAAAACTCGGAAGAGTTCAGAGGAAACACCAAAGCAATAAAACACCCAAGCGAGGAAACGAGATGTCACGCAAGACACTGACGCGACGTCAATTTGTGGCTGCCACTGCTATGTCCTCCACGGCGCTGATCGCAGCGCCATATGTCCGCGGCGCTTACGCCGCCGGCAAGCTCTCGATCGGTTTCTGGGACCACTGGGTGCCCGGCGCCAACAAGGCCTCGACCGATCTCGTCAACGAATGGGCGGCGAAGGAGAAGGTCGAAGTTACGATCGACTACATCCCAAGCCAGGGCAACAAGAACCTGCTGACCATTGCCGCCGAAGCCCAGGCAAAGTCCGGCCACGATATTTTCGCGATGCCGACGTGGTGGGCACACTCCAATGCCGACCAGTTGGAGGACGTTAGCGACATCATGGGGAAGATCATCGCCGAGAACGGCGAGGTCAACGGCACAGCCAAGTATCTCGGCACCGCAGGCAGCAAATGGCTCGGCGTTCCCGCCTGTGTCGGCAGTCAAATCAAGGGACCCTGCTCGCGTATCGATTTGATGAAGAAGCACGCCGGCATCGACGTCCAGGCGATGTATCCGGCCGGTTCTGAACCAAAAGCCGACAATTGGACTCTGGAAACATTCCTGAAAGCGGCTGAAGCCTGTCACAAGGCCGGCTTCCCGTTCGGCATCGGCCTCGGCGAGACGACGGATAACGTCGACACGGCAGGCGCGATCTTCCTTTCGTTCGGCGCCCATCTCGTCGACGCCAAGGGCAATCTCACCGTCAAGACCGATGAGGTTCGCCAAGCGCTCGAGTTTTACAAGAAGCTGATCGCTTTCCTGCCGCCCGACGTCGCGGCCTGGGACGATGCATCCAACAACAAATGGCTGGTCTCCGGCAGGGGTGCGATGATCATGAACCCGCCGAGCGCCTGGGCCGTTGCGAAACGCGACGCGCCACAGGTCGCCGAGCAATGCTGGACACATGGATTCCCGGCCGGACCGAAGGGGCGTTTTGCGCCTTACTTGCCCTATTTCTGGAGCATATGGAACTTCTCCAAGAACAAGGAAGCAGCGAGGAGCCTCTTGATTGAACTCTCGAAGCCGGCAGCTATCGAAAAGATGGTGGTCGCAAGCGGCGGCTATGATCTGCCGGCATATGCGAAGCTGACAACCTTGAAGGTCTGGCAGGAAGAAGGACCTCCCAAAGGCACGCTTTATCACTACCCGAACCCCTACAACCATCAGACGCTGTCAATTGCGGCCTCGCCGGCGCCGCCCAAGATTGCACAGCAGATCTATGCTCAGGCCACGCTGACCAAGATGTGCTTGCGCTATCAGCAAGGGGAAGCGATGGAAAAGACGCTCGCCTGGGCCGAAGGCGAGTGCGAAGGCTTCATGCGAAGCTAACATGAAAAGTATCGCCGCGACGGCCCCTGGTCGCTCGCGGCGGTCCTTCGACTCGCCTCAACGAGAGCCGGGTATGTCGGCGCTCGCCAATATCTGAGTCTATCGAGCTAAACCGCGCGAGGAAGATGCACATGGCTGATGTGGCATTGCAGCCGGATAGGGTTGGCGCAAAGCAGCCGGCGCGAAACCGTTCCGGTCTGCAGAGGGCGCTCAAACGCAAATCCACCGCCGCGTTTCTGATGACGCTGCCGCTGATTATACTCATCACCCTCCTGGTGCTTTATCCGGCGTTCTATTCCCTTCATCTGGCGACGCTCAACAAGTCGATGCAAAGGTTCGTCGGTCTGGGCAACTTCGAATTCCTGTTCAAGCGCGACACCTTCTGGCTGGTCGTCAAGCAGTCCTGCATCTTCGCCATCACTGCCGTGTTCTTCAAAGCGCTGATCGGGTTCATCGTCGCGCACTTCGTCCACAACATTCCGGCCAAGGGTCAGCGCAAATGGCGCGGCATGCTCCTGGTGCCATGGGTGATCCCGCCCGCGATGAGCACGCTGGCATGGCTGTGGCTGTTCGATCCCTCTTATAGTGCCTTCAACTACACGCTATCGTTCTTCGGAATCGGGCCGATCCCGTGGACGGGCGACGCCGCATGGGCGCGCTTCTCGGTCATTCTGGTCAACGTCTGGTACGGCGCGCCGTTCTTCATGATCATGTATCTGGCGTCCCTGAAATCAGTGCCCGAGCAGCTCTATGAAGCGGCCGCCATTGACGGCGCCAATTGGTGGCAACGGATCTGGTACGTGACCCTGCCGATGATGCGCAACATCATAGCGATCACGACGCTGTTTTCGCTGATCGTCACCTTCGCCAACTTCGACATCGTAAGAATCCTCACCGCCGGTGGTCCTCTGGACCACACCCACATCTTTGCGACCTGGGCTTTCAGGATAGGCATCGAAGGCAGCGACATTCCGCTGGGCGCCAGCGTCTCTCTGTTCATGGTACCAATCCTGGCGGTCGCGGCGATCTTCATCCTGCGCGACGTCAACAAGCGCGGGAATGAATCCTGATGAGCTCAGTCACGATGGACAAGGCCGCGCCGACGCGCCCCGTCAAATACGGCAGTATGAGCCGCGACCGCACCTGGGCGCTGAGGTGGTCGTACTTCTTCCTGACCCTCTTTGCGGTCTTCTCGCTGCTTCCTCCGATTTATATGCTGATCACCTCGCTGAAGAGCAGCGCGGAAATCTCGGCCGCAACCAACCCATGGTGGGTTTTCCACCCGACGCTGGACAACTACGTTGGCCTGCTGACGTCAAACCAGTTCCTGCGGTTTTTCTGGAATTCTGCGCTGGTTTCGATCTTCGTGGTCACCATTACCATGCTGATCAGCGTGCCTGCGGCGTTCGCCCTGGCGCGGATGCGGTTCTGGGGTTCGGCGACGCTGGCTACCGGTGTGTTCCTGACCTACCTCATTCCGGACAGCCTGTTGTTCATTCCGTTGTTCAAGGTATTTGCACTGTTCGGCGACTGGACCGGCATCCAACTCATCAATCGATGGTACGTGCTGCTCTTCATCTATCCCACCCTGACCGTGCCATTCTGCACCTGGATCATGATCGGCTACTTCGCCTCGATACCGAAGGAGCTCGACGAGGCCGCGATCATCGACGGTGCGTCCTGGTTTCAGACGTTGACGCGGATCTTCATTCCGGTGGCGCTGCCGGGGATCATAGCGGCGACGATCTTTGCCTTCACGGTCTCCTGGGCGCAGTTCCTCTATCCGCTGGTGTTCACGACATCGACCGATCAGCTCGTGCTGCCGGTCGGCATCATCACGACCTTGATCAAGGGTGACGTCTTCAACTGGGGTCAGATCATGACCGGCGCGCTGCTTGGCGCAGCCCCGCCGCTGATCATCTACGCCTTCCTGATGGACTATTACATTGCCGGCCTGACCGCCGGCGCGACGAAGGGTTGAGAACGAGGGGTTGAAGTGCAATGGCCGACGTTTCCCTGCGCAAGGTGATCAAGCGTTACGACGATGTCGAAGCCGTGCGCGGCATCGATCTCGAAATCTCCGACCATGAGTTCATCGTGCTGGTCGGCCCGTCCGGCTGCGGCAAATCGACGACGCTGCGCATGATCGCAGGACTCGAGGACATTACCGACGGCGACATCATGATCGGCGGGGACGTCGTCAACGACGTGCCGCCGAAGGATCGCGACATCGCCATGGTGTTCCAGAACTACGCGCTCTACCCGCACATGACGGTCGCGGAGAACATGTCGTTCGGGCTGCGCCTGAAGCACTATCCCAAGGCCGAGATCAAGGCGCGGGTGACGGAAGCCGCCCGCCTCCTTGATATTACCGACCTGATCGACCGCAAGCCGAAGCAGCTCTCCGGCGGCCAGCGCCAGCGCGTCGCCATGGGGCGGGCCATCGTCCGCAACCCGAAGGTCTTCCTGTTCGACGAACCGCTCTCCAATCTCGACGCCAAGCTGCGCGTGCAGATGCGGATCGAGATCAAGAAGGTGCACCAGAAAGTGCGCACCACCACTGTCTACGTCACCCACGACCAGGTCGAGGCGATGACGCTGGCCGACCGGGTCGTCGTGATGAACAAGGGGCGCATCGAGCAGATCGGCACGCCGAACGAGCTCTACCACAAGCCGGAGACGCGCTTCGTTGCCGGCTTCATCGGTTCGCCCGCGATGAACTTCATTCCCTGCCGGCTCGAGGACGCCGGCGGCACGCTTCAGATCCGCCTGACCGACCGCATCGCCTTTGCGCTGCCGCCGGCCCGCGCCGCGCGCTACAACGCTCTGCCGCGCACCGACAAGCTGCTGCTCGGCATCCGGCCGGAGCATCTCACCGAGGCCCATGCGCATCTCGGACCAGGCGTCGAGACCTTCGACACAGTGCTCGACGTCACCGAGCCGATGGGGATGGAGACCCTGGTCTATTTCGGACTCGACGGCACACCCATCTGCGGCCGTGTCGATCCCAATGCCGGCGCCAAGGACGGGGCACCCATGCGTTTGGCGATGGACCTCAACAATATGCACCTGCTAAACGAGGCGAGCGGCGTCGTGTTGTGACCGCCGGACAAGAAACTCGCGCAGGCAGGGGACGATGGCGACCAATAAGAAGAAGATTTTCGTTACACAAACTCTGTCGCAAGGCGCGCGCGCCCTTCTCACCCAGCGGGATGACATCGAGCTCGTCGAGTTTCCGAACCTGATCTCCGCCAGGGATTTCGAGGCCCTGCTGAAGAGCCATGCGCCGGTCCACGGCGTGGCGTTGGGTGCCACCGCCTTCGGCGAGACCGAGCTCGAGGCATCCGGGGACATGAAAGTGGTGACGCGCATCGGCGTCGGCTACGACGCCGTCGACGTGCCCGCGCTTTCCCGCCGCAAGGTCCCGCTGATGGTCGCGGGCAGTGCGAACTCGCCCTCGGTCGCCGAGCAGGCGCTGTTCATGATGCTGACGCTCGCCAAGCGCGCACAGGAGATGCATGCCTGCGTCAAGGACGGCAAATGGGCCGATCGGCTCGGGATGCTGCCGTTCGATCTCTACGGCAAGACCGTCCTCATCATCGGCTTCGGCCGCATCGGCACCCGCACCGCCAAGCGCTGCCTGGCGATGGACATGAAGGTGCAGGTCTACGATCCCTACAAGCCCGCGGCCGAGATCAAGGCCGCCGGTTGCGAGCCCGTCGCCGACCTTGACGCCGCACTGCCCAACGCCGATTTCGTCACCATCCACTGCCCGAAGACGCCGGAAACCGTCGGCCTGTTCGATGCTGACAGGATCGGCCGGATGAAGCCGAAATCCTATCTCATCAACACCGCGCGCGGCGGCATCGTGAAGGAGGCCGCGCTGCACGACGCCTTGGTCTCCGGCAAGATCGCGGGGGCCGGCATCGATGTGTTCGAGGTGGAGCCACCGCCGGTCAGCAACGCGCTGTTCGCGTTGCCCAACGTCATCATGGCCCCGCATGTCGCCGGCGTCACGGTCGAGGCGGTCCAGCGCATGAGCGAGCAGACCGCGCGCAACATCCTGAGTGTGCTGGACGGCGATCCGATCAGGCAGAACATCATCAATCAGGACGTGCTGGGCTGAGCCCTCCTCCGGGAGTGCCCAATCCGCCCGCCTCCGGAACGCCAGAATGCGTCCCATTTTGGTGCAGATCGAGCCCAAACTCAGCCTTAATCAAACGCGCCTAATGTTCCCGGCCGCGGCGGCAGTGGGACAGACTTGCCGGCCGCGTCGAGCTGGAGGATGGACCCTTGTCAGAGATCGACCCGACCGACCACGCGTTGGCGACCATCGCCAGCATTTTGGAGCACCCCGAACCCGTCCTCGTCGTTCGCGAGACCGAGACCGTGGTCGTCGCCGGTGAGCACGTGGCCGCAGACGAGCCTGCGGCTGCCGACGAGCATCCCGTTGCCGACGAGCATCCGGTGGTCGAGGAGCAGCCGCTGGTGCCGGAGCATACCGATGCCGACGGCTACAGCAAGGTCGGTCCCGGGCCGATGGTGGCGATCCGCCTGAAATGGACGGTCCATCGCGGTGACGACGACCAGTACTACGTCCACGAGACCATCGGCGAGCAATCCGCGCCCGTAATCAGCGGTCCGATGACCAGCGAGGCCGCCGTGCATTTCGTCGACGCGCACGAGGACGAGGCGCACCGGCGTTTCGAAGAGCTGCGCAGCGAGATCGCCGGCCGCAGTTCGCTCGCCGATTACGAGCGCAAGGGCGAGGCTTAGGCCTACTTCCTTCCGAGATAATCCTTCTTCGCGAGTTCAACGCCAGCGTGCCGCAAAAGATCGTAGGCGGTCGTGACGTGAAAGAAGAACTGCGGGACGCTGTTCGTGAGCAGCAGTGTCCGCCCGGTGAAGGGCAGCTCGGTCCCGTTCTTCAGCTTGAAGAAGACCTTCAGTTCCGCGGCCGCATCGATCTCGGCCCGGGGCAGACTTTCAATGAATTCGATTGACGTTGCGATCCGCGCTTGAAGCCCGGCCATGTCGTGCTCCAGCGGCGGCAGCACGACCGGCTCGCACTGCGCCAGCAAGGCCGGCGCGACGGTGGCATGGCGGCAGGCCTCGCCGATCTGCTGCGCCAGATCGTACATGTTCGGCGATAGCCGCATGCCGAGCAGGACGGCCGGATTGAACTTGCGGGCTTCGGCATAGGCAACGCCCTTGTCGAGCAGCGCGGACAGGTTGCGCAGGTACGGCACGAAGAGGCCGACCGAGGCCTCGTACATCGAGATCGTCACGTCAGGATTCCCTTCAATTGCATCTCGCCAGCAACTGGCAACTGGTCTAAATCCATCCTCAAGAGCTGCACAATGACAGCTCGGGCATGAGTGGAAAAGAGATGATCGTTCGAACGACCATTCGAATCCTGGCGGCCTTGGCCGTGGTATTGCTGGCAAACCTTTCGGCCCACGCCCAGCAGGCGGCGCCCTCGCGCCTCGACGAGATCCTCAAGCGCGGCACTTTGCGCGTCGGCATGACCGGCGACTACAAACCCTTCACCTATCTGGACAAGGCCACGCAGCAGTTCAGCGGCTTCGACGTCGATATGGCGGAAGCGCTCGGCAAGGCGCTCGGCGTCAAGGTCGAGTTCGTGCCGACCGCCTGGCCGAAGCTGATGAAGGATTTCGAGGCCGACCAGTTCGACATCGCCATGGGCGGCGTCTCGGTCACGCTCGACCGGCAGAAGAAGGGCTTCTTCTCGATGCCGATCATGCGCGAGGGCAAGACCCCGATCGCGCGCTGCGCCGATGTCGGCAAGTACCAGACGCTTTCCGACATCGACAAGAAGGGCACCCGCGTGGTCGTCAATCCCGGCGGCACCAACGAACGCTTCGCCCGCGCCAACATCAAGGACGCCGACATCACCGTCTTCCCCGACAATACCGCGATCTTCGACGAGATCGCCAAGGGCAATGCCGATTTGATGATGACGGACGCCTCCGAGACCCGCTACCAGCAGAAGCAGCATGCGGGCGTGCTCTGCGCGGTGCATCCCGAAAAACCGTTCGACTTCTCCGAGAAGGCCTACTGGCTTCAGCGCGACATGGCGCTGAAGGCCTTCGTCGACCAATGGCTGCACATCTCGATGGAGGACGGCAGCTACAGAAAGATCTACGCCGCCTGGTTCGACTAGGTCGAGCCTTCCTGTCGTTTGCCTCCGGCCGAATTGCGGACCGGTCTCGGGCATATTGAACCCGAACCTGCCGCAGGACGACTCATACGGTGACCGTGATCTAGATCACTTTTTACGATCGAACCGGGGCGTAAGCGTCGGTGCGGGGACCACCTGTTCAGGAGATGGAAATGAGGAAGCTGTTGGCCACGGCCGCATTCCTTTTGGCGAGCACCGCTGCCCAGGCGCAGTACACTTTCGAATATGGCGGGCGCACCATCCGGATCGATCCGGACCGCGGCACGGTGTCGATTCCCGGCGTCTACGACAACACCGGCCAGGGCAAGGCGAAAAAGGCCAAGAACGATCCCAAGGCCGACCTCAAGAACGACCCCAAGGCAACTCCGAAGGCCGACCCGCAGGCCCCGCAACAAGCCAAGGCAGATCCGCAACCGCCGGCCAATCCCGCGCCGGCACCTGCGCCTCTCGCCGCGCCTCCAGCGGCCGAGCAGGCTCCTGTCCAAGCTCCCGTGGCCGCGGCGCCGTCCGCCCCGCCGGCACCTCCGGCCAACACAGCCAAAAATGCGCCGGCCGAAGATGCGATGGTGCCGCCGCCTCAACCCGCTCCAAGCGCTGCCCCAACGGTGGCCGCGGTACCGCCCGCCCCGCCTGCTCCGGCCGCAGCCGTCGCGCCGCCGGCTCCCGCAACCGCGCCCACGCGCGATCTCACGTCACCGCTCGGCGTCTGGCTCACCGAGGAGAAGGAAGGCAAGGTCCGGATCGAGCAATGCGGCACCAATCTCTGCGGCTATTCTGTCGACAGCAAATCGAACCAGAACGGCGAGCAGGTCCTGATCAACATGAAGCCCGGCAAGGATCAGAAGGACCAGAAATGGTCCGGCCGCATCCTCGATCCGAACTCCGGCTCGACCTACGATTCGACGATCACGCTGAGGGGCACCGACCGCCTGCGCGTGCAGGGCTGCGCCTTCGGCGGCATGTTCTGCGGCGGCCAGACCTGGACGCGGGTGAACTAGAGTTCGGGTTCGACACTCTGACGGAGACGAGGGGCCCGCGATCCGGGCCCCTTTGGTTTGCGCACCTTGCGACGTGCGCCACGTCACTCAGCGCCTTGCGCGCGTGACTGCCCTCACATCGACCGCGCCACGCCCATGCCAGGGTGCCCGCATGGTCAACCCACAGGGGCGTGTCATGAACGGCTTCCGCAAGTGTCTTTTCGCCACCATCCTCGCCATCGCCTTGCCGGCCGCGCAGGCGAACGCCAGCACCTTCGACGGCGCATGGAATGTCCGGATCTCGTCGTCAAGCGAGACCTGCGGCAACGGCGCGACCGTCGCGATCGGCATCAGCAACGGTCAGATCGCCTCGAGCAGCGCAATGGTGACGGCGTCAGGCCGCGTGGCCGATGCCGGCAGCATCAACGTGACCTTGAGCACCGGCATCAAGCGCGCGGTCGGCTTCGGCCGGCTCAGCGGCACCTCGGGCTCCGGCACCTGGCGAGGCGCCCTGTGCACGGGAACGTGGACCGCCGAGCGGCAGTGAGAGCTAGCCCAGCGCCGCGCCGTACTCCGCGTCCGTCACGGGCTCCAGCCAGGTCGAATAGACGCCGTCGAGCGCTTCCTGCATGGCGATATGGGTCATGCCGTTGGTCGGCGACCCGCCGTGCCAGTGCAATTCGTTCGGTGGAATCCAGACGGTATCGCCGGGACGGATTTCGATGACAGGCCCGCCTTTGGTCTGAACGCGCCCGACGCCCGAAATCACGTAGAGCGTCTGCCCGAGCGGATGGTGATGCCAGTTGGTGCGCGCGCCCGGCTCGAACGACACACGCGAGCAGTTCAGCCGTGCCGGCGCGGGCGCCATGATCACGGGGTCCTGCCACACGGTACCGGTGAAGTTTTCCTTCGGCGCGCGGCGAGTCGGCCGCGTGCCTGCGACAGTGATTTCCATGGGGTAACCTCGCTTGTTGTCTCGTTACTTCTTGCTTGCAGCGTAGCGCGCCTTGGTCTCGGCGTTCATGGGATAGAGGCCCGGCAGCACCGCGCCGTTGTTCACCTCGTTGACGATCCAGGCTTCCATTCGCTCCTGCTCGACGCCCTCGGCGAGGACGTGATCGAGCATCGCCTGCGGGATCAGCACGCAGCCGTCCTGGTCGGCGACCACGATATCGTTCGGAAATACCGCAACACCGCCGCAGCCGATCGGCTCGCCCCAGCCGACGAAGGTCAGGCCGGCAACCGATGGCGGCGCGGCATAGCCGTCGCACCAGACCGGCAGGTTGGTGCCGAGCACACCCTCGACGTCCCGGACCACGCCGTCGGTGACGAGTGCGGTGACGCCGCGCTTCATCATGCGCGCGCAGAGGATGTCGCCAAAAATGCCGGCATCGGTGATGCCCATGGCATCGACCACGGCGATGCAGCCCTCGGGCATCGCCTCGATCGCGGTGCGGGTCGAGATTGGCGACGACCAGGATTCCGGCGTCGCCAGATCCTCGCGCGCCGGCACGAAGCGCAGGGTGAAGGCCGGTCCCACCAGGCGCGGCAGGCCCGGGCGCAGCGGACGCGCGCCGCGCATCCAGATGTTGCGCAGGCCCTTCTTCAGCAGGACCGTGGTGATGGTGGCAGTGGTGATGCCGGCGAGGGTCTTGCGGGCTTCGGGGGACAGCGACATGGAAACAGACGAGCTCCGGATGGGAGGGAAAGAACGCGCGCATCTTGCGAGCCCGGCGCTTTGCGTCAAGGGCCAAGAGGGTCCCAATAATGCAGGGCCGCAGCGCCGTTATGCGACGCGATAACAAGGCTTTATCGCGCCCCCCTGCATTAATTTATTGGACTTGCGGGCGCATTTACGCGAAGCAGGGGGTGACGCGGAACTCAAGGTCGAGCCCGCGCTTTTCCGAGAAGCCGATTTCGACAGCTCATGGCCGCGACGCTTCCCCCGCCCCGCCTTCTGCCCAGTGGCGACAGCGCCGTCACGGTCGAGTTCAGCCGCACCATCGACGACGAGGCCAACCAGCGCGTGCTGGCGCTCGACAAGGCGATCGCGGCAAGTCCCATCGACGGCATCACCGAGTCCGTGCCGACCTATCGCTCGCTGCTGGTGCACTACGATCCCGGCAAGATCGGCTTCGACGCGCTCGGGGAAAAATTGCTCACGCTCGCGAGCCAGCCGCTGCCGCCGGCCACAAAGGCGCGCCGCTGGCGCATTCCCGTCGCCTATGGCGGCGAGCACGGCATCGACCTCGAGGATGTCGCCAAGGCGCTGAACACCACGCCCGACGACATCATCGCCCGTCACGTGGCCGGCGACTACAAGGTCGCCATGATCGGCTTCACGCCGGGCTGGTCCTATCTCAGTGGTCTCGACAAATCGCTGCATATGTCGCGGCGGCAGAATCCGCGGCTGCTGACGCCCGCCGGCACGATCTCGATAGGCGGCGTCCAGGCGGGTATCCAATGCTTGGCTGCCCCGAGCGGCTGGCACCTGCTGGGTCGCACGCCGGTACGGACCTATCAGCTGCACCGCAATCCGACCTTCCTGACCGAACCCGGTGATCGCGTGACGTTTTTCGCCATCGACCACAAGACGTTCGAGGAGCAGGATCGCGCCGCCGAGGCCGGCGAGATCGTCGCCGAGCAGGTGATCGCATGAGCCGGCTCGTGGTTGCCAGCATCGGCCCTGCAAGCTCCGTCCAGGACGGCGGCCGTTTCGGCGCGCAGCGCTACGGCTTGACGGTCAGCGGGGCGATGGACCGTCTGTCGCTCGCGGCGGCGAACACGCTGGTCGGCAACGAGCCGTTCGCAGCCGCTGTCGAGATCGGCCCGTTCGGCGCCGCCTTCACGGCCAAGGACGGTGCCGTGCGCGTGGCGATTTCCGGCGCGCCTCGCAATGCGGATGTCGCCGGGAGCCCGGTCCCCATGGACACGTCGCTGACGCTGAAAGACGGCGAGACGCTGACGCTGGGCTTTGCCCGCGGCGGCGCATTCACCTATCTCGCGATCGAAGGGGCAATCCGCGGCGAGCCGGTGTTCGGCAGCCTCGCGGTCAACGCCCGCGCCGGTCTCGGCAGCCCCTACCCGCGCCCGCTCCAGGCCGGTGACGAATTCACGGTCGATGCCGCGAGCGGCGCGCCTGAGCTGCGGATCGAATTGCCGAAGCCTGCGACAGGTCCGATCCGTGTCCTGCTGGGGCCACAGGACGACGAGTTCGACGACGCCAACAGGGCGCTGTTCCTGGACAGCGAGTGGAAGATCTCGGCGACCTCCGACCGCATGGGCTACCGGCTCGAAGGTCCCGCGATCAAGCATCTGCACGGCCACAACATCGTCTCCGACGGCACCGTCAACGGCAGCATCCAGGTGCCCGGCAACGGCTCGCCGATCGCGCTGATGATGGACCGCGGCACCTCCGGCGGCTACCCGAAGATCGCGACGGTGATCACGGCCGATGTCGGCCGCCTCGCGCAGACTTCGGCAGGAACCGCGTTCCGCTTCAAGCAGGTCAGCATGGCCGAGGCGCAGGACGAGGCGCGCAAATTCGCACAAACCATCCGCGGCCTGCCCGATCGCCTGCGCTCCGCCGACACCGTCGCACTCAATATCGAGGCGCTCAGCGATGCCAACGTCGCGGGCTATGCCGTCAGCGCCGTCGACGCCGGGACCTGGCAGGTCGCGGCCGAGCCTTAAACGACAACAAGACCACAGGCGGAGAGCACCATGAAGACAGTCGATCTCAATTGCGATCTCGGCGAAGGTTTTGGCGCGTGGGAGATGGGCAACGACGCCGCGATGATCGAGCTGGCGAGCTCGGTCAACGTCGCCTGCGGCTTCCATGCCGGCGACCCCGACATCATGCGCCGGACCGTCGAGCTGGCGAAGGCCCGCGGCGTCTCGGTCGGCGCCCACCCCGGCTATCGCGACCTGCACGGTTTTGGCCGCCATCCGATCGCGGGCCTGAAGGCTTCCGAGATCGAGAATCTTGTCGCCTACCAGATCGGCGCATTGCAGGCGATCGCGACCGCGGCCGGCCACAAGGTGACGCATGTGAAGGCGCATGGCGCGCTCTCCAACGTCGCCTGCGAGGACGACATGACCGCCAAGGCGATCGCCGCCGGCATCAAGGCGGTCGATCCTACCCTGATCTTCGTCGTGCTCGCCAATTCGAAGCTGGTGAAGGCCGGCGAAGCCGCCAACCTGCCGATGGTGCACGAGGTGTTCGCCGACCGCGCCTATGAGGACGACGGCAACCTCGTCTCGCGCAAGAAGCCCGGTGCGGTGCTGCATGACGCCAAGGCCATCGCCGACCGCGTGGTGCGGATGGTGCAGGATGGTGCGGTGGTCTCGGTCACCGGCAAAATCATCAAGATGCGCACGGACACGGTCTGCATCCACGGCGATACGCCCGGCGCAGTCGACATCGCGCGCGGCCTGCGTCAGGCGTTGAAGGATGCGGGGATCGAGGTGGCGCCGTTCAAGCGCGGGGGTTGATCAGAACGGATGCACCGACAGCGTGCCGAACACGATGGCCGCGATGACGGCGAAGGCGCTGTAGAGCGCAACGTGCTGCATGCTCGCCCCGGTCCGACGCGAGAGCGAACGCGCGTAGAAGTGCAGCCTGGCTTCCGCCGATAATTCGCGCATGGTCGATCTCCAAGGCCCCATTTGCGGGATTATGAAGGATCAACCCTGGCGGGAGGCAAGATGGCGGCGGAAATAGCGATGGCGATTCTCTGAAGGCGCCCCGTCGCAGGCGCAAATTCTCTTTACCCCGAGGTTCCGAGAATCTTATTCGTTAAAGTTCGAGCCGATTGGAACTGATTTGGGTCGTGCGGCTAAAAATGTCGAATACAACCCCATGCACAGTAGACGGTGAATCGCCCGCGCCTTGCGCAGCCGGGGCGATTCACGCTGATACCGCCGCGCCTTAGTAGACGTCGGTCTGGAAGCGACCGGTCTTCTTGAGCTCGGCGACAAAACTGACGGCTTCGTCGGTGGAACGTGCGCCGAACTGGGCGACGATGTCGACCAGCGCGCGCTCGACATCCTTGGCCATGCGCTTGGCATCGCCGCAGATGTAGAGATGCGCGCCCTCGGCAAGCCACGTCCACACCTCGCGGCCCACCTCGCGCATGCGGTCCTGCACGTAAAACTTCTTCTCGCCGTCGCGCGACCAGGCCAGCGACATCCGGGTCAGGAGCCCCGAGGTCTTCATCGCGTTCAGCTCCTCCTGGTAGAAGAAATCGCAATCGCTGCGCTGATGGCCGAAGAACAGCCAGTTCTTGCCGGGTGCGCCGGTCGCCTTGCGGTCGAGCAGGAAGGCGCGGAACGGCGCGATCCCGGTGCCGGGACCGATCATGATGACAGGCGTCTTCGGATCCTGCGGCAGGCCGAAGCCGTGCGCCTTCTGCACATAGACCTTGAGCTTTTCGCCCTCATTGATGCGCTCGCCGAGGAAGGTCGAGGCGACGCCAATGCGCTTGCGCTTGCCGATGATGTAGCGCACGGAGTCCACCGTCAGCGACAGCTTTCCCGGCGTTGCATTGTGCGACGAGGAGATCGAGTAGAGCCGCGGCTGGAGCGGCTCCAGCGCCTCGACGAACGCCTCGGGATGCGGCCGCGTGCCGGAAAACTTCTGGAGCGCCGCCATGACATCGAGGGTCGCCGCATCGCCATCGGGATCCTCGCCCTGCGCCAGCGCCCTCGCCTTCTCACGCTGCGCGCCGCCGGTGATGAAGGACAGCAATTCGAACAGCGTGTCGGGCGCCGGCGACAGCGAGACGTCGTCGATCAGCACCTCCCGCAGCGTCTTGCCGTTGACCTTGGTGGTATGGGAGGCGCCGAGCAGCGCGATGATCTGGTCGACCAGACCGACCTCGTTGCGCGCGAACACACCAAAACTGTCGCCGACGATGTAGTCGAGCTTGCTCTCGGAGAGATCGAACTCGACGTGATAGGTTTCCTTCTCCGACTTTCCCTTGTTGAGAAGGCGGCGCGACAGGAAGGTCGCTGCGACGGGATTGTCGCGCGAGCGGCCGGGCTCGGCGATCGTCACCGTCACGGCGGGAGCTGCCACCGCGCCTTGCTTGTCGGACGCCTTGTCACCCATCTTGGCCGCCGGCGCCTTGTCGAGCTCCTCGTACAGCGACTTCAGCATCCGCGCGGTTTCCTTGCCGCCGGGGACGCAAAGGTTGAGCCGCGCTTCGCTGCGGCCCGCGATCGCCTCCGAATAATCGTTGCAATTGTAGCCGCACTGGCCGCAATCCTGCTGCGCCATCGCCGCCATCATCTTGCGCCGCACGGGGCGCCCCTCGGCGAGCTTCATCCGGTCGGCGATCGGCATGGTCTGGTCGTGCCACGGCGCTTCGCCATCATCGCCGTCACCTGCTTGCATGACCGCGGCGCCCTGCTCCGCCGACAACGGCGTGGCCACGTCAGGGGACAGCAGTCCGGCGAAGAAGCCGTTCAGCCAGGAGCGCTGCGCGTCGGAGAACGGCGCGCTGGCGGGAATGATGTCGAGTTTCGGCGGAGGGGTGATCTGGTTCATGCGGACACCTGTGCATCGGCAAGCTTGCGCAGCGTTTCGCCGTCATGGCGGCGCGCAAAGGAGAGGAAAGTTTCGTCGGGAGACGAGCGGTGGGCGATATAGGCCTTGAGCAGTCCTTCGACCGTCTTCGGCGCGTCCTCGGCCTTGAGGTCGTGGTAGACCTCCTGCCCGACGTCGGCGTCGGGGCCGAACCCGCCACCGGTGAAGAGATGATAGCCCTCCACCGTGTCCTCCTCATTGATCGGCACACGCGCGCCGATCAGCCCGATGTCGCTGATATAGTGCTGCGCGCAGGAATGATGACAGCCGGTGACGTGGATGTTGACCGGCTTGTCCATGGCAACGCGCGGCTCGCACCAGTCGCCGATCTCGGCGGCGTGACGCTTGGTGTTGGAGGCAGCGAAGCGGCAGCCGGCATTGCCGGTGCAGGCGATCAGGCCGGCGCGGATATGCGAGGCTTCGACCGCGAGCCCGATCTGCTTGATGGCCGCGATCGCAAGCTCGACATTGTCGTCGCGCACCCCAGAGATCAGCAGGTTCTGCCAGACGGTCAGGCGGATCTCTCCGTCGCCGAGGTCGCGGGCGACCTTGGCAAGGCCGTGCATCTGATCGCAGCTGATTTTGCCGAGCGTCAGCGACACGCCGATCCAGTTGAGGCCCTCCTGCTTCTGCCTGTGCACGCCGATATGCGCCATGCGATCCGCGGCCGGCCGCGGCGCGAACGCCTCTTCCGGAACGCGCGTGAACGGGGTCTTGAGCCGTTCCTCGACCAGTTTCAGAAAGCCGTCATGGCCCATCGCGTCGAGCACGTATTTCAGCCGCGCCTTGTTGCGGTTGGTGCGATCGCCATGATCGATGAACACGCGCACGATGGCGTCCGCGACGGCGGTCGCCTGCTCCGGCTTGACGATGATGCCGGAGTATTTTGCAAAATCCTTGTGTCCGGTGATGCCGCCGAGGCCGAGGCGAAACCAGATCCCGGGCTCGACGCCGAAGCCGTCCTTCACCTCGAATGCGGTGAACGCGATGTCATTGGTCTCCTCGAGCACCGCGATCCTGCCGGCGCCGTCGAATGCGACATTGAACTTTCGCGGCAAGCCGTAGAGCGAGCGATCGTTGAGGATGTGGTAGTGCCACTCGCGCGCGTAGGGGCGCGTGTCGATCAGCTCCTGCGGATCGATGCCGGCCGTCGGCGTTCCCGTGACGTTGCGGATGTTGTCGGCGCCGGAGCCGCGCGAGCACAGACCGAGGTCCTGGATGCCCTCGATCAGCTTGATCGCGTTCTTCGGCTGGATCTCGCGCAGTTGGAGGTTGGCGCGCGTCGTGGCGTGGCTGTACGGACCGCAGAGTTCGTCGGCGAGATCGGCAAGGCCGGACAGCTGCCAGTGCTTCATGATGCCGTTCGGGATGCGCAGCCGGCACATGTAGGAATCCTGCGTCGGCGCGACGTAGAAGATGCCGTAATAGCGCCAGCGGAAATTGTCCGCCGGACTCGGCGGCGCGTTGTCGAGCGCCTGCTGACGCAGCCGCGGATAGGCATCGAAGGGATGCTCGTCGCGCTTGACCTTCTCCTGGTCGGCGAGCTTCTTGCCCGCGGCGATGACCTTGTCCTGCGCCTTGAGGTGCACGGCATCGGGACCGGTGGGCTCGGCATTCGCCTTGCCGGCGCCACCACCGAGACCGCGACCGACGCGGCTGATCTGCAGACCGGTCGTGAAGCCTTCGAGGTAACGTTTCTGCTCGTCGGTAAAGTCGACTGCGAGCGTATCGATTTTCATGGTCGGTAACGAAGCTCCTGCGGCCACCTGAGTGGGATCGACGGAAAAGTGCACGACCCGCGAGGAACTCGGCTGGCTCAAAAGCCGGCTCTGCACCTAACGGTCCGGTCAGCTTCGTTGCTGCGGGACTTGGCTCAGCAGGCATCTGTGACAGGCTGGCCGCACTGCAACATTCAAGTTGCGTGCCAGCTTTCTGGAAATGAAAACGTATGTAATTTCAGTTGATTACGGGTGACCGCGGAAGATCCCCGCATTGGAACCCACTCGAAATTCGAGCAGTCGGCTCAATATTTAGCCGATAATCCAGCACGCCCAAAAACGATGCAGGCCCGAATCAAACCTTCCAGCGACCCACGTCGAAGGCTTCCAGATGCCCCTGAATGTTGCCGGGATCGAAGGTGGGGCCGGCGAATGCCCCGAACGGCGCTGGTGCCTCGCTGGGCGGCCGGCGGCCGAGGGCGGCGTCGTAGAGATCGGGCCTGAAAACGGCCATGGCGGTCTTGACGCCGTCGGGCGCCAGCGCTGTCTGACCCCAACGCACCATCTGCGCATAGAGCCAGGCGGCCTGGACCGGATCGGGGCGCCCTGCCTCCTCGCGTCCCACCAGAAGATAGCTGCCGCTCTCGCGAAAGGTGCCGTCCGGCGAAATCTTCAGGCGTCCCGTGAGGGTGCGCTGGATGACTTCGGCATCGACGCCGATCCGCTCGGGCTGCGCCAGCATCCGCGCCGTTTCGGCCCGGTTTTCCGGCTGCTCGATGAACTCGGCCGCCTTCACCGCCGCGCGCACCAGGCTGGCGACCACGTCAGAATTCTTGTCGGCCCAGACCTGGCGGACCGCCAGCACCTTCTCCGCCGCACGGGCCAGGATGTCGGAGACGAAATGCAGGATGTGGCCAATACCGAGATCGACCGCGATCGAATTCCACGGGGCACCGACGCAGAACGCATCGACATGGCCATTGGCGAGACTGTCGACCATGTAAGGCGGCGGCAGCACGACGAGGCGCACGTCCTCGTCCGGATCGACGCCGGCCGCGGCCATCCAGAACCGCAATTGGTAATTGTGGGTCGAGAACGGGAAGGTCATGCCGAAGGTCAGCGGATCGGCCCCTGCCTTGCGGCGCTTGGCGACCACCTTCGCCAGCGCTTTCGCGGTCACGAGCGGATCGAAGCGATCGCCGTCGACCTCCTCCATCAGCGCGGCATGGAGCGCCGGCGACACGGTGATCGCATTGCCGTTGATGCCGAGATTGAAGGGTGCGGCGATCGGCACCTTGACGTGACCGAGCCCGAGCGAGGACGCGATCGCCACCGGCGCCAGCAGATGCGCGGCGTCGAACAGGCCGATATTGAGCTTGTCGCGGACGTTGGACCAGGACACCTCGCGCACCAGCTCGACCTCGAGCCCCTCGGCGGCAGCAAAGCCCTTGTCGACGGCGACGATCAGGGCGGCGGCATCGACCAGCGGAATGAACCCGATGCGGAGGGGAGCGGTCATTTCAGCATCTCCGACGCGGTGATGATCGACTGGGCGATCTCGCCGATTTTCTTCTTCTCGCGCATCGCAGTGGAGCGCAGCAGCACATAAGCCTCGTCCTCGTTGAGGCCCTTCACCTTCATCAGGATGCCCTTGGCCTTCTCGATGATCTTGCGGTCCTCGAGCTGCGACTTGGTGCGATCGAGCTCCTCCTGGAGCTTGGCGAAGGCGTTGAAGCGGGACACGCAGAGGTCGAGGATCGGCTTGATGCGCTCCTTCTTCAGCCCGTCGACGATGTAGGCAGAGACCCCCGCCTCGACCGAGGCCTGGATCGAGGCTGAATCACTCTGGTCCACGAACATCGCGATCGGACGCTTCACGGCGCGGCTGACCTGGAACATCGCCTCCAGCACGTCGCGGCTGGGGTTTTCCAGATCGATCAGGATGATGTCGGGGTCGACCGCATAAATACGGGCCAGCAGGCTCTGCATCTCGCTGATATGGACGACCTGCGTGAACCCGGCCTCCCGCAGCCCCTCCTGGAGGATCGCGGCCCGGATCGGGCTCTCGTCGACAATCACGATTTTGGGCGACTGTTCGGCGCTCATTGCTCACTCACGTCAGGCGATTCATCCTTAGCATGCCGGGGGGCCATGCAAAGGGTTGTAATTATGGGCAATTGGGACTAGCTCAAGCCGGTCAATCAGGCAGATTTGGATATGGATCAGACGGCTGCGCCCAAGGTCAGCTTCGTGTCGCTCGGATGTCCCAAGGCATTGGTGGATTCCGAGCGCATCATCACGCGCCTGCGCGCCGAGGGCTACGAGCTCGCCCGCAAGCATGACGGGGCCGACGTCGTCATCGTCAACACCTGTGGCTTCCTCGACAGCGCCAAGCAGGAATCGCTTTCGGCGATCGGCGAAGCCATGGCCGAGAACGGCAGGGTGATCGTGACCGGCTGCATGGGCGCGGAACCCGAGCAGATCGAGCAGGCCTATCCCGGCGTGCTCTCCATCACCGGCCCGCAGCAATATGAGAGCGTGCTGGACGCGGTGCATCGCGCGCTGCCGCCCGCCCACAATCCGCATCTCGATCTGGTGCCGCCACAGGGCATCAAGCTGACGCCGCGCCACTATGCCTATTTGAAGATCTCCGAAGGCTGCAACAACCGCTGCACTTTCTGCATCATCCCGAAGCTGCGCGGCGATCTCGTCTCGCGCCCGGCCAACGACGTGCTGCGCGAGGCCGAGCGTCTGGTCGACGCTGGCGTCAAGGAGCTGCTGGTGATCTCGCAGGACACCTCGGCCTATGGCGTCGATCTGAAATATGCCGAGAGCTCGTGGAAGGACCGCCAGGTCCGCGCCAGATTCCTCGATCTCGCGCGCGAGCTCGGCGAGCTGGGGGCCTGGGTCCGCCTGCAATATGTCTACCCCTACCCGCATGTCGACGAGGTCATCGCGCTGATGAACGAGGGCAAGGTGCTGCCCTATCTCGACATCCCGTTCCAGCACGCAAGCCCCGAGGTGCTGAAGGCGATGAAGCGCCCGGCGGCGCAGGACAAGACGCTGGTGCGCATCAAGCGCTGGCGCGAGGAATGTCCCGATCTTGCCTTGCGCTCGACCTTCATCGTCGGCTTCCCGGGCGAGACCGACGCGGACTTCGCCTATCTGCTCGACTGGCTGGACGAAGCCGAGATCGATCGCCTCGGCTGCTTCAAGTACGAGCCGGTCGCCGGCGCGACCTCGAACGCGATCGAGAACCCCGTGCCGGAAGAGATCAAGCAGGAGCGCTACAACGCACTGATGGCCCGCCAGCAGAAGATTTCCGCGCGCAGGCTGAAGCGCAAGGTCGGCACGCGGCAACAGATCATCATCGACGAGGTCGGACCGACCGTTGCAAAGGGCCGCTCCAAGGCCGATGCGCCGGAGATCGACGGCGCGGTCTATCTCACCAGCCGCCGCCCCCTGCGCGTCGGCGAGATTGTCACGGCCAAGATCGAGCGCGCCGACCAATACGACCTGCACGGCAGCGTCGCGGGATTCTGAGGTTCACGGCGCCGCCCGCCATTTCGGCAGCAAGCCCTCCGGCCCGGGTGCGCGGGCGAGATCGACGCGTTTCGCAATTCGTCATGTTGCTTGTCCCGACGCCTGCTGTCCGTCATGCGCGGCGAACACCTCCTTGGCTGCGAACAGGCCGTTCACCGCCGCCGGGAAGCCCGCATAGACGGCCATCTGCATGACGATCTCCACGATCTCGTCGCGAGACAGCCCGACGTTCAAACCCGCCTCGATATGCACCTTGAGCTGAGGCGCGGCATTTCCGAGCGCCGTCAGCGCGGCGATCGTCGCGATCTCTCGATCGCGCAGGCCGAGGCCCGGGCGGCTGTAAATGTCGCCGAAGGGAAACTCGATCACGTATCGTGCGAAATCCGGAGCGATGTCGGCGAGTGAGGCGACGACCTTTTCGCCGGCACTGCCGTCAATGCGTGACAGGGCCCGCTGGCCGCGATCGAAGCGGCTTTCGGCTTGTGTTTGGGCGTGCGTCATTTTCCTTCGTCCTCTGTTCGCCGCCGGCATAGCCGGCGATCTTGGTATCAAGGACGAGCAGGCATTCCTGAAGTTCGGCCATCTGCGAGCGAACCTGCTCCCGGTGGACTTCCAGCATCTGCCGCCGGGTTGGCCCGGTGGCGTCGCCTTCGTCACGAAGCGCCGCGTAACGCAACATGTCCCGGATCGGCATGCCCGTGGTCTTGAGCCGACCAAGGAATGCGATCCATGTGAGGATCGATGCGTCGAAGTTACGCTGGCCGGAGCGATCACGGTCAGCGTATGGCAGCAGCCCGATGCGCTCATAGTAACGCAGCGTGTGGGTCGACAGGCCGGTTCGTTTTGCGAGGTCGCCGATCTTCATGTGTGCCCGTTCTCGTACTGACGCACGTACAGATACCCCTTCGAGCGCGCTCTAAGTCAAGGGGGATCGAAGGCGCCGTTCCCGCGAGGTCATGATGGCGCGACAGTTTTCGGCGCGCCGGCAGGGCGGCAGGATTGCGGGATTCCGAGCTTCAGGATCCCGCCAGCCATTTCGGCACCCAGCGCTCGGGCCGCGGGGCGCGGCCGAGATCGGCCTGTGCCTCCGACAGTTTTGCCGGCTCGCCATCGACGGTCGGGCGCACGTCGTATTCGAAGTTCGGCATGACGCGGCCGTCGGCATAGAGGCCGAAATTCATCGCGTACCACAACCCGAGCTCGGGCTGCGCGCGGCGCATCTCCTCGCGCAAATCGCGCAGCAGGGATTCGATCGAGGCTGCTTCCTCGAACGGCTGCGGCCCGCGGGTCAGGACGCGGGCCTCGTACTGCTTGCCGACAATCGCAACCTCGAAGTGCGTCTTGTCCCAGGCGTTTTTTCCCTTGGGCAGATGTGCCGCGAGCCGCCAGCCGAGTTCGGCCATCAAACGGTGATTGGCCCAATAGTCCTCGCGATCCCGGCTCCATTTTTCCACGAAGCCGCGGAAGTCGGGGAGCTCTGCGACGCCGTCGTCACACGCCGCCTGCTCGCCGACCGGCCGTCCGGCGAGCCACTGTGCCAGCTCGACCGTCTGGCACTCGACCTCGTCATGCGGCAAGAGATCACTCCAGGCCTTGTCGAATTGCTGCGACGTCAGTTTTGCAAGCAGCCCGTCGAGGCTCGGCGCCAGCAGTTCGTAGTCGCCCTCCGACCCCAAGCCCACGATCGGCGGATTGTCCCGGTCGAGACCGGCGCCATACCAGCCCCCGACGGCCGAGCCGTCGGGCAGCCGCATGAACAGCGAAAACCTGTCGCGCAAGCGACTGCCGTCGACGATCGGCGCGTGATCGGAGAACTGGCCTTGCAGGGAGAAGCAGCCGACGCTGCCCCAGGGGCGCCCGTTCAGCCAATCGGCAAAGTCGACCAGCAGGGACGGCGCCTCGATGCCCGGCGGAAACGCGCCGCGAATGCTGTCGAGGTCGATCGGGTAAGGCGTATCAGACAAGGCTTGAAACTATCTGGTTGATCCCGCCAGTTGGTCTCGACCGTCCGGCGTTCGGTTCGAACCAATTGGCGTCCTGCGATCACAAACGCGCTAGAGGCTTGTTGGTTTCTGTGCGGCCGTCAAATGAAATACAATCACACGATTGGTATCCGGGTCGGACTGTGCGCGATCGGCACCGCATTGATTCTGCTTGCCCTCCCCGCCACGGCGCAATCTCCATCACCCGCCGAGGCGCGTCAATGGTGCTTCGGTTCCAGCGAGATCAGCGACGACCAGCGCATCGAAGGTTGCTCGTCCCTGCTGCAGGCCGATCCGTCGAACGCCGCCGCGCTCGCCAACCGCGGCAGATCCTTCCGGCGCAAGGGCGACACACAGCGGGCCGTGGCCGATCTCAGCGGCGCGATCGACCTTGCCCCTGACAATTCCCGAATCTGGTTCAGCCGCGGCTTAGTCTACGCCGATGTCGGCGACCGCGACCACGCCATCGCCGACTACACCCGCGCGATCGAGCTCAAGCCGGACAACGCAAACTACTGGTGTAACCGCGGCAATTCCCTCTTCGGCAAGAACGATTACGAGCATGCGATCGCCGACTTCGATCAGGCCATCAGGATCGATCCGAAATTCACGCTGTGCTATTTCAACCGCGGCACCGCCCATGCCCAGCATCGCGAGGCGGATCGCGCGCTCGCCGATTTCGACATGGCGATCAGGCTCGATCCGAATTACGCCGTCGCCTATGGCAACCGCGCGCGCGTCCTCCGCGACAAGGGCGACCGCGAACGCGCCCTCGCCGATTTCAGCAAATCGCTCGAGCTCAATCCGAACAATGGCGGCGACGCCTATGCGCGCGGCGAGATCTATTTCAACGCGCACGATTATGCGCGGGCGCTCGAGGATTACGACCGCTCGATCAAGGCCAATCCGAACTATCCCGGCGTATTTTTTGCCCGCTGCGTGACACACGCGATTCTTCGCCAATTGCCGGAAGCACTCGCCGATTGCGATCAGTCGCTGCGGATGAAGCCGAACGAACCTTACATGCTCGACACCCGCGCACTGATCCACCTCCGGCTTGGCGAAGTCGATGCGGCGATCGCGGATTACGACGCTGCGCTGAGCGTAAAGCCCGCGCTCGATAATGCGCTCTACGGCCGCGGACTTGCGAGACGGAAAAAGGGCGACAACGAAGGCGCCGAACGCGACATCGCGGCCGCGAAGGCCATCAATGCCGGCATCGCGGATAGCTTCGCCGTCTACGACATCAAGTGATCCTCTCCCGCGACGTCGTCGCGCAGCCGAAGATGCCGGGCATCTGACCCGACCGATGCACACTCGGCTTGTGTTGCGCAAAACGCCCGCTTGACAAGCCCTGCCATTGGCATGTATTGCCGCGCTCCATGATCAACGCTCGGACCCATCAGCGCACCGAAATGCTCCGTCGTCGCTCCCGCGACGATGAGAGGGTGCGCCATGTCCGACGACGCCGCTGAACCACTGAATTCAGCTTGAGTTTTCGAGAAGGCCGCACCCGCAAGGTGCGGCCTTTTTGCTTTTTGCACCCCGATTCCACCCGCCTCCAGAGGAGTTCGACATGACCGACGCCACCCATCCGTATGACGCGCTGATGGACATCACCGCACGGCCCAAGGCCGTGTTCGTCCGCGGCGCCGGCTCCTACCTCTGGGACGACAGCCGCAAGCGCTATCTCGATTTCGTGCAGGGCTGGGCCGTCAACTGTCTCGGCCACTCGCCGCCGGCCATCGCCGATGCGCTCACCGCGCAGTCCAAGCGGCTGCTGACGCCGAGCCCGGCCTTCTACAACGAGCCGAGCCTGAAGCTCGCCGAGGCACTGGTTACAAACAGCGCGTTCGACCAGGTGTTCTTCGCCAATTCAGGCGCGGAGGCCAATGAGGGCGCGATCAAGCTCGCGCGCAAATATGGCAGCCTGCACAGGGGCGGCGCCTTCGAGATCATCAGCTTCGAGGGCGGCTTCCACGGCCGCACGCTGGCGACGATGTCGGCCTCGGGCAAGAAGGCATTCGAGCCGCTGTTCGAGCCGAAAGTCGCGGGCTTCAAGAAGGCCAGGCTCAACGATATCGTCTCGGTCGAGAAGCTGATCAACGACAATACCGTCGCGGTGATGCTGGAGCCGATCCAGGGTGAATCAGGCGTGTGGCCTGCGACCGATCAGTTCCTGCAGGAGCTGCGCGCGCTCACCGAAGCGCGCGGCTTGCTGCTGATCTTCGACGAGATCCAGACCGGCATGGGCCGGACCGGAAAGCTCTTCCACTACGAGCACGCCGGAATCGCGCCCGACATCATGACGCTCGGCAAGGGCATCGGCGGCGGCGTGCCGCTCGCCGCCCTGCTCGCGACCGAACGCGCCTCCTGTTTCGAGCACGGCGACCAGGGCGGCACCTTCAACGGCAACCCGATCATGTGCGCGGCGGGACTCGCGGTGCTGGACGAGGTCAGCAAGCCCGACTTCCTGAAGTCGGTGACCGAAACCGGGCTGCTGCTCGAAAGCGAGCTGCAGAAGGTCTCGGCCCGGCATGGCCTTGGCGGCGTGCGCGGCCGTGGGCTTCTGCTCGCGCTCGACCTCAAGCTGCCGATCGCGCCCGGGATCGTCGCGCAGGCGTTCGAGGCCGGCGTGCTCCTCAACGCGCCGCAGGTCGACGCGCTGCGCTTCATGCCGGCGCTGAACGTCACGAAGGGAGAAATCACCGAGATGATCGATTGTCTCGATGTGATCTTGACCAAGGCTGGCGCGGCACGGCGGGTGGCGTAGGTCTCGTCATTGCGAGGAGCTCGCGACAAAATTGCGAAGCAATTTTGCGCCGATGCGACGAAGCAACCCAGACTGCCTTCTGCGGATACAGACCTGGATTGCTTCGCTTCGCTCGCAATGACGAAGGAAACTACGGCTTCAAGATCGACGCGCCGGTGGTCTTGCGGCTTTCGAGATCGATATGCGCCTTCGCGGCATCCTTCAGCGCGTAGGCGTGGTTGATCGGCACGTGCAGCTTGCCGTTGATGACGGCGGCGAACAGCGTGTCGGCGCCTTCCAGCAGTTCCTTGCGGGTGCCGACGTAGTCGTTGAGCTTCGGCCGCGTCGCAAACAGCGAGCCGTGATTATTGAGCTCGGCAATCGAGAACGGCGGCACCGGACCTGACGCGTTGCCGAAAGAAACGAACATGCCGCGCGGCTTCAGGCACGACAACGAGCCCGGGAAGGTCGCCTTGCCGACGCCGTCATAGACGACGTCGCAGCCCTCGTTACGGCTGATCTGTTTGACGCGCGCGACGAAGTCTTCCTCATTGTACAGGATGACGTGGTCGCAGCCATTGGCTTCGGCAAGCTCGGCCTTCTCGCGCGAGCCGACGGTGCCGATGACGTGTGCCCCGAGCGCCCTCGCCCATTGGCAGGCCAACAGGCCGATGCCGCCGGCCGCGGCATGGATCAGCACGCGGTGATGCGGCTCGACCTTGAAGGTCTTGTGCAGGAGATACCAGACCGTCAGCCCCTTCAGCATCAGCACGGCGCCCTGCTCGTAGGTGATGTGGTCGGGCAGCTTGACCAGCTTCTCCCAGGGGACGTTGCGCTCGCCGGTATAGGCGCCGAGATTGTGGTAATAGGCGACGCGGTCGCCGGGATGGAAATTGGTCACGCCCGGCCCGACCGCGGCGACCTCGCCCGAGGCCTCGTTGCCGGCGATGAACGGCAGTTCCGGCGCCTTGTAGAGGCCGGTGCGGTAATAGACGTCGATGAAGTTCAGGCCGACCGCATGCTGGCGGATGCGCACCTCGCCGGGCCCGGGCGCCGGCACCTCGACGCTCTCATAGACCAGGGCCTCGGGGCCTCCGACCTTGTGGACACGGACGGCTTTGGTCATTACCTGACCTCCTCTTCTCAAAGCTCAGCGAAAGACATCGCGCCCGCCTTGTCAACTCGACGCAAAATGGAACGGTTAAACGGGCGGCTTGGCCGATTTCCTGCGGTTGCGCTTGGCCAGCACGTTGAAGAATTCGACCGCTGCCGAGAACGCAATTGCGAAATAGATGTAGCCGCGCGGAATATGGAATTGGAATCCGTCCGCGACCAGCGCGACGCCGATCAGCACCAGGAACGCCAGCGCCAGCATCTTGGTGGTCGGATGCTCGGCGACGAATCGCGACACCGGCCCGGACGAAATGTACATGATCAGGCAGGCGATCACGACGGCCGCGATCATGATTTCGATGTCCTGCGCCATGCCGATCGCGGTGATGATCGAGTCCAGCGAGAACACGATGTCGATGATGATGATCTGGACGATCACCCAGAAGAAGGCGCTGCCGCCGGATTTCTCATCGCCCTCGCCGTCATCGGCCTCGACCTCGGCGTGGATCTCGTGCGTGGCCTTCGCGATCAGGAACAGGCCGCCGCCGATCAGGATCAGGTCGCGCCAGGAGAAGTCGTAAACCGAGAAAGAGAACACCGGCGCGGTGAGGCCGATCAGCCAGACCAGCACGCTGAGCAGCATGATGCGGAAGATCAGCGCCAGCGCGAGCCCGATCTGGCGGGCGCGGTTGGCCTGCTTCTCGGGGATGCGCGAGACGATGACCGACAGGAAGATGACGTTGTCGATCCCGAGCACGATCTCGAGCGCCGTCAGGGTGAGCAGCGCGGCCCAGGCTTCGGGACTGGTCAACAGGTGCATCATGCGAAGGATCTTGTCAGCCTTATCATTGCGTCGCTGAAGCTGATCCAGAGCGCGATCGCGCAGAGCGCGATGGTCACGCCGGCGCCGACGCGGAAATCCATCTTCAGCGTATAGAGGCCGAGCACCGCCCAGACCGCGATCAGCGACATCGTCAGCCAGCGCAGCCGCACGACGCGGACGGGATGCAGCACGTGGAACGGCACGAAGGTCAGCACCACCAGGCTCGCGACCAGCAGCGTCGAGACCAGCGGCGGCCAGTGCAGCAGGAACAGATAGAACGCCGCCGCATTCCACAGCGCCGGAAAACCGCGAAAATGATTGTCATCCGCCTTCATGCGCAGATCGGCGAAATATAGTGCGCTGGTGACGATGATGGCGACGCCGAGCAGGGGCGCGGCAACCGGCAGCAGCAGGCCGCTGGCGACGATCGCATAGGCCGGCACGAAAACATAGGTGACGAAATCGACCACGAGATCGAGCACGTCGCCCGACCAGTTCGGCTGCACGTCCTTGACGTTGAGCCGGCGCGCGATCGGCCCGTCGATCGCGTCGATGACGAGTGCGACACCCAGCCATCCGAACATCGCCGCCCAATGCTCGCGCACCGCCTCCAGCATCGCCAGCAGCGCGATCGCCGCGCCGAAGGCGGTGAAGATGTGCACCGAGAAGGCCGCGGCGCGGATCGCGGGTCTGGGCTTCAGGGAATCCTGCTGGGTCTCCATGGCTTCTGCTATCAGAATGACACCGGTTTGCACATCCGCCATTGCGGCGCTCGGTCGCACAATTCGCCATAAAATCAGGGAAAAACAGGTGGGCTTGAATTTGTCGCGGGGCGTGTCCAATGTCGTTCCATGACAGATGCATCGACACTCCATGACGCGGCCGTGATCGGCGGCGGACCGGCGGGCCTTGCGGCGGCCATCGCGCTGGCGCAGGCGGGTGCACGAACCGCGCTGGTGGCGCGGCGCGTGCCCTATGCCGACAATCGCACGACCGCGCTGTTAGGTGCCTCCGTCGATCTGCTGGAGAGCCTCGACGTCTGGCCGCGCTGCAAGGACAAGGCGGCGGCGCTCGAAATCATGCGGCTCGTCGACGACACCGGGCGGCTGTTCCGCGCCCCGGAGGTCCGCTTCTCCTGTCACGAGATCGCGCTCGACGCCTTCGGCTACAACATCGACAATCGTTCGCTGATGCTGGCGCTGGAAGAGCGCGCGGGTGAGTTCTCCAACCTCGTCCGTTTCGACGACGAGGCCGAGAGCATCGTCGTCGCGGCCGACGACGTTGCGATCCGGACGGCCTCCGCGCAATTCATCGCGGCCCGCCTCGTGGTTGGTGCCGACGGCCGGCATTCGCTGTGCCGCGAAGCCGCGGGCATCGAAGTGACCCGGCGTGAGTTATCGCAGACCGCGCTGACCTTCAACGTCGGCCACGCGCGCCCGCATCGCAACGTCTCGACCGAGTTCCACACGCCGCACGGGCCCTGCGTGTTCGTGCCACTGCCCGGCAACCGTTCCAGCATCGTCTGGGTCGCGGCGCCCGCGGACGCCGAGCGGCTACGCGGCTTGAGCGACGCGGAACTCTCCGCCGCGATCGAGAAGCAGTCGCAGTCGATCCTTGGACGCATGACGGTCGAGCCCGGACGCAACCTGTTCCCGCTGGCGATCGAGCGGCCGAAATCCTTCGGCCGCGACCGGATCGCGCTGGTCGGCGAAGCCGCCCATGTGCTTCCCCCGATCGGCGCCCAGGGCCTCAATCTCGGCCTGCGCGATGCCGCCGACATTGCCAGGCTCGCGGGCGAAGCCATCGCGTCGGGCCAGGATCCCGGCGACCCCGACGTGCTCAAGCGCTACGACCGGGCGCGGCGTCCGGACATCCTGAGCCGGACGTTCGCGATCGACATCGCCAATCGCTCCCTGCTCAACGATTTCCTGCCGCTGCAGCCGGTCCGCGCCATCGGCATGCACCTGCTCGGCGCCATCGGCCCGCTCCGGCGCTTTGCGATGCGCGAGGGCCTGACGCCGACGTGGCGCAGGTAATCTGGCAAAAATGGCGTTTTACGGAAACGCCAGCCGGCCGGTCTGTATCGCCCACATCACGCTCGTCAGCGTGACCACGGACGCAAAGGTCCCGAGCAACACCGCAACGGAGGCGGACTCGATCCAGGCGTCGTTCTGCCGGGCGATCACGAACACGTTGAGCGCGGGCGGCAGCGAGGCCATCAGCACCGCGGTTGCGGCCCAGGGCTGCGCGAACGGACCGAACGCCAGCATCAGGCCGAACGCCGCGAGCGGGTGGATCAGCAGCTTGACCGCGATCACGCCGGGCACTTCCCATGGCACGCGGTCGAACGGGCGAAGCGCCACCGTCACGCCGAGCACGAACAGCGCTGTCGGAGCGGCCGCGTTCTGAAGAAAGGTGATGGTGCGGTCGAGCGCCACCGGCAGCTCGATGTGGAGCGCGGCCACCGCCGCGCCGAAGCAGGCCGACATGATCAACGGGTTGAGCACGATCTGCTTGAGCACGACGCCGAAGGCATGCACGATCGAGGGGTGATCACGGTCGGACAGCTCGATCAAGAGCGGCACGATCGTGAACAGGAAGATGCTGTCGCAGCAGAAGATCAGCGCGGTCGGCGCCGAGGCCTTCGTCCCGAGCACGGCGAGCGCCAGTCCCGGCCCCATATAGCCGATATTGCCGTAGCCGCCGGAAAGCCCGGCAAGCGTCGCCTCGCGCAGCGTCAGCCCGCCGATAGCTTTCCCCAGGACGAGCGCCAGGGTGAATGCCGCGACCGTCGACAGCGTGGTCGCGACCAGGAACGGCGGATTGTTCAATTCCGCAAACGGCGTCTTGGACATGATCGCAAACAGCAGCGCCGGCAGCGACACATAGAGCAAGAAGAAGTTCATCCAGGCGAGACCCGATTCTGGCAGGGATTTGACCTTGCCGCAGGCGAATCCAACGAAGATCAAGCCGAAATAGGGTAGAGCCAGATTGAGGATATCGACCATTGATGAAGTGTTTTCTGAAGACTTGGTGCCTATCCGCCCCGCAACCGCGGGTTAATTCCAGATCAGGGCACTAGCATCGGCCACAATCCTGGTCTATCGACGGGGAATGATTAAAGCGCGGACCGCCAAATTCCAGATCGGACAGGTCGTGCGCCACCGGATCTTCTCGTTCCGGGGCGTAATCTTCGACATTGATCCGGAATTCAACAACACCGAGGAGTGGTGGCTGTCGATCCCCGAGGAGGTGCGGCCCCACAAGGACCAGCCGTTCTACCACCTGCTCGCGGAGAACGCTGAGTCGGAATACGTCGCCTACGTCTCCGAACAGAACCTGTTGCCCGACGAGTCCGGCGAGCCGATCCGGCACTCCCAAGTCGCCGAGATCTTCATCAAGGACAAGACTGGCGGCTACCGTCCGCGAAATCCGTCGCTGAACTAAGCGTCGCCCTCGACAGGCGGGGCAGCAAAAAAGGCGCTCGATCGAGCGCCTTTTTCATGTCCGGACGTTGAGTCCCGATTACTTCTGAGCCGCCGGCGGTGTGCCGGGAGCCGCGCCCTGCTGCTCGAGCTTCTTGCGCTGCTCGTCAGCCTTCTTCTGAAGCTCTTCCTGGAGCTTCTTCTGGGTTTCCTCGAACACCTTCGGATCGGTCGGGGGACCGTCATAGGCCTTCTGGAACTCGCCGGCGAGCGGCAGCGGAAGAGTCAGCGGCGCGCCGTTGGCGTTGATCGCCTGGACAACGAGATTCTGGCCCTTCTTCATGTTGTTGATGAGCTCGGGCGTGGCCTCGTAGTCCGACATGCAGCCGTTCTGGAAGCAGATCACGTACGGGCTCTGCAACGGCGGATTGCTGTCCACGATGATGCGGGTGCCGTGCACGAGCTGCATACCGAGCGGCAGCGTGACGCGCAGGATCTTCTTCGGCTCGCCTTCCGGCTCGATGATCACGGCGGCAATGACCGGCTGGCCCGACTCGATGCGGCCGTCCTTGCCGGTGAAGCACACCTGCTTGGCATTGGCGTCCTGGCCCTTGAGGCAGAACTTGGTCCAGGGGGCGTAGATCAGCTGGATCTGCTGATCCGCTGGCTGGGCCGCGCCCTGCTGCGCCGGAGCGCCCTGCGCGGGAGCCGGCTGGGCAGGCGCCTGAGCGGCCGGTGCCGGAGCCTTGGGGGCGGCCTTCGGAGCGGCCTTCGGAGCCGCCTTGGGTGCGCCTGGGGCCGGCGCCTGGGCCTCGGCGGCAAACGGAACGGCCAACGCCGTGGCCGTCAACAAGGCGAGAAGTCGCCCGCGCAGCCGTACGGACGCGGCCAAGTAACGGAAATTCATTGCGGAAAACCCTTTCTGAACGGGAAGTGCCCGAACCGCTCCGAAGCGCCGAACCTGGCCGCCTTGGGCGCGGCTCTCTCCCCGTCAATTGAGGCGGATAAGTGACGGCTCGGCGCTCTTGCGCGATTGCCCGCCTTCTTAACGTGGCCGACGAAAAGATCAATGCCGACAAGCGTCTTTGAGCGCCCTGGCGCCAGCGTCCCATCAAATTCCCTGTGATAGGATTCAGGCCCGGCGGTCCTCGAATCAGCGTGTGCCGATGTTCATGTTCCAGCGCCCGCTCGGTTGGCTTCTTGAGGGCCTCGGCGTCCGCTTTTGCGCCTTCGTCTCGGCCTTCGTCTCGGCTTTCGTCTTGGCCCTCACCTTGACCCTGGCCTCCGCGCTCCCGGCTGGTGGCGCGCGAGCCGAGGAACTCCATGCCATCGCGATGCACGGCAAGCCGGCGATGCCTGCCGATTTCACCCACATGCCCTACGTCAATCCTGATGCGCCCAAGGGCGGCCGGCTGACCTGGGGTATTCTCGGTACCTTCGACAGTCTCAATCCCTTCATCGTCAGGGGGCTGGCCGTACAGCAGATGCGGAACTACGTGGTCGAGAGCCTGCTCGCACGCGGCAATGACGAGCCGTTCACGCTCTATGGCTTGCTCGCAAGATCGGTCGAAACCGACGACGAGCGGAGTTTTGTCACGTTCCACATCGATCCCCGCGCCCGCTTCTCCGACGGCGAGCCGCTGCGCGCGGAGGACGTGCTGTTCTCCTGGCAGCTGCTGCGCGACCACGGCCGCCCCAACCACCGGCAATACTATGCCAAGGTCGCCAGAGCCGACGCGCCAGATCCTCTCACCGTCCGTTTCGACCTGACCGGAGCCAATGACCGCGAACTGCCACTGATCCTCGGCCTGATGCCGATCCTGCCGAAGCATGCGGTCGACGTCGCGGCTTTCGAGGAGACGACGCTGACAGGCCCGGTCGGCTCCGGCCCCTATCGCGTCACGGCAGTGAAACCCGGCGCCAGCGTGACGCTCACCCGCAATCCCGATTATTGGGGCCGCGATTTGCCGATCAATCGCGGGCTGTACAATTTCGACGAGATCAGGCTCGACTATTTTCGCGAGGCCAACGGCCAGTTCGAAGCCTTCAAGCGCGGCCTCTACGATTTCCGCATCGAGCAGGAGCCGCTGCGCTGGCACGACGGCTATGATTTTCCGGCGGCCAGAAGCGGCGAGGTGATCCGCGACACCATCACGCCCGGGTTGCCGCAGCCTTCCGAGTTTCTGGTGTTCAACACCCGCCGTCCGATCTTCGCCGACATCCGTGTGCGCCAGGCCTTGACGCTGCTGTTCGATTTCGAGCTGATCAACCGCAACTACTTCTTCAGCCTCTACGCGCGCGTCCCCGGCTATTTCGCCGGCTCGGACCTGTCGTCCTATGGCCGGCCTGCGGATGCGCGCGAGCGCGAGCTGCTCAAACCGTTCGCCGCGCAGATTCCAGCCGACATCATGGACGGCGGCTACCGCCTGCCGGTGACCGACGGCTCGGGCCGCGACCGGACCACGCTGCGCGCAGCCCTGAAACTGTTGTCCGAGGCCGGCTACGATCTCGACGGCACCGTGCTGCGCAATAGCGCGACCAAGGCGCCCTTCACCTTCGAGATTTTGGTCACGACTCGCGACCAGGAGCGCATCGCACTCGCGTTCCAGCGCGACCTCAAGCGCGCCGGCATCGAGCCGAGCGTGCGATCGGTCGATCCGGTGCAGTTCGACCAGCGCAGGCTCGCCTACGAGTTCGACATGATCCAGAATCGCTGGGACCAGTCGCTGTCGCCCGGCAACGAGCAATATTTCTACTGGGGCAGCGCCGCCGCCGACAATCCGGGCACCCGCAATTACATGGGCGCCAAGGATCCCGCGGTCGATGCCATGATCGCCGCGCTGCTGGAAGCCCGTGAACATACGGCTTTCGTCTCGGCGGTGCGGGCGCTCGACCGCGCACTGATCTCCGGTTTCTATACAATCCCCCTGTTTAACGTATCCGAGCAATGGATCGCGCGCTGGAATCGGATAGAACGGCCAAGGACCACCGCGCTGTCCGGCTACCTGCCGGAGACCTGGTGGTCGAAGGGGCAGCCGCAAGCTTATCAAGCAAAGTGACGCCGTGAACCAGCCAGCCGTATCGCCGACGCTCGACACGCTGTTTCAGCGCACGCTGATGCGGCAGCCGCATGCGCCTGCCCTGCTCGACCCCCTCAACAAGGCCCGCGTGACCGGGCACCAGCCGCGGCGGATGAGCTATGCCGAGGCCGACACGGCGATCGAGGCGCTATCGGCCTACTTCGTCGAATCGGGCCTGCCGGCCAATTCCGTCATTGCGATCCAGTTGCCGAATACGGTCGAGTTCGTGCTCACCGTGCTCGCCGCCCATCGCGCCGGCCTCGTCGTCGCCGTGCTGCCGCTGCTCTGGCGTCATGCCGAACTGACCGCCGCTCTGAACCGCACCGCGGCGCGCGCCATCGTCACCATGAGCACGGTCGACGGCGTCAGCTATGCCGATCTGGCCATGCATGCGGCTGCCGAAGCCTTCTCGATCCGCCATGTCTGCGGCTTCGGCGCCGATTTGCCCGAAGGCATGGCCGCGCTCGATGACGTGCTGGCTCGCCCGCCCGGCACCGCGCGCGCCGTGATCCAGGATGGCCGCAAGGCGGCGATGATCTCCTTCGACGTCACCGCGGAAGGCTTTCGCCCGGTGCCGCGGCCGCATTTCAGCCTGATCGCAGGTGGGCTCGCGATGTCGCTGGAAGCCGACATCCGGCAGGGCGCGACCGTGATGGCGGCGTTTACGCCGATGTCGTTCGCCGGCCTCGCCTCCTCGCTCGCGGTGTGGCTGCTGAGCGGCGGCGCGCTCGCGCTGCATCACCCCTTCGAGAACGACGTGCTTGAGCAGCAGATCGTCGAGCATGAATGCGAGGTGCTGATCGCCCCTGCGCAACTCGCGCTGCGGCTCGGCGATGCCGACCTGGCGGCGCGCATGCCTACCTTACGCAACGTCATCGGCCTGTGGCGCGCCCCGGAGCAGGTGGCGGCGAGCGATGCCTGGATCGCGCCGCATGCGCCTCTCACGGACGTCTATCTGTTCGGCGAAGCCGGCCTGTTCGGCGCCCGTCGCGGCGAGGACGGCATGCCTGTTGCGGTGATGCCCGGGCCGCACGGCGCCCCGCGCGAGCAGTCCGGCTCCTCCATCGCCGGCGAGATCCTGCTGACGCCGAAGGGCACGCTCGGCCTGCGCGGAGCAATGGTGCCGATCGCGGCCTATGCCCCGCCGCAGCCGGTCGGCGAGACCCTGATCGCGCAGCCGCCGCGCGACTATGTCGACACCGGCTATGCCGCACGGATCGACCGTCCGAGCGGCGCGATCTGCATCACCGCGCCGCCATCCGGAATCATGGCCGTCGGCGGCTACCGATTCCTCTCCAACGACCTGCAGGAATGGGCGCGCCGGCTCGGCCAGGGCGCCCTGCTCACCGCGCTGCCCGACCGGCTCTCGGGTCACCGGCTGGCGGGCCGGGCCCAGGACAATACGCGCGCCCGCGAGGCGCTCAGCGAGCTCGGGCTTAACCCCTTGATGGTCGAAGCTTTTCGCGACCGGTCCGGGCCGGTTTAAGCGTAGTTTCGACCGATCCATTGACGCTGCATTAAGGCGGCCGGACTAGATTGCGCAGCACCTGTTGCCGTGATCAGAGTTTCTCGATGTCCCAGGCCGGCCCGATCCTGTTTGTGTCCAATGTCGAGCGGCCGGCCTTCATTGCGGCGCTGGACGAGGCCCGGCTGTTTCCCGTGGTCGATGCCGACTGGGCCAGCGCGGCGCGCGCGGTCGAACAGGTGCAGCCGGCCGCCGTGCTCGCCACGATGTCCGGCGGACACGAGCCGCATCTGGCGCCGCTCGCCAGGAAGATCGCGGACCAATCGCCTTACCTTCCCTTCGTGGCGCTGGACGCGGCGGGTGCGCTCCCGCACAACGCCCTGCCCTTTTCCTCCCGCAGCGGCAATTCCGACCGCCTGATCGCGCGGCTTCGCGCCGCGCTGCGCGTCCGCACGCTTCATGCCACGGTGCTGCGCCGGCTGCCTGAGGTGAAGGTCGCGCTGCCGGAGGCCGATCCCGCACGCGATGCCACCGTGCTCCTGATCGGCCGCGGCGCGGCTTACCCTGCGCTCTCCGTCGCGTTCGGCGAGCGCGCCGGTGTCATCGGTGCGCTCTCGATCGAAGCCGCGGCCAAACATCTCAACACCCGCGACCTCGACGGCGTCGTGCTCGCCGAAGGTTTTACCGCGCGCGTGACGGATGCCTTCCTCACCGTGCTCGCCGAGGACACCCGCTTCCGCAGCCTGCCCGTGGTCGTCACCGCACACCAGCTGACGCAGACCTACGACCTGCCCAATCTCGAGCTGATCCCGGGCGAGCCGGCGAAGATCGCCGCCAACGCGCTGCCGCTGATTCGCCAGCATGCGATGGAATCGCAACTGAGCCGCACGCTGCGCTCGATCGATGCCGGCGGCTGGCTCGATCCGCGCAGCGGCCTGCTCACGGTGGAAGCCTTTGCCCGCGATTTTGCCAAGGCGGTGGAGCAGACACTGGCCCGCGGCGGCGGCCTCTCGGTCGCGCGCTTCGCCTTCGATCCCGGCAACTCCCGCGCCCAGCTCGATGCCGCGCGCATCCTGAGCCGGCTGATGCGGCAGATGGATTTTGGCGCGGCCCAGAAGGACGGCTCCGTCATCGTCGTGTTCGCGGAAACCGACTTCCGCACGGCGCACATGATCGCGCGCCGCTTGTCGGCGGTGATGCGCCACACCTCGAACGGCAAGCACGAGATGCGCAGCGATCCCGTCGTCTCGGTGGATTCGCTCTCGCCGTCGGATACGGCGCGGTCACTGCTAGGGCGTCTTTCGGCGGACGCGTCGCGGGCGGCGTCGTAGGTAGTCTCGTCACCTCATGATGAACCCGCCGTCCACCGAGATGGATTGGCCCGTCACGTAGCTGGCGGCGTCGCTGCACAGCCACAGCACCGCGCTCGCGATCTCCTCGGGCCGGCCGACCCGTCCCATCGGCACGCTCTTCTCCATGGCCTTGAGAGCTTCGCCCTGGCCGCTAGCGACCATCTGGTCGGCCATCGGCGTCCAGATCAGCCCCGGGCATATGGCATTGATACGGATGCCGCGCGCCGCGTATTCGAGCGCCGCGCTCTTGGTGAAGCCAAGGACGCCATGCTTGGCGGCGTGATAGATGCCGCGCTCGGCGCCGCCCACGAGTCCTCCGAGAGACGAGCAATTGACGATCGCGCCGCTCCCCTGTCTGCGCATGTATTGCAGTTCAAATTTCATGCAGCTCCATTCGCCGCGAAGGTTGATCCCCATGACGCGGTCGTAGTCCTCGCGGGTGGTGTCGGCGGTGTCTGCGAGGACGTTCTGGACACCTGCGTTGTTGTAGGCGGCATCACACCTGCCGAAGGCGGCGACCGTCTTCGCGACCATCGCCTCGACCTGTGCGTCGTCGGAGACGTCGCAGCGGATCGCGATGGCCTTGTGACCTCGGGTGGCCAGTTCGCTTGCCGCGGCCCGCACCGCATCCTCGTTCCAGTCCGCCAGCGCGACGGATGCCCCGGTTTCCGCGAAGGCTTTTGCCGTGGCCAGACCCAGCCCGGATGCCGCGCCCGTCACCAGCGCGACCTTTCCTGCGAATGAAATGTTCATGGATATCTCTCCTATCGATGTATCGGGTCGCCGTACGCGCTGTCAGCGCTGCGTACGCGCGGCTTCCGCTTGCAAGTAGCGATCGCCCGTGATGGTGATCCGCGCGACCGAGGCATCGATGTGCCTGAGTTCGTCGGGAGTCAGCGCGACCGAGGTCGCGGCGATGTTCTCGTCGAGGCGGCCGAGCTTCGTCGTGCCGGGGATCGGGACGATCCACGGCCTCTGTGCCAGCAACCAGGCCAACGCGACCTGCGCCGGCGTTGCACGCTTGCGAACGCCGATCTCGGCGAGCAGGTCCACGACCGGCCTGTTCGCCTTGCGTGCCTCGGGCGTAAAGCGCGGCAAGCCGGCGCGATTGTCATTGCCGCCGAAGCTCGTGCTCTCGTCGATCTGGCCGGTGAGGAATCCCCTCCCCAGGGCGCTGAAAGGGACGAATCCGATCCCCAGTTCCTCGCAAACCGGCAACACGTCCGCCTCGGGCTGACGCCACCACAGCGAGTATTCACTCTGGATCGCTGCGACCGGCTGGATCGCGTGCGCGCGGCGGATGGTCGAGGCACCGGCCTCGCTGAGGCCGAAATGCCTGACCTTGCCCTGGGCGATCAGATTCTTCACCGCACCGGCGACGTCCTCGATCGGGACATTGGGATCGACGCGGTGCTGATAGAGCAGGTCGATCGCATCGACCCGCAATCGCTTCAACGAACCTTCGGCCGCCTGCCGGATGCGTTCGGGACGGCTGTCGAGCCCGCCAGATGTTTGAGAGCTGGCGGGATCGAGGTCGTGGCCAAACTTGGTGGCGATGACGACGTCCTTCCGGAACGGCTTCAGCGCCTCGCCGACCAGTTCCTCATTGGTGAACGGGCCGTACACCTCGGCGGTGTCGAAGAAGGTGACACCGCGTTCAACCGCCGCGCGGACCAGCGCGATCATCTCGTTCCGTTCCGGCGCCGGGCCACGATGATAATTCAGGCCCATGCAGCCGAGTCCCATGGCCGAGACCGTGAGGCCGCTATCGCCGAGCTCGCGCATCTGCATTTTCGGTCTTTCGGTCATATCACTCAGCCAGCTGCGACATCACTCGCGATACTGTTCGTCGCTGACCTTCTCCATCCAGTCGACATTCTTGCCGTTGAGTGACTGCGTGATGGCGATATGCGTCATCGCGGTCGTCGCGGTCGCACCGTGCCAGTGCTTCTCGCCGGGTGGGAACCAGACGACATCGCCGGGGCGGATTTCCTCGATCGGTCCCCCCTCGCTTTGCACCCAGCCGAGGCCGGTCGTGACGATCAGGGTCTGGCCGAGCGGATGGGTGTGCCACATGGTTCGTGCGCCGGGTTCGAAAGTCACCTGACCACCGCTCAGCTGTGCTGGATCACCCACCTGAAAGAGCGGATCGACGCGAACCGTGCCGCTGAACCATGCTTCGGGGCCTTTGCCAGCGGGGCGTGAGCCGTTGCGTTTGATGTCCATTGTTCCAAATCTTCCTGTTGTCGGACTAGTCTCACCCCGAGCCCGCGCAGAGCCTGCAGGGAACGATGCCAGCGTAACCAGTCCGGCAGCGCCCGAGAGCATGCCCCGTCGCGTCAGCACGCAGCGTGCATTCGCCGCATTGCTCTCGCATTGCCGGAAGGGAACGTCCGATCGATCCATATGCCGTGCTCGCCTTACCTCAAGCGGGACTGCGCCAAATCTAACGCGTGCGGCTATGCGGATTAGCCACTATAATTGGCATGGGCTTATAAGCAGGATCGATAAATGCAGCGCGGAAATCTCGACGACCTCTCGGCCTTCCTGATCGTCGCCCGAGAAGGCAGCTTCACGAGAGCGGCCGCGAAACTCGGCATTTCACAGTCCGCGCTCAGCTACACCATCAAGGAGCTTGAGGCCCGGCTGAAGCTACGCCTGCTGACGCGCACTACGCGCAGCGTGTCGCCGACGGCCGCCGGCGAGCGTCTGTTGCGCAATGTGGGTCCACGCATCGCCGAGATCGAGACCGAACTCGCCGCCTTGACCGAGCTTCGGGAAAGGCCCTCGGGTACGATCCGCATCACCGCGACCGAATATGCCACCGACGCTGTCCTTCTGCCGAAACTTGCGAAGCTCTTGCGTGAGTATCCCGACATCAAGGTCGAGATCGTCAGCGACTACGGCCTGACGGATATCGTCGCGCAGCGTTTCGATGCCGGCGTGCGGGATGGCGAGCAAGTCGCGAGGGACATGATTGCGGTGCGGATCGGCCCCGACGCGCGCATGGCTGTCGTCGGGGCGTCGTCCTATTTCCGGAGCCGGTCAGAGCCGAGAAAGCCGTCGCAACTGGTCGAGCACAATTGCATCAATCTGCGCCTGCCGACCCACGGCGGATTGTACGCCTGGGAGTTCGAAAAGGGCTCGCGGGAGCTCAAGGTTCGGGTCGACGGCCAATTGTTCTTCAACACCACGACCCAGATGCTCCAGGCCGCGCTTGCAGGCCTGGGCCTGGCCTATCTGCCGGAGGGCCCGGTGCAACCACATATCAGCAAGGGCCGCCTCAGGCGGGTGCTCGAGGACTGGTGCCCGCCCTATCCCGGCTACCATCTCTACTACCCAAGCCGGCGTCAGCCCTCCGCGGCCTTTGCGCTGCTGGTGGAGGCGCTCCGCCACCGGGGCTGAATCACTTTGGCAAAGCACCAAAAGCGATGGGCGTGGTTCGGATCAGCTTGAGCGACCGGACCATCTTCTCCACCGTTGCCTTGTATGTCTTGAAGTGGATGGTTTCCAGGTGAGACCGGTAGGCATCCTGATCCCGGTAGATCTCGAACACCCTGACGCGTGCGGGATTGTCGTTTTCGGATACGGCATAGAGTGCGATGACACCGGGCTCAACGCGCGTGGCGGTCTCGATTTGCTCGGCCACCGCAGCCTTGTAGGATTCAAGATGCGCGGGATCGACCTCGATCTCCGCCTCCTGCACGTAGAGCGGCTGCGTTCCGGCGCCGGCAGCGACTCCGGAGACGGCTGCCGTGAGCACGGACGCGCCGATCAGAAGAAGTTGCGAGATACTCAAGTCAGCCTCCTCGCCAATGGCCGGGCGAACGCGGCTAACGTGGCCGCTTCGCAAACACATCCTTGGCGACGGGCATCGCCGAAAAGACGTGGGGCCAGCCGACATAGAACGCCAGTTGCGTGATGGCTTCCGAAGCCTCGGTCTGGGTCAGACCATTGTCCATCGCCCTGTTGAGGTGCGGCGTGAGCTGCGCCATCTGCCCGTTGGCGATCAGCGCGCTGATGGTGACGAGACTACGGTCCCTGGGCGCAAGGTCCGGACGCAGCCACAGGTCACGAAACAGCACGTCGGTGGTGTATTGCACAACGCCTGGGAAGGATGCGCCGAACTGGCCCTCGACGAACGCTGCACGCTGTGCCTCGGCAGCCTCGTCGAGTGGCAATGGCTTCACCGTGACGGCCGGAAGCTCTCCGGCGCCGATGCCTCGGGCCGCGAAGACGTCCTTGGCAACGGCCACGGCCGACATCGCGTTGGCCCAGCCGGCGTAGAAGGCGAGATGCGTGATCATCTCCGATATCTCGCGCGGCTTCACGCCGTTATCGAGCGCAAGATTGAAATGATACGGCATCTCGATCGTCTGACTGCGCGCGATCAGCGCTGCCAGGATGACGATGCTGCGGTCGCGCGGCGCAAGGCCGGGCCGTTTCCAGACATCGCCGAGGAGACGGTTCTGCGTGTAGGCCTCCAGCGCCGGGGCAACCTTCCGAACATCCTCATACGAGAGCACAGACTTCGATCCGGTCATGATGGCAGTCTCCTCCGTGCGGGCCGATGGTATTACCATCAACGCAAGCAATGCGACGACCGCGGCTTGCAGCTTCATGAAGGATCTCCTGTGCGCCGCGGTTGCTTCCCGGACGCGCGCGCCGGCAGGGCGTGGTCACCCCTCACAGCCTGTTATAGAAGATGGGCCGCCGTGCGATTAGATGGCGTAATTCGCATGGACTTATCGAGCAAGCTTATGAATTGTCCGTGTCGCGCTCTTACGGTTTGTAACGAAGCGCGCCAATCAGCGCAGCCAGCGCCGGAGGCATCTGTCGCCGGCTGGGATGATAGAGGTAGTAGCCGGGGAAGGTCGGGCACCATTTCTCCAGAATCCGCTTCAACCGCCCGGCGCGGACGTCCGCTGCTACCTCATCCGCGTAGACATAGGCGATGCCCTGCCCCGCCAATGCTGCCTCTCGAATCAGATCGGCGTTGTTGAACACGAGGGGTCCCTCGACGCGAACCTCCAGGGGCCGGCCCTTCTCCTCGAAGTCCCAGGCGTAAAGCCCACCCGACCTGACATGCCGGTAGTTGATGCAGCGATGGCCGGCGAGTTCGCGGGGCGTCCTGGGCACCGGATGGTCGGCAAAATAGGAGGGCGCGCCGACGACAGCCATACGGATGTCCGGCCCGATGCGGACGGCGATCATGTCCTTCTCGACGATGTCGCCGAAACGGATGCCGGCGTCGATGCGCTCCGCGACGATGTCGATCAGATTGTCATCGACGATCATATCGACCCGGATATCGGGATGGGACGCAAGGAAACGCGGCAGGACAGGCATCACGACGGACGAGACCGCGTGCTTGGTCGCCGTGACGCGGACGGTGCCGGACGGCTTGCCGCGCAGAGCGCCGACCGCGTCTACACCTGAGGAGATTTCGTCCAGCGCGGGACGCAGCGAACGCAGCAGCGTCTCCCCCGCTTCCGTCGTCGACACGGAACGCGTGGTCCGCGACAGCAGCCGCACCCCGAGCCGCTCCTCCAGCGCCTTCATGGCATGGCTCAACGCCGACTGCGACATGCCGAGCTCGGCCGCCGCACGGGTGAAGCTGCCCTGTTCCGCGACCGCAGCAAAGGCTGCGAGGTCATACAGATCGTCTCGCTTCATTCATGCACCACATACATAAGCTTAAGCAGATTATAATGACTAATCGAAATCCGCATCTAGGTTTATCAGGCTGTCAGCGGGCCCGTAGCGCACCGGTCGAGACGACGCCGTCGTGGCTGTCCGACGGCTCCAAACGTAGCCGAATGTCGGCACGCCTAGTTGACCAACTCGGCCTGCGCGACAGGCCGCAAGGAGCGGATTGATGAAGCTTATCGTGAACAACCGGGAGGTCACGATCGATGCAGACCCTGCGATGCCCCTGCTCTGGGCGCTGCGCGACGTGATCGGGCTGACCGGCACCAAGTTCGGCTGCGGTGCCGCCCAATGCGGCGCCTGCACGGTGCATCTGGATGGCGAGGCCATCCGTTCCTGCATCACGCCAGTCTCGGATGCCGAGGGCAAGAAGATCATCACCATCGAGGCCGCGACCGACGGCACCGACCGCGTCGGCGCCGCCGTGCATGCAGCCTGGGTCAAGCACGACGTGGCGCAGTGCGGCTACTGCCAGAGCGGCCAGATCATGAGCGCCATCGCCTTGATCAAGTCCCTGCCCGCCGGACAGCAACCCACCCCCGACAACATCGACGCGGCGATGGCCGGCAACATCTGCCGTTGCGGCACCTACGTCCGCATCCGCGCCGCCGTCGCCGACGCCGCGCGCACGCTCGCCTGAAGGAGCCGCCATGCTGCCGAACATCGACTACAGCGAATTACCGCGCGCGCTCCAGCACATGCTGGAACGGGGTCAGCCCGTGAAGACGCTGCCGCGCCGCAGCTTCCTGAAACTCGCCGGGGCCACCGGGCTGGCGCTCGGCGCATTTCCCCACGTCGCCATGGGCGCGACGACCGCTGGTGGTAACCCCGCCAGCGCCCTCAAGCCGACACAGCAGCCGTCGGCCTTCGTCCAAATCGCCGGCAACGGCGAGGTCACCGTGACCATCAACCGGCTGGAATTCGGACAGGGCGTCCACACCGCGCTGCCGATGATCCTGGCCGAAGAGCTCGACGCCGACTGGACCCTGGTGCGCAGCCGGCACGGCACCAACGATGCCGCCTATGTCGATCCGCTGTTCGGCATTCATCTCACCGGCGGCTCGCATTCGATCAAGAACAGTTTTTCGCAGTATCGCGAACTCGGCGCACGCGCACGGGCCATGTTGCTCGCAGCTGCCGCGGCGCGCTGGAAGGTGGATATAGCCACGCTGCGAACGCAGGCCGGGACGGTGCTTGGCCCCGGCGGCCGCAAGCTCGGTTATGGCGAACTGGCCGAAGCCGCCATGGCACGGCCGGTGCCTGAGAAGGTTACGCTGAAGGATCCGAAGGATTTCCGCATCATCGGCTGCCCTACGCCGCGCCTGGATGCGCGGGCCAAGAGCAGCGGGCGACAGGATTTCGGCATCGATACGCGCCTGCCCGGTCAGTTGACAGCCGTCGTGGCGCGTCCGTCAGTATTCGGCGCACGCCTAGCCGCGGTCGATGACAGCGCGGCGCGCGCCGTCAATGGCGTGAAGGCCGTGCTGCGCGTGCCGCTGGATGGCGGCGCCGAAGGCGTCGCGGTGGTCGCCGACGGATACTGGCAGGCCACACAGGGCCGCGACGCCCTGAAGCTGAAGTGGGACTCCGCGAAGGTGGAGAAGGTCGACAGCGAACGGCAGCTCGTCCACTACCGCGAGCTGGCCGGCCGTCCCGGCCCGCGCAAGTTCGACGCCGACATGGCGCCGCTCGCCACAGCGCCCCGGCAACTGGAAGCCGAGTTCGTCTTCCCCTACCTCGCCCACGCGGCGATGGAGCCGTTGAACTGCACCGTTGCCCTCACCGAGGGCCGCGCCGAGCTGTGGGTCGGCAGCCAATGTGCCGGGCTGGATGCGGGCGCGGCGGCGCGCGTGCTGAACCTCAAGCCCGAACAGGTGACTGTGAACGTGCAAATGGCCGGCGGTGGCTTCGGCCGGCGTTTCTCCAGCACGAGCGACACCGTGGTCGAGGCCTGCGAGATCGCGAAGGCTGCGCGGGCCGCCGGACTGAATGCGCCGGTGCGCACGCTGTGGAGCCGCGAGGATGACATGCGGGGCGGCTTTTACCGTCCCATGCATCTGCACCGCGCCCGCATCGGCTTCGACGAGCGCGGCAACGTACTGGCCTGGGATCACGTCATTGTCGGCCAATCCATCACCACCGGCTCCGTGTTCGAGCAGTTCCAGGTCAAGAACGGCATCGACGGCACGGCAACCGAAGGCATGCGCGACCCCTACCCGCTGCCGATGCGCCTGACCGTGCATCATCCCAAGCTCAACGTACCGGTGCTGTGGTGGCGCAGCGTGGGCTCCACCCACACCGCCTTCGTGATGGAGACCCTGCTCGACGAGATCGCCCGTGCGACGCAGCAGGATCCGGTCACCTATCGGATGCGGCTGTTCGGCGACAAGCATCCGCGCCACAGGGACGCGCTGCAACTGGCGGTGGACAGAAGCGGCTACGGCAAGACGCACCTTGCTGCGGGCCGGGCCTGGGGCGTGGCCGTGCACGAGTCCTTCGATTCCGTGGTGGCTTATGTGGTGGAAGCGTCGGTGAAAGACGGCCGGCCTGCGCTACACCGCGTAACCGCCGGCGTGCATTGCAATCTGGCCGTGAACCCACGCACCGTGGAGGCCCAGGTACAGGGCGCCGCAGTCACTGGCCTCTCGATGTGCCTGCCGGGGTCGGCGATCACGCTCAGGGACGGCGTGGTCGAACAGAGTAATTTTGATGGCTACACCGTCGCGCGCATCACCGACATGCCCGAATTCAACGTCCACATCGTGCCCAGCGTCGAACCACCCACCGGCATCGGCGAGCCTGGCCTGCCGCCCCTGGCACCGGCGTTCGGCAATGCCATCGCACGGCTGACCGGCAAGCCGCTGCGTCAGCTCCCGTTCAAACTGGCCTGATCAGGCGGCGGCCGCCACGGTCGTCTTCCGAATATCCACATTGTCCATGAATAGAGAGATGACGTCATGACATCAGACGTGAGCAAGAAGGTGATGATCCGTTTCACGGAGTTCATCAACACTGCTAGCCAGACTCTGGCCGCAGAGCTCATTTCTCCCGATGCGACCTTCCATGTCCCCGGACGCAGCGAGCCGATGCGAGGGCCGGCGGGTTATCTTGCCATCATCCAGATGATGCGCGGAAGTTTCCCGGATATTCAATGGACGCTCGAGGAGATGGTTGCCGAAGATGACAAGGTGGCTGCGCGCTTCACCATGGGAGGGACTCACCTCGGCACCTTCTTCGGCACCCCATCGACCGGGAAGAAGATCGCGGTCCAGGCCCTGAACATCTATCGCCTGTCGCATGGGCAGATCATCGAAGAAACAGGCCAGCCCGATCTGCTCGGATTGCTTCAGCAAATCGGCGCAGTCCCTGCAAATTAGCGGCTGACCGCCAAGCCCCGGCGCCAGTGCCCTCTCAACACCGAGAACAGGAAGTAATCATGAGCAAGGTCTGGTTCATCACGGGCGCCGGCAGCGGCATCGGTGTGGCAACCGCAAGGGCGGCATTGAAGGCCGGCGATCGCGTCGTCGCGACCGGCCGCAACCTCGACAAGGTCCGCAATGCCCTGAACGACGTCGCAGGCGACAACCTCGCGTTCGTGCAGTTGGACGTCGCCGACGAGGCCCAGGCCAAGCCCGCTGTCGACGCGGCGATCAAGGCGTTCGGCCGCATCGACGTTCTCGTCAACAATGCCGGCTATAGCCTGCTCGGCAATTTCGAGGAGTTGAGCACGGCTGAAATCGAGCGACTGATCGCGACCAATTTCTACGGCGTGATGTACATGATGCGCGCGGTACTTCCGGTGATGCGCAAGCGGAGATCCGGCCGGATCATCAACATCAGCTCCCTAGCAGGTATCGTCGGTTTCAAGCATTGCGGGGCCTATAGCGCCGCAAAGTTCGCGGTCGAAGGCCTGTCGGCATCGGTGGCCCATGAGGTCGAGCCGTTCGGCATCAAGATCGTCGCAGTCGAGCCCGGGTTCTTCCGGACAGACCTGCTCGATGCTCACAACGCCAAATATGCCGGCAGCACGATCGAAGACTACGCCGCGGAAGGCACCGCAGAAAACATGTGGTCAGGCTACCACGGCGCCCAGCAAGGTGATCCGGCCAGGCTCGGCGATGCCCTGGTCAAAATCGCCGGGATGGACAATCCGCCGAGGCAGTTCGCGGCCGGCAGCGACGCGCTCGCGGTGGCCCAGCCGGCCCTCGAAGCTCGCCTCGAGGAACTGCGAGCGTACTCTGACCTGTCCAAGTCGACAGACGGCTCTTTCTGAGATCACGCCGCCGTCGGAGCTCGAACGCTCAAACCATCACGAGCTTGACCTGGCCGTCCTCAACGGTTCCCGTCGCGAGAGCGTCGCGCGCCATCTTCTCGACGGCCGGCCAATTCGCCAGAAGGTATCTCTGCGCCTGCACTTTGGTGGGGAAATTGGTTTGCAGAATACAGCTCTGCCGCGCGTTCCCATTCGCGATCTGAAAGGACACTGCCTGGGGCCCCTCTCTAAGCTCTTGCTCGGTGGGCTGGGGAAGCTTGCGCATGCTGGTCCTTCTCGTGGCTCAGCGAACCGGTGCGGCGCCCCCGGACGCTGGATTGGCGGGAGCCGTCCCGGCCGCGATCTTCCTGGATTTCGACAGCCGCTCCGGCTCAAGGCCCGGCTGCGTATTGCGGACCGCCTCGGTCAGCATGAGCCGGAGCTCAGCCTTGGTCTTGGGTGCTTGTCGCGTGGTCGACTTCTGCCAATTGCTCATGGAGTCCATATGGGGATCTTTGCGCGAAATGCGACCATTGGCGTTCTCATTTGCGACGGGCGTCAGCCGGTGCAAAAAACCCGCGGCCGATGAACGGTCGCGGGTCCAGAAATCAGAAGCTCTGCCAGTACATCCGTGGTCAAAGCGACGTCATGGCGATTGCGGCAGCCTATGCGGCGCGCAGATCCTCAGCAGCAGACTTGCCGGTTCGGCTGTCTGCAACGATTTCGAAAGAAACCTTCTGCCCTTCGTTGAGGGTATTCATGCCGGCGCGTTCAACGGCGCTGATATGAACGAACACATCCTGGCTTCCCTGGTCTGGCTGAATGAAGCCGAAACCCTTTTGGCTGTTAAACCACTTCACAGTTCCCGTCGTCATGGGGGTCGTCCTTTAAGACAGATAAGCGTTTGGCCGGGCTCAGAAGCGCGGTCGGTGTCGTCGAGATCTGGAGGGAGGGTCGTCAGTCAGGCGCGCTTGAAAGCGGCGAGGCCAAGTCATTCGGCCGAAACTCGATGGAATGGATATGGCTACTGCTCGGTCATTCCGCAAGTAGCCATAAGTCGTTGTTTTCGGATCCAGGAGCGCCGCATCGTTTCGCGCTGCGCCGCTCCTGGAGGCGCGATAGCGTCTACGCCGCCTTCTTGCTCTGCGCGAGGTGCGCCAGTTGGCGCATGATCTCGGTGGTACCGGCGAGACGCTCTTCCGGCGTCTCCCAGTCCTGGAAGAACACCACCTTCATGTCGGGCCGCACCTTGGCGGCCTGGCCGTGGCTGCGGATGAACGACACCAGTCGGTCGGGATGGGCGAACGAACTGTCGCGGAAGGCGATGACGGCGCCCTTCGGACCGGCATCGATCTTCTCGACATTGGCCTGGCGGCAGAACGCCTTGATCGCGGCGACCTTGAACAGGTAGCGCACCTCGTCCGGCAGCACGCCGAAACGGTCGCGCATCTCGGCGCCGAAGTTCTCGATCTCCTCCTCGCTGTCGAGATCGGCGAGCCGCCGGTAGAGCGACAGCCGCACCGAGAGGTCGCCGACATAGTCCTCCGGGATCAGCACGGGCATGCCGATCGTTATGGTCGGCGACCAGCGGTCGGCGGCCGGCTCGGACACGCCGGCCTTGAGGTTGACGATCGCCTCCTCGAGCATCGACTGGTAGAGCTCGAAGCCGACTTCCTTGATGTGGCCGGACTGCTGCTCGCCCAGGATGTTGCCGGCGCCACGGATGTCGAGGTCATGGGAGGCGAGCTGGAAGCCCGCGCCCAGCGTCTCCAGCGATTGCAGCACGGTGAGCCGGCGCTCGGCCTGCGCCGTGATCTTCTGCTGCGCCGGCAGCGTGAACAGCGCATAGGCCCGCAGCTTGGAGCGACCGACGCGGCCGCGGAGCTGGTAGAGCTGGGCAAGGCCGAACATGTCGGCGCGGTGCACGATCAGAGTGTTGGCGTTGGGGATGTCGAGGCCGGATTCGACGATGGTGGTCGACAGCAGGATGTCGAACTTGCCGTCGTAGAACGCGGTCATGATGTCCTCGATCACGGCGGGCGGCATCTGGCCGTGCGCGACCGCGACCTTCATCTCCGGCACGTTCTTGTCGAGGAAATCCTTGACCTCGGCGAGGTCGTCGATGCGCGGCACCACGTAGAACGCCTGGCCGCCGCGATAGCGCTCGCGCAGCAGCGCCTCGCGGATCATCAGCGGATCGTGCGGGGCGACGAAGGTGCGCACCGCGAGACGGTCGACCGGCGGCGAGGCGATGATCGAGAGTTCGCGTACGCCGGTGAGCGCCAATTGGAGCGTGCGCGGAATCGGCGTTGCCGACAGCGTCAGCACGTGCACCTCGGCGCGCAGTTGCTTCAGCCGTTCCTTGTGGCTGACGCCGAAATGCTGCTCCTCGTCGACGATCAGCAGCCCGAGATCCCTGAACTTGATCGACTTGCTGAGTAGCGCGTGGGTGCCGACGACGATGTCGACCGAACCGTCGGTGAGGCCCTTCTTGACCAGATTGAGCTGCTTGGTCGGGACCAGGCGCGAGGCCTGTGCGACCTGCACCGGAAAACCCTTGAACCGCTCGCTGAACGTCTTGTGGTGCTGACGGGCGAGCAGCGTGGTCGGCACCACGACCGCGACCTGCTTGCCTTCGAGCGCCACGGCGAAGGCCGCGCGCAAGGCCACCTCGGTCTTGCCGAAGCCGACGTCGCCGCAGATCAGCCGGTCCATGGGACGGCCCGTTTCGAGGTCCTTCAGGGTGGATTCGATCGCCCCTAGCTGGTCCTCGGTCTCGTCGTAGGGGAAGCGTGCGCAGAACTCGTCGTAAAGGCCCGGCTGCACCGGAAGCTTCGGCGCCTCGTGCAAATGCCGCTCCGCGGCGATCTTGATCAGCTCGCCCGCGATCTCGCGGATGCGGTTCTTGAGCTTCGCCTTGCGGGTCTGCCAGCCGCTTCCGCCGAGACGGTCGAGCTCGACCGTGGTCTGATCGGAGCCGTAGCGCGACAACAGCTCGATGTTCTCGACCGGCAGGAACAGCTTGGTCTCGGCGGCGTAATGCAGCTCGAGGCAGTCGTGCGGCGCGCCGGCGACGTCGAGCGTCTGCAGGCCGATGAAGCGGCCGATGCCGTGGTCGACGTGGACCACGATGTCGCCGGCGGCAAGGCTCGTCACCTCCGAGATGAAATTGTCGAGCTTGCGGCTCGCCTTGCGCGGCCGGACCAGGCGGTCGCCAAGGATGTCCTGTTCGCTGATCAGCGCGATCTCGTCGGTCTCGAAACCGCTTTCCAGGCCGAGCACGGCGAGCATGGTCTCGTTGCGCGGGGTCGCCTGCACCGTGCGCCAGCTGTTGACGCTGGTGGTGTGGGTCAGCTTGTGGTCGCGCAGCATCGAGGTCATGCGGTCGCGCGAGCCTTCGCTCCAGAGCGCGATCACCACTTTCTTGCGCTGGGCGTGCAGCCCCATCACGTGGCTGACGACGGATTCGAATACGTTGGCGGCGGTGTCGTTGCGCTCCGGCGCGAAGTCGCGGCCCTTGCGCGCTCCGGCATCGACGACGCTCGTGCCATCGGCCGGAACCGAAAACTGCGTCAGCCGCACCAGGGGCATCTCGCTCTCGCGCCTGCCCCACTCCTGCTCGGTCAGATAGAGCCTGTCAGGCGGCAGCGGCTTGTAGATGGCGCCGCCGCCCGGATGCTCCATCGCATCGTGGCGGGCCTGGTAATAGTCGAGGATCTGCTTGAAGCGCTCGCGGATGGCGTCCTCGGCCTGTGGCTCGATCGCGACGGCCGCGCCTTGCAGATAGTCGAACAGCGTATCCATCCGGTCCTGGAACAGCGGCAGCCAATGCTCCATGCCGGGATGGCGGCGCCCCTCGCTGACGGCCTCGTACAGCGCGTCGTCGCGCTCGGGCGCGCCGAACTCGGCGACATAGCCCATGCGGAAGCGGCGGATAGTGTCGGTGACGAGCTGGAATTCGGAGATCGGCACGAGATCCAGCGATCGCATGTCGAGCAGCGTGCGCTGGGTCTCCGCGTCGAAGGAGCGGATCGATTCCAGGCTGTCGCCGAAGAAGTCGAAGCGGACGGGCTGCTCGAGGCCGGCCGGAAACAGGTCCAGGATGCCGCCGCGCACGGCGTATTCGCCGGGCTCGCGGACGGTGGAGGAGCGGTTGTAGCCGTTGTGCTCGAGCCAGGCGATGATGGTGTCCATCGGCACGACGTTGCCCGGCGCCACCGACAGCGCTTGTGCCGCGACCAGCTCGCGCGCCGGCACGCGCTGAACGACGGCGTTCACGGTGGTCAGCACGATCAGTGGCTTGTCGCTGCCGGTAAGCGAGGCAAGCCGCGCCAGCGTCGTCAGGCGCTGCGCCAAAACGCCGCCATGCGGCGAGACGCGGTCATAGGGCTGGCAGTCCCAGGCCGGAAACGTCAGCACCGGCAGATCGGGCGCAAAGAATTGCAGCGCGCGCTCGAGCTGCTGCATCCGCGGGCCGTCGCGGCAGACCACCGCGAGGCTGACGGCCGGCTTCTTCGGCCGCGCCGCGATGGCGCGTGCCAGATCGGAGACGACGAGGCCCTCGGCGCCCTCGGCAACATTGGCAAGCGTCAGCGCACGGCCGGGCGTGAGCAGCTCGGCCGGAGATTTCATCCCCTGCTTCATGCGTTGCCGTCCGCGATCGGAAACGCCTTGATGCGGGCAAACAGCGCGCCGGTGACATCAGCCGGCAGCACCTTGTCGCCGGTGATGGCGGCATAGAGATCGGGATCGTTGACCTCGAGCAGCGTCTCGAGCTCGGTCAGCTCGGTGTCGGACAAATTGCCGATCTCGGCGTCCGCGAAGCGGCCGAGAATCAGGTCCATCTCGCGCGTGCCGCGGTGCCAGCAGCGGAACAGGAGCCGCTTGCGGCGGTCATCCAGCCCGTTGCTCGATCGTGTCGTTCCCGTCATGTCTCAAATCCAGTCAAACGCAGAAAGCCCGGACGTGCCGGGCCGGGGTGATATAGCCATTCAGGCGAGCCGTGTCAGCCCTTTGTTATTGCAATTGTTTGCGGACCGTCATTGCCGGGCTTGACCCGGCAATCCATCGTCATTGAAAAGATGGACGCGCGGGTCGAGCCCGCGCATGACGAATGTTGCAAGAATGCGCCCCAGCCTGCTCAATCCGCTGTTCGCTCCCGTGACCAGCCTGCCCGGCGTCGGTCCGAAGCAGGACAAGCTGCTGCAATATTTGCTCAGCCGCAGCGAGACGCCGCGGCTGGTCGACCTGTTGCTGCATCTGCCGAGCCAGGTCATCGACCGCCGGGCCCGGCCGAAAATCCGCGACGCCGCCCAGGGAACCATGGTGACGCTGGAGGTCACCGTCGATCGCCACCGCCCGCCCCCGCCGCGCAATGCGCGCGCGCCCTATCTCGTCTATGCCAGCGACGACACCGGCGACGTCGTGCTGACGTTCTTTCGCGCCAAGCCCGGCTATGTCGAAAAGCTGCTGCCCGTTGGCGAGAAGCGCTACGTCTCGGGCACGCTCCAGATGTATGACGGCATCCCGCAGATCGTGCATCCCGACCGCGTGCTGGACGAGGAGGCGATCTCGAAACTCTCCGGGATCGATCCCGTCTACCCGCTGACCGAGGGCCTCGCGCTCGGGTCGCTGCGCCGCGCGGTCACCCAGGCGCTGCATAAACTGCCGGCCCTGCAGGAATGGATCAGCCCGGAGGTGCTACGCCGATGCAATTTCCCGCCGATCACCGAAGCGCTGACCCGCGTGCATCAGCCGGTCGAGCTCACGGACATCTTGCCCGACCAGCCGTTCTGGTCGCGCCTTGCCTTCGATGAGCTATTGGCAGGACAACTGGCGCTCGCCCTGATCCGCGCGCAACTGCGCCGCCCCGCCGGCGTGCGCAACGCCGGCGACGGGCATCTCCGCAACAAGATCATCGACGCGCTGCCCTATGCGCTGACGTCATCCCAGCGCGACGCGGCAGCCGCCATCGCCAATGATCTGCAACAGCCCGTGCGCATGCTGCGCCTGCTCCAGGGCGACGTCGGCTCCGGCAAGACCGTGGTGGCGCTGCTCGCTGCCGCGGCCGTCACCGAGGTCGGCAAGCAGGCGGCGCTGATGGCCCCGACCGAAATTCTGGCCCGCCAGCACATCAAGACCATCGCGCCGCTCGCCGAGCGCGCGGGAATGCGAGTCGCGATCCTCACCGGCCGCGAAAAGGGCAAGGAGCGGCGCGACATCCTCGCGCAGCTTGCGGAAGGCGAGATCGACCTGCTCGTCGGCACCCATGCGCTGATCCAGGACGACGTCATCTTCCACGATCTCGCGCTCGCGATCGTCGACGAGCAGCACCGCTTTGGCGTGCGCGAACGGCTCGCGCTGACCTCGAAAGGCGAAGCGGTCGACGTCCTGGTGCTGAGCGCCACGCCGATCCCGCGAACGCTGGTGCTGACTTATTTCGGCGACATGGACATCTCCGAGCTGCGTGAAAAGCCTGCCGGCCGCCAGCCGATCGAAACCCGCACCATATCGATGAGCCGCCTCGAGGAAGTCACCGACAGCATCGGCCGAGCGCTTCAATCGGGCAAGCTGGTCTACTGGATCTGCCCGCTGGTCGAGGAATCCGAGGCCGAGGGCACCGAGCACCTGACCAATGCGACCAAGCGCTTCGAAAATCTGCAAAAGCGTTTCGGCGACCGCGTCGGCCTCGTCCACGGCCAGATGAAAGGCACCGAGAAGGACCGGGTGATGGGCCAGTTCGCCGCCCACGAAATCGGGCTGCTGGTTGCGACCACTGTGGTCGAGGTCGGTGTCGACGTGCCGGCGGCGACCATCATGGTGATCGAGAACGCCGAGCGCTTCGGCCTCGCCCAGCTGCACCAGTTGCGCGGCCGCATCGGGCGCGGCTCGGAGGCATCGACCTGCCTGCTGCTCTACTCGGAGCCGCTCGGCGAGATGTCGAAGGCACGGCTGAAGGTGATCCGCGAGACCACCGACGGCTTCCGCATCGCCGAGGAGGATCTGAAGCTGCGCGGCGAAGGCGACGTGCTTGGCGTGCGCCAGAGCGGCCTGCCCGGCTACCGCATCGCGCGCTCGGAGGTGCACGGCCAGCTCATCACGCAGGCCCGCGACGAGGCGCTGCGCATCCTGAAGGACGACCCGAAGCTCAAGGGCGAGCGTGGCGAAGCGCTGCGGTGCCTGCTGTATCTGTATGAGCGGGACGAGGCGATCCCGCTGATCGGGGCAGGTTAGCCCGCAGCTCTCTGACGCCCGATCTCATAAGCCGCCACATGCGCCCGGGCGAGATCCAGCAGCGGCGTGTCGATGCCCAGCGCACGGGCCCGGTTGGCCATATCGCCGAGGATGTGCTCCGCCTCGGTGATCGAGCCGCGCTCGATATCGCGCAGCATCGAGGCCTTGAGCGGAGAGTCCAGGGTCGTGAACAGCTTACGGTCGAACTCGATGAACGGAGCGCGCGGCTCAAAACCGGAAGCCGTCGCGACTGCGCAGCATTCGGCGAACAGGCGGAAAATAGATTGCTCGCCGTTCGGCACAGCCAGGATGTCGCCAACGCTTGCACGCATCAGGCAGGTGATGCCGGCAAGCGTGCTGAGCTGGACGAACTTCTCCCACATGTCCTGCATGATCGCTTCGCTGGCGCGTACGTCGATGCCGGGGACATGGAGCAGTGCCTCCAGCGCAAGGGCGCGCTCGCTCAACGAACCCTTGATCTCGCCGAACACAATCGTCTGATTGGCCATGAACTGAACGACCCTGCCATCCGCATCGAGTCCGGCACTGACGTTCGCAAGCCCGCCGAGGACGCACCTCGCGCCGAACCGCGCGATCAGAGCATCGATATGCTTCAAACCGTTGAGGATCGGCAGAACCATCGTATCGGCGCCGACTGCCGGGGCAAACTGGGCCATCGCATCGTCGAGCGAGTAGGATTTCACCCCGACGAGCACGACGTCGAACGCTTCCTTGAGGTCGTCAGCCAGGATGACTTTCGGCTGCACGGCAAAGTCGCCATGCGGGCTCACGACCTGCAGTCCGTTCCGCCGCAATTGCTCCGCCCGCCCCAGCCGTACCAGAAAGGTCACATCGCCGCCGGCGCGGACCAGGCGAGCTCCGTAGTAGCCTCCGAGCGCCCCTGCGCCGATCACGAGCACTCTCATTCGAACTCCTATTGCACGCGACGCACATACAGCCACCCGGCCCCTGGAACGGCAAGTTGAAATCCAATCTATCGTCTCGGCGGTTTTCGTGAAACCTTGCCGCGATGCGCCGGATCATCGTCGTAGGCAGTCAGGGTAGCGGAAAGACGAGCCTCTCCCGGAATCTCGGGAGCAAGCTCGGGCTGCCCGTGGTGCATCTCGACGTGCTCTACTGGCGGCCGGGCTGGAAGCCGTCCGACAAGCCGGGCTTTCGGGCGCGCGTCGCCGAGGCGATCGCCGGCGAGGCGTGGGTCGTCGACGGCAGCTTTTCCGGTCTGGCCTTCGATCTCACCCTCGCCCGCGCCGATACTCTGGTCATCATCGACCGCCCGCGTTGGCTCTGCCAGTGGCGCATTCTCTGGCGCTCCGCCCTCGATCGCGACACGACGCGGCCCGATCTGCCCCAGGGGTGTCCGGAACAGTTCGACTGGAAACTGATGAAGGAAGCCTGGCGCTACGACACGGAACGTGTGCCAGTCATTGAGGCCGAACGCATCCAATATGGCCCTGACGTCCCGGTCGTGCGCCTGAGACGCGACCGGGACATCCAGGGCTTTCTGGATTCGGTTTCAGTGCACGACGAGTGAGTGATTGGCTGACAATCAGGATTTCTTCTGTGCAACGCGCGCGGCAAACGCCTTCATCAAGTCCGCCTCCATCGCATCGCCATTCGCGTCCTCGGCGAGATGCTCGAACCAGCGCGCAAAGCCCTCGTAGATCTGGCTGGCCGGATGATCGGAGCCGAGAAAGCCGGAAATCTCCCGCATCTCAGCCACCCAGCGATAGGCTTTTGGAACCATGTCCGGCAGGGCGACTTCGAGGCGGGCCAAAATCGCGGGCTGGCTCAGCGCGAGTTCGTCGCGCAGCGCGTCCGCCGCGCCTGCCTTCGTTGCCGCGACCACCATCGCCGAGCCGATGCCGGCGAGGCCCTTGACGATACCGGCATAGGACATTTTCAAGGCCGACGCGGCGCCGACCGGGCCTTCGACGATCCGCACGTCGAGCCCGAGTTCCTTCAGCACCGCGACGTCTTTGGCGTGCTCGCCGGACATGTAGAAGGCCGGGCTCTTGCCGCTGGGCTGCGGCGGGAATCCGATGATGCCGGCATCGACGAACGGCGCCTGTGCCGAGCCGATGATCTCCTCGATCCGCATCACGGTATCGACATTGACGGCGTTGCAGTCGACCACGACCGGCTTCTTCTCGCGCCTGACGATCAGGGCGGCCAGCCGCTCGGCGAGTGCCACAGCTTCGCCCGGCGGCACGATCGAGAGGATGATGTCGGCGTCCGCGATCGCTTCGTCCTCGGCGCCGATCATGCCGGCGTCCGCCGCGCGCTTTTGCGTCGCCTCGCTCCGCCCCTTCAACGACGTCAGCACGCGTGCACCGTGCTCGCTGAGCCGGCGGGCCACCGCGCTGCCCATGGCGCCGGGGGCGAGGATCGCAATGGTTTTGGACATCGTGCACTCCAGGTCGAATTCCGAGCGAGGCGCTCAATTCGACCGGGAGACTAGCAGAGGACGAAAGTGCTTTGCGCCAATGCGGCCATCCGAAACGGGAATGGCCCTACTCCACCTTCGCAGGCTGCGGCTGGAGCGCCGCCGCATTGGCAATGCGCGCGGCGTTCGCCATGCCGGCGAGTGCCGCAGCCTTCTTCGGGTCGGGCGCCGAGCCCGGCTGCACCACACCGGCCGACATGATCAGGGTCGCGGCATCCTCGGTGCTCATGTCGACCTCGACGATCTTGCTCTTGGGCACGTAGAAGAAGAACCCCGTGGTCGGGTTCGGCGAGCAAGGCAGGAACACCGAAACGTGCTCCTGCTGCCCCGGCAGGCTGCGCGCGACCTCTTCATTCGGCGATTGCGAGATCAGCACGATCGACCACATGCCCGGCGAGGGAAACTCGACCAGGCCAACTTTCCGGAAGCTCGAACCCTTGCCCGAGAACAACGTCTCGAACACCTGCTTCAGGCCGCGATAGATGGCGCGCACCGCCGGAATGCGACCGAGAAAGGTCTCGCCGACATCAACCAGCGTCCGCCCGATCAGGTTGGCCGCAAGGAAGCCGACCAGCGTCAGCGTGAAGAACGCGACAATCAGTCCCCAGCCGGGAATGACGTAAGGCAGATAGGTCTCGGGCCGATAGGCCAGCGGCACGAAAGGCCGCACCACGCCGTCAACCCAGGTGACGAACCACCAGACCAGATACAGCGTGATCGCAATCGGCCCCGTCACGACGAGGCCCGTGAGGAAATAATTGCGGAAGCGGCCCATCAGGCCGGTATGCGGTTCCGGCAGGGGATCCAGAGGCGCAGGCGCGTCGTCACGGGGGGTCATTCGGGTTCCAGGTCGGTCGCAGCACACAAGCTATGGTCTTGTAGCAGGTTTTGGAAGACCACGAAGCGAACCGGCCGATATCCCCTCTGCCTATTCCACGGTCACCGATTTTGCGAGGTTGCGTGGCTGGTCGACGTCGGTGCCCATGACGACGGCCGTGTGATAGGCGAGCAGCTGCACGGGAACGGCATAGACCATCGGCGTGAACGCCGCCGCCATGTCAGGCATGACGATGGTGACGAGGGACTCGACGGTCGCCTCCGCCGCGCCCTTGGCGTCGGTCATCAGGATGATCTTGCCGCCGCGGGCCGCGACCTCCTGCATGTTGGAGACGGTCTTCTCGAATACGCGGTCGTAGGGCGCGATGACGACGACCGGCATGGTCTCGTCGATCAGTGCGATCGGGCCGTGCTTGAGCTCGCCGGCGGCATAGCCTTCGGCGTGGATATAGGAGATTTCCTTCAGCTTCAGCGCGCCTTCGAGCGCCAGCGGGAAGCTGGTGCCGCGGCCGAGATAGAGCACGTCGCTGGATTTGGCGATCCTGTGCGCGAGCTTTTCGATCTGGACCTCGGTGGTGAGCGCATCCGCCATCAAACGCGGAATCTCGACAAGACCGTGGACCAGCTTGGTCTCGTCCTCGTCGGACAACTCACCCCGGGCCTTGCCGGCCGCGATTGCAAGGTTCGCCAGCACCATGAGCTGGCAGGTGAAGGCCTTGGTCGAGGCGACGCCGATCTCGGGTCCGGCGAGCGTCTGGAGGACGGTCTCGCTCTCGCGCGCGATCGTCGAGGTCGGCACGTTGACGACGGCCACCGTGTGCACGCCCTCGGCCTTGGCATAACGCAATGCCGCCAGCGTATCGGCGGTCTCGCCCGATTGCGAGATGAAGATGGCAAGGTCGCCCTTGCGCAGCGGCGCCTCGCGGTAACGGAATTCGGAGGCGACATCGACCTCGACCGGCACGCGCGCAAAGCGCTCGAACCAGTATTTTGCGACGAAGCCGGCATAGCTCGCGGTGCCGCAGGCCGTGATGTTAATGCGCTGGATGTCCTTGAAGTCGAACGGCAGCTTGACCGGCAGCGAGACGCGCTCGGTCGCCATGTCGACATAGCGCGCCAGCGTGTGGCCGACCACTTCCGGCTGCTCGTGGATCTCCTTCGCCATGAAGTGGCGGTAATTGGCCTTGTCGACCAGCGAGGTCGAGGCGGCGTGCTTGATCTTGTCGCGCTGGACGGCCTTGCCGTCCTTGTCGAAGATATCAGCGCTCTTGCGGGTCAGAACGACCCAATCGCCGTCCTCGAGATAGCTGATCGTGTCGGTGAACGGGCCGAGCGCGATGGCGTCGGAGCCGAGATACATCTCGCCGTCGCCATAGCCGATCGCGAGCGGCGGGCCGTTGCGGGCCCCGATCATGAGGTCGTTATCGCCTGCGAAGATGAAGCCGAGCGCGAAGGCGCCGCGCAGCCGCGCCAGCGCCAGCTTCACCGCCTCGACCGGCTTGTTGCCGCGGGTCAAGAGATCGTCGACCAGATGCAGCACGATCTCGGTGTCGGTCTCGGTGTGGAACACCGCGCCCTTCTTCTCGAGCTCCTCGCGCAGCTCGCGGAAATTTTCGATGATGCCGTTGTGGACCACGGCGACGCGCTCGGTCGCGTGCGGATGGGCGTTGTTCACGGTCGGCTTGCCATGGGTCGCCCAGCGGGTATGGCCAATGCCGATCGTGCCCTTCAGAGGCTCCGCTTCGAGCCGCTTCTCCAGATTCTTCAGCTTGCCCTCGGCGCGGCGGCGCTCCAGGTGGTTGCCTTCGAGCGTGGCGACGCCCGCGGAATCGTAGCCGCGATATTCAAGACGTTTGAGCGAATCCACCAATTGCTCTGCAACCGGTTCGCGCCCGAGAATGCCGACAATCCCGCACATGCGGATCAATATCCCCCAAATCGTCGAAAAATCGCCTAAACGACGCGCTCGGCTTTTAGCGAAGTTCCTAAGGAACCAGATACTCAATAATTATTGCTGATTGAGACAGCACCGGCACGCACGCGACTTCGCCTGCGTCGAACTGGCCGGCCTTAAATCGCGCGCGTTAACTTGTTGTCAACAGGTTTGGCCAACGATTCCGGGTCAGGAGAGCAAGGCCATGAAGAGCTCGTCCGACCGCAAAGGTCTGTCACCGATGTCCATGCGCGCCAGCGAGACCTCGGGCACGCATCTGGCGCATTGGCCGCCGCCCCACCGCGGCAAGGAAAGCAAGCCCGTCTTCGTCAAGCATGCGGAAGGCGAACCGGCCAAGCGCGCCAAGCCCCGCGGCTGGCGCCTGACGCGCGCCATCTTCTCCGAATTCGCCGACGACGAATAGCGCAAGCCTATTTCCCGGTCTTCTTGCCGCCTGTCTTCATCTCGCGATAGCGCGCCGCGCCGCCTTCCCTGATGGTCTGCGGGCTCCGCTCCAGCGCCATCGCATCGTCGGGCACGTCGCGGGTGATCACCGAGCCCGAACCGATATAGGCGCCGTTGCCGATTTTCACCGGCGCGACCAGCGAGGAGTTGGTGCCGACGAAGGCGCCCTGCCCGATGATCGTCTTGTGCTTCTTGAAGCCGTCATAGTTGCAGGTGATGGTGCCGGCGCCGATGTTGGAATTGGCGCCGACAGTGGCGTCCCCGATGTAGGAGAGATGGTTGACCTTGACCCCGGCCTCCAGCGTCGCCGCCTTGGTCTCCACGAAATTGCCGATCCGCGCGCCGTCGCCGAGCGAGGTGCCGGGCCGCAGCCGCGCATAGGGGCCGATCGAGACCTTCTTGCCGAGCGACGTCTCGACGATGTGCGAGAAGGAATGGACCACCGTGCCGTCGCCGATCGAGACGCCGGGGCCGATCACCACGAACGGCTCGATCGTGACGTCCTTGCCGAACACGGTGTCGGCGCACAGATAGACGGTCTCGGGCGCGATCAGCGTCACGCCGGCCTCCATCGCAGACCTGCGCAGCCGCGCCTGCATGACGCTTTCGGCCTCGGCGAGCTGCGCCTTGGTGTTGATGCCGCGCACTTCGTCCTCGCTGGTTTCGATCACCACGGCATCCCATCCCTTGTCGCTGATAATGCCGACCGCGTCGGTCAGATAATATTCGCCCTTGGAATTCGCATTGCCGATTTGCCCGAGGATCTCGAGCGCGCGGCGCCCATCGATCGCCATCACGCCGGCATTGCAGAGATCGATCTTGCGCTCTTCGGAGCTCGCATCGGCCTGCTCGCGGATCGCGACCAGGCGGTCGCCCTCGACGATGAAGCGGCCATAGCCGGTGGGATCGGCGGCGCGAAAACCGAGCGCGGCAATCGCAGCGCCTTTGGCGAGCGGCGCGCGCAGGCGCGCAAAGGTCTCGGCCGAGATCAGCGGCGTATCGCCGAATGCAATCAGCAGGTCGTCCACGCCCCGCGCAATGGCATCACGCGCCGCCAGCACCGCATGCGCGGTGCCGAGCCGTTCGGCCTGCACGAAGGTGAGCGCGTCGGGACGGATGCGCTTTGCTTCGTCCGCGACCGCCTGATGATCGGGGCCGATCACGACGGCGAGCGCGGTGCCGGTTCCCTTGGGGGCGGCGGCGAGCACGTGGGCGAGCAGGCTCTGCTGTGCGACGGGATGCAGCACTTTCGGCAGGCTCGATCGCATGCGCGTGCCTTCCCCGGCGGCGAGCACGATCGTGAGGCTGGAACGGGCGGTCATCAAAATCCTGTCAGATACGGCCGAATCAAATGGTGCCGGCGGGCGGCGACCGCCCTCATGAGCTGCCCGCCTTGCTACCCCCGCAAACGCCCGGAGTTCAAGTGCGACGCAGTTTTACTGCTAATGTTCCCTGATTGATTCGGGGAAGCCGGACAGGGGCTGGGCACTTAACGTTCATGGCAAAGGATTCCGACCCACTGGCGGACGCCTTCGGGACCAAGCAGACCGGCGGGCTGTTCTCCGGACTTTTGGCCGAGGAGAGTTCGTTCGATCGCCGCATGATGTGGCGGCTGGGCTCATGGGGCGTGGCGGCTGTCGGTGCGGTCGTGCTTGCCGTGACGGCCAACCAGGCCCAGCTCGGCTGGCGGCGCGACCAGGTTGCGTCCGCCGATCTCGCCCGCCAGTCCGACCGGCTCCAGCTGCTGACCAAGGAGAGCCAGAACGAGGCCCGCCGCCTCGCCTCCGCCATCGAGACGCTGAACACCGATCGCGACCGGCTGTATTCGCGCGTCACCGTGCTGGAGCAAGGGCTCGATTCCGTCACCGGCGCCATCGCCAAGCAGAGCGCCGCAACACCGCCGCCGGCGTCCGCAGCCAAGTCGCAGGATACGCCGGCCTTGATCGGGCCAACGGCCCCCAGCGTCGCGCCGGTCGCCTCGACGCCCGCCCTGGCCAACGACAAGCCGCGTGCTGAACTCGCCAAGGACGCTCCAAAGGACGCTCCGAAGGACGCCGCGAAGGAGCAGCTGATCCCCCCGCCTCAGAGCGCGGCCGCGGCCTCGCTCGTGCAGCAGGCGCCGCTGACGACGTCGGCACTGCCGATGCTTCCGCTGGTGCCCTCCAAGTCGATCATGGCGCCGCCCGATCCGGCTGCGTCGAAACTGGTCCAGCCCGAGGCAACTGAGAAGCCAACCGAGAAGGCCGCCGAGACGAAGCCCGAGCCGGCGCCCGCTCCGACCGAAGTCGCAGCCGCATCAGCCAAGCCGCCGGAGGCAACCGAAAGCGAGACTCCAGCGATCCCGGTTCAGCAGACGCGCTTTGCGATCGATCTCGGCGGCGCCCACTCGATCGACGGCCTGCGCGCACTCTGGCGCGGCCTGACCAAATCCAATCCGGAAGTTGCGGCGCTGCGGCCGATCATCATGATCAAGGAAGGCAATACCGGCCTCGGCATGCAGCTTCGTCTCGGTGCCGGCCCCCTGATCAATGCGGCTGCCGCTGCAAAGCTCTGCGCAGGTCTCGCGGAGAACAGCCGCCACTGCGAGACCACTGTGTTCGACGGCCAGCGCCTGTCGATGCGCGGCGGCCAGGAGAAAGGTCAGGACAAGGCTCAGGAGAAGGGACAAGAAAAGTCCCAGGACCGGGTTCAGGAGAAGAACGCCGATAAGAATCCGGACGCAGCGCCGCAAGCCGAGACTGCACCTGCGCCCGCCCCCACCGCCAAGCCGGACAAGCGCCGCCGCAGCTACTCCTCAAAGCGTTCGTCAAAGCGCGAGGAGCCCGCGCCCGCACCTGCGGCGCAACCGGCCGCGCCGGCCAAGCCGGAGACGGCGTCGGCGGGCTCGACGCTGTCGTCGTTCTTCAGGCGGTAGGGTCGAAGTTTCTCACGCAGGCCCGCGAGAAACTTCCACCCGCCCTGTTGCCCCTCCGCGCCTTCCCGACCATATTGCCGCCATGACAAAAAAGCCCTTCCGCCTCACGCCCTACCAGGTGCAGTTCCTGATCGTCGTCGGCTTCGCATCCGTCGGCTATGCGCTCTACTTGCGCTATCTCGGCATCGAGTTCTCGACCGTCGGGCTCGCCTGCGACGCCGGGCTGCAGACACTGATCTGCAAGGCGCGCTCGGTCGCGACCGTGCTGTTCAAGAACTCGGTGTTCGGGATCGTCGCGCTGGTGGTTGCGGCGCTGAACCTGATGCGGCCGTCGATCGTGCTGCTCACCGTCGGCATCATCGCCGCCGGCCTCGGCATCGTGCTCTACAATGTCGTGCTGTCTGGCCTGGCGATCGGCCTGTTCATTCTTGGATTTGCTCGGCCCGCGCCCGCCACAGCGTGAGCGCGAACAACAGATAGATCGCGCAGGTCCACAGCGACTGCCAGTTGTCGCGCCCCTCGTTGAAGAGCACATACGCGGCCGACAGCGCCAGCACACCCGCGAACACCGACTCCGCGATCGGACGCTGGCCGATCTGCGGCCGGTTCAGCATCAGCAGCGCGAACGGCACCACCGCCATCGTCAGCGCGGCGTAAGGGAAATCCTTGTAGCGTGGATCGAACACGAAGCCGAGCGCGGTCTGCGCCGCAATCACCGCCGTCACCGCCAGCGTGAGACCCAGCACGGCGGTGAGCTTCGACCATTTCCGGCCCTCGCGCGGGCCCAGCAGATCGAGAAAGGTCGGAAGACTGCGGCCGATCACCATCGCCTGCGCGCAGAAGATCGGCGACAGTATGCCGGCCGCGAGCAGCATGCCCCACAACAGCCAGCCGCCGATGCCGTAGCTCTCATAATACATCTTGTCGGCGCCGATCCCGAGCAGGATTCCCGCCGAGGTCGCCGAGATGCCGACCCCGAGCCAGGCCGAGAAGCGCGGCGTCCAGGGCCTGCGCCGCAACGTCAGGCCGGCGACCGCGAACACCAGGACGCAGAGGCCCATGCCGACGCCCATGTACCATTTCCAGTACGGGAAATTGCTGATCGGCTCGCCCGGCGGATATTTCAGGCTTCGGCGCACCGAGTCGTAGAGGCCCCAATAGCCGCCGACGGTGCCTTCCAGCTTGCGCTTCCACGGCTGGTCGTATGACTCGATCAGATTGACGCGGAATTTCTGCGCTTTCGCCAGGCCCAGGATTTCCGACACGACGCGCGCCTGATTGGTGCGCGACGGCAGCGCGCCATCGCGCATGCGGCCTTCGCTCGGCCAACCGGTTTCGCCGATCAGGATCTCCTTGCCCGGAAACGCCACCGCCATGCGCTCGCGGATTGCCTCGACATGGGCGGCGGCGAATTTTGCTTTAATCGGGAAATCCTCCCAATAGGGCAGGATGTGGATCGTGACGAAGTCGACGGCGTCATAGACCTCGCGGTTCTTCAGCCAGTACTCCCAGACGTCGGCATAGGTGACGGGCACGCTGACCTGCGTCTTCACCAAGTGGATGATGGAGACGAGGTCGGCCGTCGTCATCTCTCCGCGGAGCAGCACCTCGTTGCCGACGATGACCGCCGTGATGATGGAAGGGAATTCCTTGGTGAGGCGAACCGCGAGCGCGGCCTGCTCAAAATTCTTGGAGCGGTTGCTGGAGAGCCAGATGCCCTGGAGCACCTTCAGCCCGCCGACCTTGGCGGCGATCGCCGGCACCTGGTCGAGCCCGTTCTCCATCGAATAAGTGCGGACGCAGTCGGTGATTTCCTTGAGCTGGCGCAGGTCCTGCTCGATCTGGTCCGCGTCGATATGAGTCCACGCGTCCAGCGGCGACTGTTCGCCGCGGAACGGTGCATAGGAGACGCATTGGACCTTCTCGGCAGGATCGATCGGAGCGCGCGCGAGTGTGATCGGCGTCGCCAACCACCACCACACGGCAGCAATCGCACCCAGCGAAACGAGCAGAAGCGCCAGTGGCGTACGAAGAGAAATCGGTTCCGTCCTCCGCGAAGGGTCCGTCGATTACCTGCTTGCAAGCCGTCTGCCAAGGGGGGTGCCCGGGTGCGGATCCGCTCCTCCCCCAAAGGAATTTGGCCGCGGCCGTTCGACCGGGAGCTAGGATCGTGACTTTGCTGGACAAAATTCCAAATACAGGTCATGGACTCCCGAGGACTTTTCCGCCGCATTGGGGACCCATTTGGACGCCATCACCGGCGCGTCCGCGAGGTCGGGATGCGGACGGTCAGCGGATCTATTGGGGAATTCATGCGGCAACGGGTGTTCGAGTTACGAAATGCGGTCCTGCGGCGGTTCGCCGCCACCTTGGCCGTTTCTTCCCTTCTCGTCCTGGTCGGCGTTAACGCCACCTCCGCCCAGAGCGGCACGCCCGCCCCGGACCAGAGCAAGGCAGCGGCCCAGCCCGCCGACGCCGCCAAGGATGCCGCACTGAACCAGCGCCGCACCGATGAGTTCGCCGAAGCGGCCCAGGTCATCAACGGCCCGGCCGGCAATCCCGAATGCGTATGGCTCGGCCGGCGCGTGGTGCGGCTGATGTGGCGGGATGACCTCGATACCGCATTCCGCCATCTCGATCTCTACGACCGCTTCGGCTGCCCCGGCGGCCACATCCAGGCCGCCTTCCGCTGCCTGACCCGGTTCGGCGGCCAGATCGATCCCAAGGTCGCCGAGACCCTGGACAGCCGCGTGCACGCTTGCTGGATCAACCCGGCCTCCCAGCCACAGCAGGCGGCCGCCGCGGCATCTCAGCCGGCCGCGCCGACCACCGGCAACTCGCAAGCCCCGCAGCCGGCCGCGACCCCCTCGCCTGCGGCAAGCCCGTCGCCGGCGCCCCCGAAATAGCCGCGATCGTTTCAGCCTGCGTTCAGGAACGATCGGCGATAAGGGCGGTTGGCACTGCCGCACATTCCGAAACTGGCCATGCCCTCATAAGGTCATGAGGGCATGACAGTTGTGAAACCGCGCAGCAGAGATATGCTCCATTTGCCGCGGACTTGGTCGGATCTCGGGGTCGGATCCGCTTCCCTGCCACCTCAGCCCCTTTTGGTTTAGCCGCGATGCGCGTTGTCGCCGCCGTCCTGTTGCTTGTGTCCGTGCTCCACGCCGGCCTGTGGGGAGTCTTGCGCGACAAGGAACCCGCACCGGACTTCAAGGGCCTGCTGCCCAGCGTCTCCTACGCGCCGTTCGAGGGCTCGGCTCACCCCGACATCGACAACATCCCGACGGTAGAGAAAATCCGCGCCGACCTGAAGACGCTGTCGACCATGACGCGCGCGATCCGCCTCTATTCGTCCACGGGCGGCGTGGAACTGGTGCCGCCGATCGCAGCCGAGTTCGGGCTCAAGGTCACCGTCGGCGCCTGGATCGACAAGGACAAGGACCGCAACGAGCGCGAAATCAAGGCCGCGATCGAGCTCGCCCGCAAGAACAGCAACGTCAACGGCGTCGTCGTCGGCAACGAAGTGATCTACCGCGGCGAGCAGAAGGTCGAAGACCTCATCGACATGATCAAGAAGGTCAAGGGCGCGGTCCGCGTGCCCGTCACGACCGGCGAGATCTGGAACATCTGGCGCGACAATCCCGACCTCGGCTCCAACGTCGATTTCATCGCCGCCCACGTGCTGCCCTACTGGGAAAACTTCCGCTCGGACCAGGCGGTCGATCAGGCCGTCGATCGCTACAATTTGTTGCGCAACCTGTTCCCCGGCAAGCGCATCGTGATCGCCGAGTTCGGCTGGCCGAGCGCGGGCTACAATCTGCGCAATGCCGACCCGGGTCCGTTCCAGCAGGCACTGACCTTGCGGAATTTCGTCAGCCGCGCCGACGCCATCGGCATGGAATACAACATCGTCGAAGCCATCGATCAGCCCTGGAAATATTTCGAGGGCGGCGTCGGTCCGTACTGGGGCATCCTCAACGCCAGCCGCGAGCCGAAATTCGCCTGGACCGGGCCGGTGGAGAATCCCGACTACTGGAAGCTGATGACGATCGCCCTGCTGGTCGGAATCCTGCTGTCGCTGCCGATTCTGCGGCTGCAGCAGCCGACGGCGAAGCAGGCGTTCCTGCTGTCGGCCACCGCCAACGGCGTCGGCGCCTGGGCCGCCACCGTGTTCGCGTTCTGGAACGGACACTATTTCATCTTCGGCTCGGCCTTCGCGCTGACGCTCGGCATGATCCTGCTTGTTCCCCTCGTCCTCATCGCGATGGCGCGCATCGACGAGATCGCCGCGGTCGCGTTCGGCCGGCCGCCCCAGCGGCTGCTCAGCAAGGACAAGCCGGTCGAGAACGTGCCCGAGAACTACTTTCCGAAAGTCTCGATCCACATCCCCGCTTATTTCGAGCCGGTCGAGATGCTCAAGCAGACGCTCGATGCGCTGTCGCGGCTGAACTATCCGAACTACGAATGCGTCGTGATCATCAACAACACGCCGGACCCCGCCTTCTGGCAGCCGATTCAGGACCATTGCCGCACGCTCGGCGAACGCTTCAAGTTCATCAATGCCGAGAAGGTGCAAGGCTTCAAGGCCGGGGCACTTCGCATCGCGATGGACCGCACCGCCGTCGATGCCGAGATCATCGGTATCCTCGATGCCGACTACGTCGTCGAACCCGACTGGCTGAAGGACCTCGTGCCGGCGTTCGCCGATCCGCGCGTCGGCCTCGTGCAGGCACCGCAGGAGCATCGCGACGGCGATCTGTCGATCATGCACTACATCATGAACGGCGAATATGCCGGCTTCTTCGACATCGGCATGGTCCAGCGCAACGAGACCAACGCCATCATCGTGCACGGCACAATGTGCCTGATCCGCCGCGCCGCGATGGACATGGCCGGCGGTTGGTCGAGCGACACGATCTGCGAGGACAGTGATCTTGGCCTTGCGATCCAGGAGCTCGGCTGGACCACCCATTACACCAACCACCGCTACGGCCAGGGCCTGCTCCCCGACACCTACGAGGCGTTCAAGAAGCAGCGTCACCGCTGGGCCTATGGCGGCCTCCAGATCGTGAAGAAGCACTGGCGCCACTTCCTGCCCGGCCGCAGCCGGCTGACGCCCGACCAGAAGCGTGAATACGGCCTCGGCTGGCTGAACTGGCTGGGCGCCGAAAGCCTCGGCGTGGTCGTGGCGCTGCTCAACCTCGTCTGGGTGCCGATCGTCGCCTTCGCCGACATCGCCATCCCCGACAAGATCCTGACGCTGCCGATCATCGGCGCCTTCATCGTCTCGCTCGCGCACTTCCTGTCGATGTACCGCGCGCGCGTCGCGATCAAGCCGGGCCAGATGCTGGGCGCCATGATCGCGGCGATGAGCGTGCAGTGGACGGTGTCGCGCGCGGTCGCGCAGGGTCTCATCACCGAGCACATCGCGTTCGCGCGCACCTCCAAGGGTGGCCTGTCCAGGATGTCGATCGAGTTCCAGGCGTTCTGGGAGGCCGTGATCGGCGCCCTGCTCCTGATCGGCGCCGGCGTCCTTGTTGCCTCCAACAGCTTCAGGCAGATCACCGAGATCTACATCTTCGCCGGCGTGCTGGTGCTGCAGAGCCTGCCGTTCCTGGCGGCGGTCGCCATCGCCATCCTCGAACTCAGCCGCATCAACTCGTTCCAGTTCTGGCGCGACAGCGCGATCCGCACCGCCGAGCTGATCGGCCTGCGCCCCGTCGCGCTGCCGACCCCCGCAGGCACGCCGCAGCCCGTGCCGAGCGAGGTGCGGCGGGAGACGAATTGACGGCGCAGGCAAGCCATCGGTGCCGTTCGGCGTGGACAGCGGGCCGCCAATCGAGTTGAAAATTCCGGCCTAAGCGGCGGATACCGCGAGCAAATCCCCGCTCCTGCTGCGAACTTCGGCAGCAACCGCTGCTATTGACCTCAGCGCCCCATCCCCCTACACAGCGCGGGCCGAGAGCATGATCCGGAAACAGCCGGTTTTCCCCGCGACGCGAGCTTCAGCGCAGCGGCAAGACATGCTTCTCGAATGTCCGAAGACGATGGCGATCGATCTTGAATGCCATCAGCGGCCATGGGAGCGCGTAGCTCAGCCGGTAGAGCACGTGACTTTTAATCACGGGGTCCTGGGTTCGAGCCCCAGCGCGCTCACCAAAATTCCTTGGTTTCGTCGCGATCACGACACCGGGCATTTGGCGCGGGATCGACCACGCCGCGAGTGACTGAAGTCACTCGGCCAAGCCCATTTCGTCGAAACCAACTCCGCCGATTTGCTCGACGCGTCCTCAACTCTCCGGAGCCGACGCCGCGACCGGCACACTCAGCGGCGCTCCGCCGACCGAAACCGGCCCGATAGCTTTCGGCTGCCGCGCCATCCGTTTGCGAATCGCCGCAGACAGTCCATAGCGAGCATGCGCTCTTCGGATGGAGGACGTGACGTCCGACATCATTGTAGTTTGCAGCGAGTCGACCTTCGCGATGAGCGTGGACAGCTGCGAGGAGATCTTCCTCACATCGACCCGCTCGTCCGTAATGCTCTGTCGCAGAGACAGCAGCACCATTGTATCCTGCTGCCGAACAGCTGCATTTTGCTGCGCTAAGTAATTGTTCTCCTGCAGCGAAGCCGTGTGTTGCTGCTGGGCCGACTGAATATCCTTCAAGGCAGCGACAACCGGATCCGGTTTAGGCACGGAAGCTTCCCGGCGCGGAAGCAGTTCAGCCAGACTTCCGACATTCAGCGACGCAAAATCAGACGGCAATGTGTAGATGGCGGCCGCTCCGTTGATGGCCAGGGCACACACCGACAGTGCCAGGACCGATTTCCGGCTGGACCGCTCGACCGGGACTGCTGCTTCCGGCGCTGCAGTTTCGGGTGCGGCGGCGAGTGCGAGTGCTACGGGGTCGAATTGTTCGACGATGCCTTGCGCTTCCGGTGTCGTGGTCATGTGCATTGACCTCAAATGAGCGAGCAAAAGGAAGCCGACGCCGGAACGTCCTAGCGACGGCTCCTCTACGCAGCACCCACCTACAACTGCCTAAAATTGTGAACATTTCGGATTAATTCCACCTTAGCGACGTAGCCGCCCGGCGTCTCCAGCCACCCCGGCCGATTACGGGGTCCATGCGCTGGAACTGGTCATGCGGGCAGCCTGCTTCGAGGCGCGACAAAGCCGCAGACAACGCCCCAAAAAGGTGTAGGATTCGCCAAAACAGGAGGGAGCGGCATGTTTGAAATCAGCGGTTTCGACACGGCAGGCGCGGTCAGCCTGAAGCGGCTGTCACTCGCGGCCGCCCTCAAGAAGGCAAGAGAGCTTGTCGAGGACGGGTGCCGAGACGTTCAGATCGTTGATCCAAATGGCCGGGTCTACACCTCGTTCGAGGAGCAAGCAGCCTAGCCGCCCCGCCTCCGCTATTCGGAAGCCACCACCCGCCGATCAGATCGCGCTTCGCGAAATCCGGGCGTTGAAGTCTGGGCTTTGCGGCGATCTAAATGAAAACCCCAGCGCCTGGTGGCAGCGCTGGGGCGTTTTCAAATATCAATCGGTAAAGCAATGGAGCCTTTATAGCGGCGGCCCCGGAGATCGCGTGTGAACTGGTTCACAATCCTGCGCCGATCTTTCCACAGCCACGATACGCCAACCGTCGCACCCCGATCTGACGCGGTTTCACGGCCGAGGGATGCGAGTGCGACGCAACGCGCTGCATCGTTGCCAATCAACTCGTTTGGGAGCACGTTCGCTTCAGGCGCTCAAGACGCCGCACAGGGAGAGGCACATGAAGGGATCGGGCCTGGATGGTCGCCATCGGGACAAGGATGGCGCGATCGGCAAGAAGCATGGCAACACGCTGGTCGGCACGTTGCGCAAGATCTACGGCAAGGGTTTTGCGGCCGGCTATCCGGATGCGACTGAGCTCAACGAGGTCCTGCTTCAGCTGAACGAGACGTCGTTGAGCCAGTTGCGCCGCGATCACGACACCGGGCATCTGGGACACAAGATCGACCACGCCGTGAAGTGACGGGCCTGGCTTGATCAACTTCAAGTCGCCGATTCCAGCTCCGCCAAGCCCACAGCGACGCGGCCCGGATGCATTGCGCCATCGGTCGCCTCATCGCACTTAGCGTTTGAGCCCTCGCAGCGCTCGCGCTAGCATGAGCCTTTTTACGGAGGCTCATTTGAAACAGCTCATTATGGTCGTCGCCATTGCACTCGCCGTGACAGCCCCCGCGCGCTCCCAAGCCCTCGTCGATCCTAACAAGGTTGCTCCCGAATATCGCGAGGCGGCCGAGAAGCGGCGCGCCGAGCAGATCAAGCAGCGCGAATGCGCGCTGAAGGCCGATCTCGAGAAGGTGCTGCCGAGGGACCGCACCGCCTTTCTCAACCATTGCCTGGACACGATAGCGGCCAAGCAATAGCGACCGATCGGGCGGTTCTGACGGGCTGATCCCGTCGCCTGTTGCGGCGGCCTGATGACGCCTCACCGTGCGGCTTTTGCGAGCGGCTCCGGCGCATCCGCATCGGGCGCGGCGAACCCGATGGTGAATTGGCGGAACCATTCAGGCTTTCTTCAGACATTTGGGATCACCTGACACTCCATTTCCATCAATCATTTTCGGCGGCGCATGAGTTTCATCCAGATTCAGTGCCAGCGCTGCAAGACCGCATTCCGCGACCGCGCCGGGCGGTTGCAGGACGGCTACTCCAGGCAATGTCCGAGCTGCGAGGTGGTGCTGTTCTTCGCGGAGGATTCGCCGAACCCTCAGGTCAAGGCGGCGATGAAGCGCGCGCGCAAGGCTCGCAAGGAGCAGCGCGAGACCGAAATGACCATGGCGTTCGCGCCCAAATCACGCAGCAATGCCTCGCGATCATACGACGGACGGACGGAGTCGTCGGCAGAGGACGCAGACGAAGACTAAACGCTCCAGCTCACCCGCGCCGACGCGGTTTCCTCGGAAACAGGCGGTCGCGGATGTAGCGCGAGGTCGGCGTCAGGCGGATGCCGCGCGGCTTCTGCCACGCAGCCCGGTCGATCTCGTTCTTGTCTCCGATCGCGAGCCTTCCCTTGGCGCCCTTGGCGATGAAGATCGCGTCGCTCATCTTGCGGCCGGAGCGCTTGTTCCTGGCCGTTACCTCCTTCCAGAGGCTGATGCGGCCGAGCTTCAGCTTGGGCAGCTCTTCCTTGATCTCCCGCCGCAGGCAGTCCTTGTCGGACTCGCGCGCACGCTTGCGGCCGCCCGGGAACATCCACAGGCCGTCCGACCGGCGTCTGACCAACAATACCTTGCCGCGCTTCGCTGCAACCAGCTTGGAAGACTTCGCCATTACAATCGTAGGCTCGAACAGAATCTAACCTATCGTAACTTGTCTAGCTGAATAGACAAGTTCGGCCGGGGCGTTGATCACAGCCCGCGCGGGCAGCTCAGCCCTCCCCCGTCCGCGCCTCCGCCTCGGCCCGGTCCTCCGTCCTGATCCAGGCCATCATCATCTCCCATGCCACCGACAGGATGATCGGCCCGATGAACAGGCCGACGATGCCGTGGGCGAGCGTGCCCCCGATCACGCCGACGAAGATCACGATGGTCGGCGTCGTCAGGCCGCGCCCCATGACGAGCGGCTTCAACATGGTGTCGAGGAAGCCGACGAGGACGAGAAACACGGTGAGCAGCAGCGCCGTGGTGACGTCCTTGGCGGTCCATATCCAGATGATCACCGGCAGCAGCACCAGGAAGGCGCCGATCTGCACGATCGAGAGCAGCAGCACGATGAAGGCGAGCAGGCCTGCGCTCGGCACGGCCGCGAGCTTGAAGCCGATGCCGGCGAGCAGTGCCTGCACGATCGCGACGCCGATCACGCCCTGCGCCACGGCGCGGATGGTCGCGCCCGCGAGCCCGAGGAAATGCTCGGTCTGCTCGGGCACGATGCGAAACAGGAAGCCGCGGCCGGCCGCAACCAGCCGCGGCCCGTGCGGAAACAAGAAGCCGGCGACGAACACCGAGACCAGGAACTGGAGGGTGCCGACGCCGGCATCGCCCGCGAGCGAGAGCAGTGGTCCGGCCAGCGGCTGGAGATAGGGCGCGACCTCGCGCAGCACCGCGCGGATGTTGTTGTAGGCCTGCTCCCAGAGGTCATAGAGCCACGGGCCGACGAGCGGCCACGATTTGAGCTGCTCCGGCGCCGACTGGAGCGCGAGGTCGCCGGTGCCGAGCTGGCGCGCCAGCTCACGCACGCCATCCACCGCGCTGATGCCGAGCCAGGTCGCAGGGCCGATGACGATGCCGAGCGTGATCAGGGTCAGGATCGCCGCAGCAGTCTTGGGCCGGCCGCCGAGGACTTTGGCGACCCAGCTGAAAGCGGGGTAGAACGCCACCGCGAGCACGCCGCTCCAGGCCAGGATCGGCACGAACGGGCGGATGATCAGGAAGGTCCAGATGATCAAAAGGCCGAGCAGGCCGACCCGGATCACGAGCTGGATGATGTCCTCTCCGGTCAGGAGCTGGCGGAGACTTTTCACGGGCACAGCTTTCCTTGCGGCATGAACGCGCCGGCGCTTGCGGGCCTAGCGTTATTGCCAGCCGTGCCTCCCGCGTCAAGGCGACAGGGCCCGCCCGAGCCGGCGGCCAGGAACGTATCGGCCATCCCGCATTGCTAGACGATGGGGCGCCGTCACAAAGAGCCTGACGCACATGCGGGAATTCACCGCGGCATCCACTTTTCCCTGACGCGAAACGCCGCACCTGGCTATTGGTGCTATGCCTATGCGGTCGGGGCGCGGGTTCGCTCCGGGCGTGTGCAAGGCAGGCTGTCGCTGCTCGCCATCAGGCGCGTGCAGATGTGCATCGACCGGGACATGCGGAGCAGCCGGACCGGCGATTAATCTTGCGGCAGCGCCGGCGTGGCTAGAAGTGGTAGTTCACGCCGACCGTTCCGGTCTGGATGTTCAGCTTCACGTTCGCCGGCGTCGCCGCCAGATTGCCCGTCGTCACCGGCTGCTCGGTGATGGTGCCGAAGCCCATGTAATTGTATTCGGCCTTCACCGACCAGTTCGGCATGAACATCCATTCGACGCCGCCTCCGGCGAGCCAGCCGGTGCGGTTGAAGCTGCCCGAGGCGGAGCCGGCGAGAGCACCGGCGAGGCCGTTATCGGCGCTGTACCTGTCGCGGGTGAAGGCCGCGCCGCCCTTGGCGTAGAGCAGCACGCGGTCGAAGGCGACGCCGAAGCGCCCGGCAACCGTTGCGATGTAGTCGTTCTTGAGCGACAGGTTGAAGCCGGCGCCGCCGCCGAACGGCCCGCCTGTGTTCAGCGTGACGCTCGACCACGCGCCGGTGCCTTCGAGGCCGACCACGAAATTGCTGATCTGGTAATTGCCGCCGAACTGGCCGCCGACGACGCCGCCGCTGGCCGTGACGGAGCTCCAGACGGCAGCCGGATCGGTCGGATCGATGCCGGTCCACTTGCTCCAGGCGCCGCCGCCATGCGCGCCGATGTAGAAGCCGGTCCAGCTGAAGATCGGCGCGGGCACCTGTGCCTTCACCGGCACGGGCGCGATGATATCCGCAGCGAATGCCGGCGTTGCCAGCGACAGCAGCGCAGCCGTCAGTACAAGTTTCTTTCCCATGACTTCACCCCCAATGATGCGCCTTCCGACCGAGGCGACCGAGGTGAAATCTAGCGGCCGGATCAGGCGCGCGCTTGGACCGACCGGCGGCGCGAATTGGACTGACGGGCGCTCGCCCTGGCGCGGCTCCCGCATGGTCCGCGGAGGAGGCAGGCTTGGCTAACGCCCGTTAACCGGATTTCCCTGCGCCGGTTTACGCCGTTGCAAAGGCCCGCTCCTACCGTGAATGAAGGTCCCCAAAAAACAGTCTGTGCAATGGCCAACAGCATCTGGACGATCGAAGAATTCACCTGCACCGGTTGCAGCATGAACTACACCGCGACGAGGGAAGAGCATGCCGAAGCGCATTCCGGCAGCTTCAAATGCAGCATCTGCAGCGGCGTGGTGCACACCTGGTCCGGCAAGCATCATTTCTTCGGCTGGGAAGCGGTGAAGACCAAGCCGCCCGTGTTCGGCCGTCGCTGGGCCGGAGTCGGATGGTAGGCTTCGGCGGGATCGTACGGGCGCGCGAGCCTGACCGGCGGATCGCCCCAATTGCGCTGATGTCATTTGGATTCCGTTCACCGATCGCCGCTAGATCAGGATGGATCTTCCGCAGCGAACACCCGCCATGGCCGACCTCAACGCCGTCCTCACCAGGCTCAACGACCGTCTGCTCCGCCTCGAGGGCGAGCTGTTCGTGCTGCGCTCGCTGGCCCGCGCGACGCTGACGGCGGGCGACGACCATGCGGTGCGGATGCGCAAGCTGGTCGAGGCTGCGAAGATTGCGCTCGACGACGAGGCAAAACGCGAACTCGACAAGCCGACGCGCAAATATGTCGATGCGGCGACCGCGCTGGTGGAGGAATTGCTGGTCGAGCCGACCCCGGCGCGGCCGTTGTTCACCGTCATCGACGGCGGCCGGCGCGACTGAGCGTCAAATTGAGCCGACGGTGCGGCTCGCGTCGGCATCGTCGGCCTTGAGCCGGCTGAGACCGGCTTCGATGATCGCGATCTCCTCGTCAATCTGGCCGATTGGCAGGCTGAAATCATAGCCTGACCTGCTCTTCAGGTCGACCGCGAGCCGCTGCCGGTGCATCATCAGTTGATCGAGGCCGCGCCGGTTCTTCAGTCGGACATAGACGTCGACGATCTGCTCAATCGCGCTCGGCATGAAATCCGTCCCGGCGAAAAAGCCCGCACGGCGCACCCACGCCGGCGGGACGATTTCGGTGTCGCGGTACGCAATACTAATCCGCGACGGATTCGTCGATACGCCAGGCAGGTTGAGATCGTGTTACCGTCGGATGATTTCGTGATCGCCGGGCACGAAAAAGCCGCTGGCGATCACGCCAGCGGCCAAACCCGGGTTCGAAAACGGATGCGGATTGAAATGTCGCCAGCCCCGGTTGGTGCACGTTCTAGCGCAAACCAGGGATCGATCTGTTAAAAACGAAACACAGGAACCGCGCATTCACCCAATTGCCATCCGACCGTGGCAGCCCGGCAACGCTAGTCAGTGACGCAGAAATACTTACGCGGCAGCCTCCGATAGGCACTGTAGCGGTAATACGGCCTGTAGGCGTAGCCGCGATAGAGCGCCGGCGGCTCCTCGCCGTAATAGGCGCCGTGATAGAAATTGATCACCGGCCCGTCAGCGCAGCGATGAGCCTCCCAGGTCGGGCCGATGAAGGGCGCCACCCCGGTCTCGGGCGGCACCGCCGGGTACGGCCCGCCGGCACGGGCGGGAGCTGCCGCGATCAGGGTCGCCACAAGGAAAAACCACGCGCTCCGCATCCGCCCGCTCCAAGCCGGTGCCATGCGCGCATGGAAGCACCGGATCGGCCAGCTCCGCAATCGCGGAATTCACCGTGCTCGGCGCCCGGCGCATTGTTGATAACCGGCGCAAACGCCGCCCGGGTGGTGACAGGACGTACCGACGTGTTATCGGGTGAAGACGCAGTTGCGAGACGGATCGGATACCCATGCGCATTACCCTCGTCGGCTCCCGCCATTTCGGCGTGACCACCCTGAACATGCTCCGGGAGCACGGCGTCTCGATTGTGCGCGTCGTGGTAGCCGACCCCGAGGATCGACTTGCCGCGACCGCCAAGGCGGCGGGCATCGAAGTCGTGGTGCAGGCCAACCCCAAGCTGGTGGTGGCGGCCGAGATCGCCCCCGACACCGATCTGATCGTCACTGCGCACAGCCACGCCCGGATCGGCAAGGACGCGCTCGCCGCGGCGAAGCTGGGCGGGATCGGTTATCACCCCTCGCTGCTGCCGAGGCACCGCGGCAAAGCCGCCGTGGAATGGACCATCAAGGAAGGCGATCCGATCGCCGGCGGCACGATCTATCACCTCGCCGACCGCATGGATGCCGGCGCCATCGCCGCCCAGGAATGGTGCTTCGTCAAGAAGGGCGAGACTGCGCGGGAGCTATGGGAGCGCGCGCTCGCTCCGCTCGGGCTCAAATTGCTGGCCGACGTGATCGACTATGCCAAGGTCCACAAGGCGCTCCCGTCCAAGGCTCAGGACGAGCAGTTCGCGACCTCGGCGCCAAGCCTGTCCTGAGCCCCTGTCTTGAGCCCGGTCCTGAGTCTCCGTCCTGACGTTTACCCTTAACGTCAGGGCGCTTTGATTCTGCTTCGAAAATTGCGGCCGGAACACAAATAAACCATTGTTTCCACAGGAACAATTTTCAATTTGGCATTGCAACAAATTTCCGTCACATTTCGCCCGAATAAGCGTCACCATATCAGACAGATTCAAGGACGGAATTCATGCGTTTTGCCCGCATCGCGGCGTTTTGTGCCGCCTCAATTGTTGCCTTCGCCGCTCCCGCTTTTGCCCAGACCCCTTACGACGGCAACTGGCAGGTCACCATCGTCACCAAGAGCGGCACATGCGAGCCGACCGCGAGTTCCTTGCTGACGGTCGCCGACGGCAAGATCACCGCTCCCGGCGCTAACGTTTCCGGCACCATCGGCAGCGGGGGTCTTGTGAAAGTTTCGATCAATGGTGCATATGCCAACGGTCAACTCAGCGGCAACGCCGGATCGGGGAAGTGGAATGGAGCATCTGCAGGCATACCGTGCAGCGGGCGGTGGGAAGCATCGCGCCAATAAGAAATTCGGGACCAGCGTCCTAAGCCGGCGGCTGCTGATCGCGGTCGCCGTTCTGTTTGTGGCCGGGATTGCCGGCTCCGAGAGCAAGGCTCAGTCCGGCCCGTTCGCTCCCATGGCGGGCAGCTGGAGCGGCTCGGGAACCGTCACTCTGGATGACGGCTCGACCGAGCGGATTCGCTGCCGGGCCAAATACGCTCCGATCGGACCGACCATGGAGATGTCGTTGACCTGCGCCAGCGACGCCTACAAGTTCAATCTCGGAGCCAACGTCAAGGCCGAGGGCAGCGCCATCACCGGTAGCTGGTCTGAAGCCAGCCGGAACATCAGCGGCTCGCTCCAGGGCCGCGGCGGTGGTGGGAGCTTCGAGGTGGTCGCCTCCGCTGCGGGCTTCAATGCCAACATCGCGCTGAGGACGAGCGGCAACAAGCAAACTGTCACGATGCGCGCGGACAGCCAGTTCCGCGGCGCCAACATCTCGATGTCGCGCTAAGCGGCTACAGCCACATGACAATCGATCCGGTGCCCCCGCCGGATCGATTTTTTTATGCGTTCGGCACGAATGCCGTGACCTCGATCTCGACCTTGGCGCGCTCGTCCACGAGGCCGCCGATATAGAGCAAGGTCGAGGGCGGGAAATTGCGTCCCAGCGTTTCCTTCCAGCCCGCGCCGATACCGGCGCCGGCGGCCTCGTATTCGCTGCGGCTGGTCAGGTACCAGGTCAGGCGGGCGATGTGCTCCGGGCCGGCCCCGGCTTCGGCGAGCAGCTTGATGATCCGCTTCAGCGCGGTTGTCACCTGCCCCGCCATGTCAGTCGCGTAATTGCCGGTCTCGTCGCCGCCGGTCTGTCCGGCCAGCACCACCCACCGGCCCGGTCCTTCGACCACAACGCCATGGGAAAAGCCGCGCGGTTTCGTCCACTCGGCCGGCTGCAGGATGTGCATGAGCTGTTTCTCCCGTTTCGCTCGTTGACCTTCCCTTAGCACGCACCGGCGCATCGCTGCATCCGCAGTTTTGGCCGTTGCAAACCCAATTGATGTCGCGGATACCAGCCTCCCCTCCAACGCCCCTCTTTCCTTCCGCATTCCGCGCCAATGACCACTCCTCCGTCCAAATCGATGGCTGCATTGTGGATGGCTGGCTGGCTGTCGCTGACACTGGTGATGGCGGTCGCGGGGCGCGAGGCTGTGCGCGTGATGAACGTCTTCCAGGTCATGGAAGTGCGCTCGCTGCTCGGCCTCTGCATGCTCTATCCGATGATCCGGCGCGCCGGCGGCTTCGGGACGCTCAGGACGGGTCGCCTGCCGCAGCACATCGCGCGCAACCTGATCCACTACGTCTCGCAGCTCGGCTGGTTCTTTGCGCTGACGCTGATTCCGATCGGCCAGGTGGTGGCGATCGAGTTCACGATGCCGATCTGGACCGCGATCCTCGCCGCCAGCTTCCTGTCCGAGCGCATGACATCGTGGAAGATCGCTGCGATCGTGCTCGGCCTCGTCGGCGTGATCGTCATCGTGAGGCCCGCGACCGGCGAGATCAATCAGGGCCAGTTGATCGCGCTCGGCGCGGCGGTCGGCTTCGGCGTGTCCATGGCGTTGGTCAAATCGCTCACCCGCACCGAGAGTGCGCTGGCGGTCCTGTTCTGGATGCTGGTGGTGCAGTCGGTCGCGGGCTTCCTGCCGGCGCTTTATGTCTGGGCCTGGCCGCCGACTTATGTCTGGGGTTGGGTGGCGGTGATCTCGGTCTGCGGCACGTTCGCGCATTATTGCCTTGCCAGCGCGATGCGTTATGCCGACGCGACGGTGGTGGTTCCGATGGACTTCCTGCGGGTTCCTCTCACCGCGACAGCCGGCTGGCTGCTGTATTCAGAACGGCTCGACGGCTGGACCGTGCTCGGCGCCGCGCTGATCCTGTTCGGCAACCTCCTGAATTTGAAGCCGGCCGGCCCGGTTACTGCACGCGCGCAGTGAACCCGCGCGCGGCCTCGCGCGACAAAACAAGTGGTCGAGCGTGATTTGGATCACGTTGGAGGAGCATTCCATCGTGCAACACTCGGCCGCCAAGCAACGGGTTGCGGTCGTTTTGCTTGCACGGAGCCGGGCGATTTCGTGTAGGTTTGCGGCCAATTTGTTGCTGCCTGCAATTCGATTCTGTTGGGGATTTCAGATGCGCACTCTCACCCTCCTCGCTTCGCTGATGTGCATGGCACTGTCGGTCAGCGCCGCGAAGGCCGACCGCCGTGTGGCTTTCGTCGTCGGCAATGGTACCTACAAAAACGTCGCGCAATTGCCGAACCCGCCGATCGACGCCAAGGCGATGGCGGCGACGTTGCGCAATGTCGGCTTCGAGGTGATCGAGGGATCCAACCTCACCCGCGACCAGATGACGGAGAAGCTGCTGGACTTCGGCCGCAAGGCGCAGGGCTCCGACGTCGCGGTGTTCTATTATGCCGGCCACGGCATCGCCGTCGGCGGCAGCAACTACCTCCTGCCCGTCGACGCCGACATCAAGTCGGAGATGGACGTCAAGTTAGGGGCCGCCATCAACATCGACCTGACGCTCGAGCAGACCATGGGCGATGCCAAGGTCAAGCTCGTCTTCCTCGACGCCTGCCGCGACAATCCGTTCGCCGCCAAGATCAAGTCGAACTCCGCGACCCGCAGCGTCAACGTGCAGAGCGGTCTTGCCGAGATGAAGTCGGGCGAAGGCACGCTGATCGCATTCGCCACCGGACCCGGCCAGACCGCGCTCGACGGCCAGGAGGGCAACAACAGCCCGTTCACCCGCGCTCTGATCGACAACATCACCAAGCCCGGTGTCGAGATCCAGCAGGCGATGACGTCGGTGCGCGCCCAGGTCAATGAGGAGACCCACAAGGGCCAGCTGCCCTGGGGCCACACCAACCTGATCGGCGCGGTCTATCTCAACCAGGCCCCGACCACCCAGGTTGCCAATGCGGCGCCGACGGCCGCGGGTGTCGTGCCGGCGGCGACCAGCAGCTCGGATGGTGTCGAGCTCGAATACTGGCGCTCGGTCAAGGAGAGCAACAAGCCGGAAGAGCTCAACGCCTACCTCTCCGCCTACCCGAACGGTCAGTTCAAGGCGCTGGCGCTGGCGCGGCTCGCCGCGGTCAAGAGCGGCCCGTCGACGACGACCCGAAACCTGAACGCTGGTGTCGACCCCGCCACCTTCACCGACGATGCGAGCCAGCTCACCGAGGACCAGATCGGCCTCGACAAGGGCCAGCGCCGCGACGTGCAGCGCCGTCTGACCGGTCTCGGCTTCGACACCAAGGTCACCGGCGCCTTCAGTGAGGATACCCGCACGGTGCTGAAGCGCTGGCAGGCCGCCCGCGGCTATCCGTCGACGGGCTACCTGAACAAGCTCCAGCACAAGGCTCTGCTCTCCGAGATCGTGGCCGCGCCGGCCACGGCGAGCGATGAGAGCGCGAAGCCGGCCCGACGTGCCCCCGCACAGGCCCAGAGCGCCCCGGCCCCCCGTCACAACGGCGGCGGCGATGCCGGCGCGGCCTTCGTCGGCGGTGTCGTCGGCGGCATGATGGGCGGCATGTTCCGCCGCTGAGGCGCAAGGCCAGATCCAAAGACGCAAGAGCCCGGCTTACGCCGGGCTTTTTCTCTTTCCGCCCGTCATGGTGAGGAGGCGCAGAGCGCCGTCTCAGACCATGAAGACCCCTGCCTCTCCAGTGGTCATCCTTCGAGACGACCGCTCCGCGGTCTTACTCAGGATGAGGACCGTGTGTGCTCCAGAAAGAGCCCCTACTTCCCCGCCGCCTTGCGCAGCGCATCGTTGATGCGATCCTGCCAGCCGGGACCGCCCCCCTGGAAGAACTCGAGCACGTCCTGGTCGATGCGCAGCGTGACCTGCTCCTTGATGCCTGGCGCCACGTTCTGCTTCGGCGGCGCCGCAGCGACCTTGGCCGTCACCTTCTTGAACGCCGCCTCGGCTTCGGTCCTGGCATCGCCGAGCGTGCGCGGCCGCCTCGGTGGTTGATCCGCCATGTCCTAGATTCCCTCAAACAGAGCCGTCGAAAGATACCGCTCGGAGAAAGACGGCACTATAGCCAGGATGGTCTTTCCCGCAGTTTCCGGCCGCTTGCCGATCTCGAGGGCCGCCGCGATCGCCGCGCCAGACGAGATGCCGCCCGGAATGCCCTCATGCCGCGCCAGCGCGCGCGAGGTCTCGATCGCCGTCGTCGAGTTGATCTTCACGATCTCGTCGATCACGGCGCGGTCGAGAATGTCGGGGACGAAGCCGGCGCCAATGCCCTGGATCTTGTGCGGTGTGTGCTGGCCGCCGGAGAGCACCGGGCTCTCCTCAGGCTCGACCGCGACCACGCGCAGCGAGGGTTTGCGCGGCTTGAGCACCTGGCCGACCCCGGTGATGGTGCCGCCGGTGCCGACGCCGGCGACGAAGAAATCGATGGTACCGGCGGTGTCGTTCCAGATCTCCTCTGCCGTGGTGCGGCGATGCACCTCGGGATTGGCGAGGTTCTTGAACTGCTGCGGCATCACCGAATTCGGTGTCGTCTTCAACAACTCTTCAGCCGTCGCGATCGCGCCCTTCATGCCTTGCGCGGCGGGCGTCAGCACCAGCTCGGCGCCGAGAAAGGCCAGCATCTTCCGCCGCTCGATCGACATCGATTCCGGCATGACCAGCTTGAGCCGATACCCCCGTGACGCCGCGACGAAGGCCAGCGCGATGCCGGTGTTGCCGGAGGTCGGCTCGATCAGGACGGTGTCGGGCTTGACGATGCCGGCCTTCTCCATCGCGATGATCATGGCGGCGCCGATGCGATCCTTCACGCTGGCGGCCGGGTTGAAATATTCAAGTTTTGCCAAAATCGTCGCGTTCACGCCGTGCATGCCCGGCAGCCGTCGCAACCGAACGATCGGCGTGTCGCCAAAAGCCTCGACGATCGAGTCATAAATTCGGCCGCGACCTGGTTGGTGCGCCGCACCCCTGTTGGACGATGCGTCCATGATGAACTCCCTCTGGCAACAATTCGCGCTTCTATCGTGGCCCTTGCGCAGTTACGGACAGCTGGCGGCGACACGCAAGCGGCAATGGGGCACATGTTAAATACGCTGCATCGCAAAATCGCGTGAGCATTAATTATCAGAAAACCAACGCATTTGTGTTGCGACCTCGTCAACTGATTCTGTTTATGTTAGACTTACGTCTCAAAGCAGGGAGGTCACCACGATGTCAGCAGTCGCTGAAGTGTTGTCGACCGTCGCACACCAGCGCGATCCGCGTTGTAGCGAGTTGCCCACGTGCCCCGTCTGCGCCGACTCCATGGTCGCCGCCGAAGCGTCTGCATATGTGTCGGACCACATGATCAGCTACCTCTGGACGTGCGACAATTGCGGCTATGGCTTCGTGACGAAGCACATGGTCAAGCAGCGCCTCGTGTGCAACTGACGCCTGCGACGCTCTAGCTAGCGCGGGGCGATGTCGCCCCTCGCCCAGTCTTCACGCGTACGCTGATAGAACTGCTCGAACGTTCCGTGCGCGATCGCGTCCCTGATGCCCTGCATCAGGAACTGGTAGTAGGCGATATTGATTTCGGACAGCAGCATCGCTCCCAGCGTCTCGCCCGCCTTCACGAGATGGTGCAAATAGGCGCGCGCGTAATTGCGCGCCGACGGCCAGGAACTCTCGTCATCGAGCGGACGCGGATCGTCGGCGTGGCGCGCGTTGCGCAGATTGACCTGGCCGAAGCGCGTGAAGGCAACCCCATGCCGGCCATTGCGCGTGGGCATCACGCAGTCGAACATGTCGATGCCGCGCTTGACCGCTTCGAGGATGTCGTCGGGTGTGCCGACGCCCATCAGATAGCGCGGTCGCTCTCGCGGCAGCAGCGGCGCGGTCTCGTCGATCATTGCCAGCATCACGGCCTGCGGCTCGCCGACGGCGAGACCGCCGATCGCGTAACCATGGAAGCCGATCGCGACGAGTCCTTCGGCGCTGGCATGGCGAAGCTGCGGCACGTCGCCGCCCTGCACGATGCCGAACAGCATATAGCCGTCGGGCGCGCTCTCGAAGGCACGCTTGCTGCGCTCGGCCCAGCGCAGCGACAATTGCATCGCGCGGTCGATGTCGGCGCGCTCGGCCGGCAGCCGCACGCATTCGTCCATCTGCATGGCGATATCGGAGCCGAGAAAGCGCTGCACCTCGATCGAGCGCTCCGGCGACAGCTCGACCTTGGCGCCGTCGATATGCGAGCGGAAGGTCACGGCATGTTCGGTCACCTTGCGCAGGTCCGACAGCGACATCACCTGGAAGCCGCCGGAATCCGTCAGCATCGGCCCGTTCCAGCCGGTGAACCGCTGCAAGCCGCCGAGCGCCGCGATCCGCTCGGCGCCGGGACGCAGCATCAGATGATAGGTGTTGCCGAGCACGATGTCGGCACCGGCCTCGCGCACCTCGCGCCAGTGCATGCCCTTCATGGCGCCGGCGGTTCCGACCGGCATGAAGGCGGGCGTGCGCACGACGCCGTGCGGCGTGGTCAGGCGCCCGGTGCGCGCGGCGCCATCGGTGGCAAGCAGTTCGAAATGATTGGGCAGATCGGTGTCAGGGCGATTCATGGCGGTGCTTATTGCGTGTCGGAGGAAGCCGATCAACCCGCTCAGGCGATGCTGCGGCCGGCTTGTGCCTCATACCGGGACACAATCGACGAGCCCAGAAGCGCCCCCGCGCTTGCTAAACAGAACGATACAGTGTAGTTTTATCCGTGGGGCCGGACGAGCTGCCGCGGCAAGGTTGCCGGCGGCGGTACAAGCGTGATCGCCAGCCACCGACGATGCCCTCCCCTTCGAGTTCGACTGACGCGTCCGGCCACCTGCTTGGCTGGATCAGGCGAACAGGCGCCCGCCTGATCGCATTCCAGCTCCTCGCGTGCAGCCTTGCGCTGGGCGCCTGCACGACGTTGCCGCGGACGCCCTACACGGCGGCCGATGCCGGCAATTCGCGCGTGCTCGATATCGACGGCTTGAGGCGCTACGCCGACGAGCCCATCACGAAATTCAGCTTTCCGGCGACGAGGAGCTATCTGGCGCTCTCCGGCGGGGGAGCCGACGGCGCCTACGGTGTCGGCGTGCTCAGCGGCTGGAGTGCGGCCGGCACCCGCCCGACCTTCTCCGTTGTCTCCGGCGTCAGCACCGGCGGCCTGATCGCGCCCTTTGCGTTTCTCGGTCCGCAATACGACGATACGCTGAAAGACGTCTACACCAGCGGCATCGCCGAGAGCCTGCTGAACGACCCCAGCATCATGCGGGTCCTGTTTGGCTCCGGCCTGTTCGGCAACACTCGGCTGCGCGAGCTCGTTGCGCGCTATGTCGGGCCGGAGATCCTGGCTCAGGTCGCGCGCGAATATGCCAAGGGCCGACGGCTGCTGGTCGTCACCACCGATCTAGACACCCAGCGCACCGCGATCTGGGACATGGGCAAGATCGCAGCGGTCGGCACGCCCGAGGCGCTCGAGCTGTTTCGCGACGTGATGGCGGCCTCCGCCAGCATACCCCTGGTGTTTCCGCCCATCATGATCGACGCCGAAGGCCAGGGCCGCAAGTTTCAGGAGATGCACGTCGACGGCGGCGTGACGGCCCCAGTGCTGACATTGCCTGAAGCCCTGCTGTTCCAGGGCAGTCGCCTGCCCGGCAATGCGAGGATGGACATCTACATCCTCGTCAACAAGAAGATCGAACGCAACTTCGAGCTCGTCTCCAACAGCACCATCGACGTCGCCTCACGCAGCCTGTCGTCGATCACCCAGTCGCAGACCCGTTCGATCATCTTCTCGACCTATGATTTCGCCAAGCGCAACCACCTGGGATTCCACCTCTCCTACATCGCGCGCGACTATCCGGCGGCGCCTTCGGAAGGATTCGACACCGCCTATATGCGGGCGCTTTATCAGTACGGATACGAGAAGGCGGCTTCGGGCCAGGCCTGGACTTCGACACTTCCGTGATCTGTCGCGACGGAACGACGCCATGCGAAAACCGTTGAAGATGCGGCCAATTCGGCCAGATTCGCCATGACGCCCCGGTTGCTGCGCGTTATAGAGCAATGACTGATGTCACGACCGCGCAGGAATCATTGGGCATGGGATTGACTGCGACCAGGACAAGAGCGGCTGCGCCGCGGCGCGAGGTGCCTAAATCGCGCGGCGGCCGGCCGACCAAAACCGCCGCGATCGAGCGCGATCAGCGCCTGATCGAGGTCGCGACCCGCCTGTTCCTGGACCGCGGCTTCGACGCGACCTCGCTCGATGCAGTCGCCGAAGCGGCGCGGGTGAGCAAGCCGACCGTCTATTCCCGTTATGGCGACAAGCGTGGCCTGTTCGCGGCGGTGCTGAGGCGCGAGATCGCGCGGTGGCTTGCGCCGCTGTCGGCAGCCGCCGAGACGCAGCTCTCCAGCGGCTCGGACATTTCCGTCGAGCAGCGGCTGGTCGAGATCGGGCGCGAGATGCTGACATTCACCTGCGGTCCCGATGCCGTCGCCTTCAGCCGCATGATGACGTCACAAGCCATCAACTTCCCCGACGTGGCCAAGCTGGGCAAGGAGGAAGGCTGGCTCAAGGCCGTCGCCACCACGGCGCGTTTCTTCGACCAACTGGCGGCGCAAGGCGCGCTCGACGTCGACGACACCACTATCGCGGCGGAAGTTTTCCTCGACGTCGTCGTCGGTCACACCCATCGCATGGCGACGTTCGGAACGGCGCTCGAATTGAAGCCCGCGGAAAAGCGGATGCGGGCTGCGATCAAGCTGTTCCTGGCCGGTGCGATTGGACCTGCGGACCGCGTCCGGGACGCGGCCAAGGGCACGCCGCGGCGGCGCCAGTCCCGCTGACAATTCCGTGAGGTTGCGCCCTATTCCCCGGAGGGATATGCCCGCACGATTGACCAAAATAAAACGATACGGTATGGTTTAGTTATAGGGCGATACGGACCGCTTTTTCACCAGCCCCAAGAGGTCCGCACCGCTTGATCGCCGCACCGGGTGCAGCCCGTAGCGACGTTCCGCGGCCGGCCGATGCCCAAGGTCGGCCGCGACTTCTTTCGGATGATCGGGCCAGCGAGCCGGTCGGAGGTTTCGAACATGAAGCCAACCAAACGATGGACCTTGCCGTTGCTGGCGATCAGCTTGTCTGCGCTCCTTGTTGCGGCGCCGGCGCGGGCGATCGTCACCGCGGGCACGCCGACCACGCTTCACAGCGACACAGATGGTGATGCCGAAGCGGATCGCCAGGCTGTCAGCCGAGAGATCGAACGCTTCCGCAGCTCGTCGATCTCGATCCGCCAGGCCATGGCGATTGCGGAAGCCCGCCACACCGGCGCCACCACGGCAGATGTGAGTTTCGATGGAGCCTCCGGCGTGCCGGTCTACCGGGTGAAGACCCTGCACAACGACCGGATCTGGCGCCACACCATCAATGCCACGACCGGCGAGTTCGTCGGCGGAGAAGCCGCCCTCCCCTTGGCCGAGCTCGACGGCGACGATCGCAGCAACCTCGCAGCGCTGGGCGCCATCCGGCAACGGCTTACCGATGCGGTGCGGGTCGCCGAACGCGCGGCCTCGGGCAAGGCAATCAGCGGCGGGCTGGTGCGCGAAGGCGGACGGCTCAATTTCGCGATCGTCGTGATCAGCGGCGACGACCTCAAGGAGGTCATCCTGGAGCCGCCGGGCGCCCGGGCCAAATAGCGACAGGTCCCTCGCGCGGCCGCAATCCTGCCGAAAAGCCATTGACGGGCGCAAAACTCTCCCCCATAAGTCGCCGCCATGATCACGACCACCAAACGCACGACCAAAACCACCGCGGCCTTCGGGGCCCGGGGAGGCGTGCGCTTATAGTCGTCGACTAAAACGCAATCAGCTCTACCGAAGCCCCGCCCACGATGGTCCGGGGCTTTTTTGTTGTCTTGATCTCAATGCAATGGAGGAGAATGTGAGTAACGATCCCGTCGTCGCGATTGTCGGCGTCACCGGTGCGGTGGGCGCCGAATTCATCGCCACCATGGACAAGCGCGGCTTTCGCGTCGGCAAGCTCAAGGCGCTGGCCAGCGCCCGCTCGGCCGGCAAGACGGTGTCGTTCCGTGGCCAAAACGTCGTCATCGAGGAGCTGACCGAGCGCGCCTTGGACGGCGTCGACATCGCGCTGTTTTCCGCCGGCGGCAGCATCTCCAGGAAGTTCGCGCCGCTCGCGGTCAAGGCCGGCGCCGTCGTGGTCGACAACTCCTCCGCCTTCCGCATGGATCCGAACGTGCCGCTGGTGATCCCGGAGGTCAACGGCAAGCGTATCCGCGATCACAAGGGCATCATCGCCAACCCGAATTGTGCCGCGATCACCGCGCTGGTGCCGCTGTGGCCGATCCACCAGAACAACCGCATCAAGCGCGTGATCATCTCGACCTATCAGGCCGCGAGCGGCGCCGGCGCCGCCGCGATGGAGGAACTCGTCGAGTCCACCCGCGCCAATCTCAACGGCCAAGTCTATACGCCCAGGGTGATGCCGCACCCCTACGCCTTCAACCTGTTCAACCACAACACCGCCATCGATCCCGAGACCGGCTACAACGACGAAGAGACCAAGGTCATCAAGGAAACCCGCAAGATCTTCGAGGACGAGGCGATCGCGATCGGCGTCACCTGCGTGCGCGTGCCGGTATTGCGTGCCCATTGCGAGGCCATCACCTTCGAATGCGAGAAGCCGATCAGCGAGGACCAGGTCCGCGCCATCATGGCGCAGGCGCCCGGTGTGAAGGTGGTCGACGACCGCGCAAGGAACTATTTCCCGATGCCGATCGACGCCTCGGGCCAGGACGAAGTTTTGGTCGGCCGCATCCGCAAGGATCTCAGCGATCCCTCGGGTCATTCGATCTCGATGTTCGTGGCGGCGGATCAGTTGCTCAAGGGCGCGGCGCTGAACGCGGTGCAGATCGCCGAACTCTTGCCGCAGCGCGTGATGGCGTGAGTTGACCAGCGGACAGGCGGCGCCAAGCGTCCGCCTGTCCTACGCGCGCCGCTTCAATGCCTGTTTCATCGCAAGCCTGACTGGAACGTCGACGAAAACGGTGGCTGCGTACGCCGCCGCCAAGACAACCGGTAGTGCGGCAAGCCCGACGATTGCGGATCGGGTCCCGAGATGCTGCGCGCAGACCTCCACCACATGGAACGTCACGACCTGCAGGACATAGATCCCGTAGGACAGCAGTCCGAGGGTCTGCATCGTATTCGTCAAGGCGCCGCTCGGAGGATCAAATCGCGCGCAGATCATGATGGCCAGCGGAAATACGACGATGACGGAGAGCAGGCTCAACGCGAGATCGAGACCTCCGGGAAAACCCGTTGCGAGAACAACGCTGACGAGAGCAAAGGCCCCGATTGCCATTCCGGGACTCGCCGGCGGCAATCGGGCCTTTTCATAGAATCGGTAGATCAGGACCCCCGCAAAGAACGAGAACCCGACCCGGATCACACCCGCGCCCATGGTTTCCCAGGTCGGTCCGCCGCCGAGAACTCCCCGCTTGCCGACTTCGATGCCGAACCCGAGCCATCCCGTGATGGCGCAGACCACAAGGCCAAGCGCGAAGCCGCTGACGAGCCAGATCAGGGTTTTCGTCTCGAGCCGTGGTCCGAAGGCCGCGAACAGCAGGTTTGCCGCAAGCTCGAAGAACAGCGACCAGGCGGCGAAGTTGAACGGGTAGAGATCGGCGCCGGGATGACCGGGATTGGGGGTCGGCAGCATCAGCGCGCTGCAAAGGAGGCCGAGGATCATTTGCGCCGGATCCGGCACGCCATCTGCAAATTGCCCGAGGAGGAAAGGCAAGGAGACGAGGAACGCCAGAGCGTATAACGGGTATAGCCGCTGCAGCCTGTCGAGCATGAAAGACCGGACCGACAACCCCTGGCGGAAGCGTTTTCGATAGGCGTGCTCCAGCACGAAGCCCGACAGAACGAAGAACAGATCGACAGCCAGATAGCTGTTCCTCATCCATCCGGTCGACCCGGCCGGGACGTCCCAGAGGAACGGAGCATGCCGCAGGGCGACCATGATTGCCGCGATACCCCGCAACCCGTCGAGTGCGACGAATGTTCGTTCCGTGAACGGGGCCATTGCGGTGGGCGTTGCCGGGCTCGGCAAGTGTGCGGTTCCTCAGCTGATCGACGACGCCGGCTGGCGAACCCTCCCCGCCCGGCAAACCGCCCGCATCGGGAACACCTCGATCGTCCATCAAATCGGCACGACGATACGCTCAATTACTTGCGAAACAGCAAACATGCCTCGAACCTGGCGGCGCGGCGCTAATCCTGCGAGCGGAACAGCAGGCAGGCATCCCCATACGAGTAGAACCGATAGCCATTCGCGATGGCATGCGCGTACGCCTGCTTCATCGTCTCCAGCCCCGAGAATGCCGACACCAGCATGAACAGCGTCGACTTCGGCAGGTGGAAATTGGTCATCAGCACGTCGACGGCGCGGAAGCGATAGCCGGGGGTGATGAAGATCGACGTCTCGGCCGCAAACGGCTGGATGGTGCCGTCCACGCTCGCGGCGCTTTCAAGCAGCCGCAGCGACGTGGTGCCGACGGCAATGACGCGGCCGCCGTTGTTTCGCGCGATGTTGAGCCTCGCAGCCGTTTCGGCCGAGATCGTGCCCCACTCGGCATGCATCTTGTGGCCTTCGGTATCGTCCACCTTCACCGGCAGGAACGTGCCTGCCCCGACATGCAGCGTCACGCGGTTGAGGCCGACGCCGCGCGCGCGCAGCGCCTGCTCCAGCGCGGGCGTGAAATGCAGGCCCGCGGTCGGCGCGGCAACGGCGCCCTCGTTCGCCGCGAACATGGTCTGGTAGTCGGCAAGGTCCTGATCGTCGGGCGTGCGCTTGGAGGCGATATAGGGCGGCAGCGGCGGGCTGCCGAGATCGGCGATCGCCTGGTCGAGCGCCGGGCCGTGGAACGAGAAGCCAAGCGTCACCTCGCCCTCGGCGCCCTTGGCCTCGACCTCGGCGTCGAGATGGCCGAGCAGGCAGACCTTGCCCTCGTTGCCGAAGCGGATGCGATCGCCGGCGGCAAGTTTCTTGGCGGGCTTAACCAGCGCCTGCCAGCGCGAGCCGTCGATGCGCTTGATCAGCGTCGCCTCGATCTTCGGCTCGGTCTCGCGGCCGATGCGCCGGCCCTTCAATTGCGCCGCGATCACCTTGGTGTCGTTGACGACGAGCTGGTCGCCGGAGCGGAGCCAGTGCGGCAGGTCGGCGATCGCTTGATCGCGCAGCGCGCCGCCTTCCACGACCAACATCTTGGCGGAGTCGCGCGGGCTTGCCGGGCGCAACGCGATGCGCTCGGCAGGCAGGTCGAAATCGAAGAGATCGGTGCGCATGTCGGGCTCAGCGCCACACAGTCAAACAAGGTGAGGAGGCGCTTAGCCCGCCTCGAACCATGAAAGCCGAGCTGCAGCAGCGGGGCCTTCATCCTTCGAGACGCGCGTTCCGCGCTCCTCAGGATGAGGGGCGAGCAATTATTCCGCGTCCGCGGCCATCCGCGCCTTGACGATCTTGTCCGGGTTCTGCACCGGCTCGCCGCGCTTGATCTTGTCGACGTTCTCCATGCCCTCGGTGACCTTGCCCCACACCGTGTACTGGTTGTCGAGGAAGCGGGCGTCGTCGAAGCAGATGAAGAACTGGCTGTCGCCGGAATCGGGGCTCGCGGCGCGCGCCATCGAGGTGGTGCCGCGCACATGCGGCTCCTTGTTGAATTCTGCCTTCAGCTTCTTGCCGGAGCCGCCGGTGCCGGTGCCCTGCGGGCAGCCGGTCTGCGCCATGAAGCCGTCGATGACGCGGTGGAACACGATGCCGTCGTAGAAGCCCTCGCGCACCAGCTCCTTGATGCGCGCGACATGGCCGGGCGCCAGATCAGGCCGCATCTCGATGGTGACGGGGCCCTGCGTGGTCTCGAGGATCAATGTGTTTTCGGTGGCGCTCATGCTCGTCTCTCTTGCGTTGGGGGTGAAGTCTTCCGGCTACGGAACTGGATCGTAAATGGACGCCCTGCGGCGGCGCCGGCCATCGCATCGGTAAATGGCATCGGCGTGCAACGTTGCAACGCCTCCATCACTGCGATCCGGTATTGCAGCCGGTCATCGTCGGAGGCCTCCGCGGATTCATAGGTAATCCTCGGATGGCCCAGAATGTTTCCGGACCGGTTAAAGCTCACGACGACGGTGATGTCGAGTGGGCGAGCCTTGGCCGGCGGCGGCGGCTTCCAGCAGGTGCGCAGATGCCGGAAGATGTCCTGGATGGTGTTGACCTGCGCGTCCTCGGCAGTCGCGGGACAGGCGCCGAGCAGCAGCGCAGCGGCGATCAGCAGGAGCTTGCCGCCGCAGCGCGTCATCGCCCTCTCCTATTTGATGTCGGAGGCGACCTGCACCTTCACCATCTTGTCGGGATCGGTGACGGTGCCGCTGCTCGATCCGGGCGGCGCCTTCTTCAGCTTGTCGACGACGTCCATGCCCTGCACGACCTCGCCGATCACTGTGTACTGGTTGTCGAGGCTGCCGCCGTCGGCGAACATGATGAAGAACTGCGAATTGGCGGTGTCGACGCTGTCGCCGCGCCGCGCCATCCCGACGATGCCGCGCGCAAAATGCACCTTGGAGAATTCCTGCTTCAGGTTCGGGTATTTCGAGCCGCCGGTGCCGTTGAAGTTCTGGCCGTCGCCGGTCTGCGCCATGAAGCCGTCCATGACGCGGTGGAACGGCACGTTGTTGTAATAGCCCTCGCGCGCGAGCTGCTTGAGGCGCTCCGCATGCTGCGGCGCCAGGTCGGTCCTCAGCTTTATGACGATGCGGCCCTTGGTGGTGTCGATGACGAGCGCGTTGGCCTTGTCGAGGTTCGCCGGTAGTTGCTGCGCCACCGCCGGGACCGCGCTGACGAGCGCGGCAACGATCGTGGCAAGAATTGCGAGACGACGGATCATGAAAACTCCGGATCAGGTGAGATGAAGAAGTGCGCCGTTATCCGGCGAATTTGGCCTTGAGCAGACTTGCTACGAGCGGCGGCACGAAGGTCGAAACATCTCCGCCCATGCCCGCGATCTGGCGCACCAAAGTGGCGGTGATCGGGCGGACCATGGGAGAGGCCGGCAGAAACACCGTGTGCACCTCCGGCGCCATGGCCTCGTTCATTCCGGCAAGCTGCATCTCGTAGTCGAGGTCGGTACCGTCGCGCAGGCCGCGAATCATGATGGTCGCGCCATGCTTGCGCGCGGCCGTCACCGACAGATCGTCGAACGTCACAGTCTCGAGCACGCAGCCGGCCTGCACTGCGACCGGCCCGCAGACGTCCTCGAGCATCTTCAGCCGCTCCTCGGTCGAGAACAGCGGCTTCTTGCCGGGATGGACCCCGATCGCGACAACGAGCCTGTCGCACAGGGACACGCTGTGCCGGACCACGTCCAGATGGCCGTTGGTGATGGGGTCGAAGGAACCGGGATAGAAGGCGATGCGCGGCATAGCTCCCTCCTACCGCGCCCGGCCCGGCCCGGCAAGCCGGGCAGGTTCCCCGGCGTTATTTCCGCAAAACCATGTCGGATTCCGCGAATTGTTTCGTCCTGAGGGCGGCCACGAAACAAAGGACGCGCGAACGAAACCATTTCCCGTGCCGGCGAAGACGTCCGGAAACTGGCCATGGTTACTAATCCGGCCAACGAACGACGGGCCGCACACTGGGCGTGGCGGCCACATCACAGGGGACCGTCAATGATCAAGGCTCTTTCAGCGATCGCCATCTCTGCATGTGTTGCTGCCGCCCTCACCATCCTGCCCGGCTTTGCCCCGACCGTCGAAGCCAGCGTGCCGCAGCCGCTCGCCAAGAGCGACCGGCTCGATATCCGCACCATCGGCAAGGACTGCTCGCAGCAGGCCTGGCCGAACTTCGAGGCATCGTGCCTCCGTCAGGCCGGTACCAAGACCAACATCCGCGAGGCTCGCCTCGTGACCGCCGACCGCACCCCGTAGTCGCGTCTGTCAGCTTCGCGTCCGGTTACCCTCAAGATAAACCCCATGGATATTTGCGACGTCCCGTCGCAGACTGGGTGATGCTCGCGCCCTGCGGAATGGCCCGCCGGGCGTGAACCCATCGGGGGGTCGACCGTGTCCAGTACGCCCGCAGTCGCTTCCGGCCACCATCCCGCGCCTCTGCCGATTGCGATGACCATGGGCGCCCTTGGGGTGGTCTATGGCGATATTGGCACCAGCCCCCTCTACGCCCTGAAGGAAGCAGCCAAGGCGGCGGCCCATGGCGCTGCTCTCGCTCCCGACGCCGTGCTGGGGATCGCATCGCTCATCCTCTGGGCACTCTTGCTGATCATCTCGCTGAAATATGCGCTCCTGATCCTGCGCGCGGACAACCGCGGCGAAGGCGGCATCGTGGCGCTGCTGGCGCTGCTGCATGCCCGCAATGCCCTGCCGGGGACATGGCGCGCACATCTTTTGGTAGTCGGCCTCGTTGGCGCCGCGCTGCTCTATGGCGACGGCGCCATTACCCCTGCGATCTCGGTGCTCAGCGCCATCGAGGGCCTCAAGGTCGACGCGCCCTCGCTCGCGCCTGTGGTGGTACCCATCACGGTGGCCATCCTGATCGGCCTGTTCATGATGCAGAAGCAGGGCACCGGATTCATCGGCCGCATCTTCGGACCGGTGATGCTGGCCTGGTTCGTGGTGCTCGCCGTGCTCGGCATCCACGGCATCGTCAAGGCGCCGGCGGTGCTGGCCGCGCTCAGCCCGCTCTATGCCTTCGACTTCCTGATCCACCAGGATTTCCATGTCTCCTTTGCAATCCTCGGAGCCGCCTTTCTCGCGGTGACCGGCGGTGAGGCCATGTATGCCGACATGGGGCATTTCGGTCGCCTGCCGATCCGGCTGGCCTGGTTCGCGATCTGCCTGCCCGCGCTGGTGCTGAACTATTTCGGCCAGGCCGCGCTGCTGATCACCGACCCCACGATGATCGAGAATCCGTTCTTCCAGCTCTGCCCCGACGCCCTGCACTATCCGCTGGTCGCGTTTTCGGCTGTTGCGACCGTGATCGCCTCGCAGGCGATCATCTCCGGCGTGTTCTCGCTGACCCAGCAGTCGATCCAGCTCGGCTTCCTGCCGCGCATGCAGATCCGTCACACCACGAGCGATGCGATCGGCCAGATCTACGTGCCCCTGGTGAACTGGCTGCTCGCCGCCGCGACGTTGGGTGCGGTCCTCAGCTTCGGCACGTCGGACGCGCTCGCCGGCGCTTATGGCATCGCGGTGTCGCTGCTGATGGCGATCACCACGCTGCTTGCGGCACTGGTCGCGATCCAGTGGGGCTATTCGCCGTGGCTCGTGGTTGCCGTGAACGGATTCTTCTTCGTGATCGACGTGATCTTCTTCTCGGCCAATTCGATCAAGCTGTTCGAGGGCGGCTGGTTTCCGCTGCTGCTCGCGGCCTTCGTCGCCTTCCTGATGCTGACCTGGCGCGCCGGCGTGAAGCTGGTCGAGGCCGCGCGCGCGAAGCTGCGCCAGCCCGAGGAGGATCTGATCGAGACCGCGGTCAACAAGTGCCACACCCGGTTGCCGGGAACGGCGGTGTTCCTGGCCTCCGCGCCGCGCGGCGTGCCGCTCGCGCTGACCCAGTTCGTCAAGCACAACCACGTGCTGCACGAGCGCGTGCTCCTCGCCACCGTGCTGATCGAGGAATCCCCGCACATCACGGACGAGGAGCGCGCGGAGGTGATCGAGATCATCCCCGGCATCACCCGCATCATCCTGCATTACGGCTTCATGCAGAACCCGACGATCTATGAGGGGCTGACGCTGACCTGCCGGCAGGGCAAGCTGCCCGGCATCGACCTCTCCGACATCACCTATTACGTCGGCCGCGAGACCATCATCCCGCGCGAGGACGTGCCGGGCATGTGGGTCTGGCGCGAAACCGTGTTCGCCTTCCTACAACGCAACGCCGAGCGCTCGGCCGCGTTCTTCGGCGTGCCGACCAAGCAGGTGGTGGAGTTCGGCACGGAGCTGGAGATTTAAAGGGTGAGTGGCGAATAGCGATTGGAGTTGTACACCCTATTCGCCACTCGCTATTCCCCATTCGTCCCGTTCCCGTTCTCGGCCTCTTCCGTGATGTGCTCGACCGAGACGACGTGCTCGTCTTCGGCGGTGTCGAACACGATCACGCCCTGCGTCGAGCGGCCGGCGATGCGGATGCCTTCGACCGGGCAGCGGATCAGCTGGCCCTTGTCGGTGACCAGCATGATTTGATCAGCATCTTCGACGGGGAAGGACGCGACCAGATTGCCGTTGCGGTTGTTGACGCTCATGGCGACGATGCCTTTGCCGCCGCGGCCCGTGGTGCGGTATTCGTAGGATGAGGTCCGCTTGCCGAAGCCGTTGACGGAGACAGTCAGGACGACCTGCTCCTGCGCCGACATCTCGATGTAGCGTTCCTGGGCCAGCTGGAAGCTGCCCGAAGTTTCCTCCGCCTCGGCGTCCGCTGCAGGCTCCTCGGCCACGGCTTCTCCGGCGACCGCACGGCGCATCTTCAGGTACGCCGAGCGCTCGTCCGAAGAGGTCTCGACATGGCGCAGGATCGCCAGCGAGATCACCTTGTCGCCCTCGCCGAGCGCAATGCCGCGCACGCCCATCGAGGTGCGCCCGGTGAACACGCGGACATCGGTGACGGGGAAGCGGATGCACTGGCCGGCGGCGCCGGTCAGCAGCACGTCGTCGCGCTCGGTGCAGATCTGCACGTCGACGATGGCTTCATTGTCGTCGAGCTTCATCGCGATGATGCCGGAGCGGCGGACGTCGACGAAGTCGGACAGCTTGTTGCGGCGGACATTGCCGCCGGTGGTCGCGAACATCACGTCGAGGTTGCCCCAGGTGGACTCGTCCTCCGGCAGCGGCATGATGGTGGTGATGCGCTCGCCCTGCTCCAGCGGCAGGATGTTGATCAGAGCCTTGCCGCGCGCGTTGGGCGCCGCCATCGGCAGGCGCCAGACCTTCTCCTTGTAGACCTGGCCGCGCGACGAGAAGAACAGCACCGGCGTATGCGTGGAGGCCACGAACAGCCGGCTGACGAAATCCTCGTCGCGGGTCTGCATGCCGGCGCGGCCCTTGCCGCCGCGGCGCTGGGCCCGGTAGGCCGACAGCGGCACGCGCTTGACGTAACCGGCATGTGACACGGTGACGACCATGTCCTCGCGCTGGATCAGGTCCTCGTCCTCGACCTCGCCTTCCTGCTCGATGATCACGGTGCGGCGCGGGGTGGCAAACTCGGCCTTCACGTCGGCAAGCTCGGTCTTGACGATGTCGAGCACGCGCGCGCGTGAGCGCAGGATGTCGAGATAATCGGCAATCTCGCCGGCGAGCGTGTCGAGCTCGTCGCGGATCTCGTCGCGGCCGAGTGCTGTGAGGCGCTGCAAACGCAGATCGAGAATGGCCCTCGCCTGCTCCATCGAGAGCCGGATCGTGCCGGCCTCGCTGATGCGATGGCGCGGGTCGTCGATCAGGGTCAGCATGTCCTCGACGTCACGGGCCGGCCAGTCGCGCGACATCAGGGTATCGCGCGCGGTGGTCGGGTCGGGCGAGGTGCGGATGACGCGGATCATCTCATCGATATTGGCGACTGCGATCGCGAGGCCGACCAGGATATGGGCGCGGTCGCGCGCCTTGGCGAGAAGGAACTTGGTGCGACGCGTGACGACCCGCTCGCGGAAGTCGACAAAGATGGCGAGCAGGTCCTTCAGATGCATGATCCGCGGACGGCCGCTGTCGAGCGCAACCATGTTGACGCCGAAGCTCGTCTGCAGCGGCGTAAATCTGTAGAGCTGGTTCAGCACCACGTCGGGCACGGCGTCGCGTTTCAGCTCGATGACGACGCGGAAGCCGTCGCGGTCGGATTCATCGCGCAGGTCGGCGATGCCCTCGATCTTCTTCTCCTTGACCAGTTCGGCGATGCGCTCGACCATCGTCGCCTTGTTCACCTGGTAAGGAATCTCGGTGACGATGAGCGCCTCGCGCTCCTTGCGGATGGTGTCGATCGTGACCTTGCCGCGCATCACCACCGAGCCGCGGCCCAGATGGTAGCCGGCGCGGATACCCGCCCGTCCGAGAATGATGCCGCCGGTTGGAAAATCCGGGCCGGGAACGATGTTGATCAGCTCGTCGATGGTGAGCGCGGGATTGTCGATCAGCGCCACGCAGGCATCGATGACCTCGCCGAGATTGTGCGGCGGGATGTTGGTCGCCATGCCGACGGCGATGCCGCCCGCGCCGTTGACGAGAAGGTTCGGGAACTTGGCCGGAAGAACCGACGGTTCGGTCTCGTTGTTGTCGTAGTTCGGCTGGAAGTCGACGGTGTCCTTGTCGATATCGGCCAGCAGGGCCAGCGCCGACTTGGTCAGCCGCGCTTCGGTGTAACGATAGGCGGCCGGGGGATCGCCGTCGACCGAACCGAAATTGCCCTGGCCGTCGATCAGCGGCACGCGCATCGAGAAGTCCTGCGCCATCCGGACCATGGCGTCGTAGATCGACTGGTCGCCGTGCGGGTGATACTTACCGATGACGTCGCCGACCACACGCGCCGACTTGACGTACTTCTTGTCCGGCGTGTGCCCCTGCTCGTGCATCGAGTACAGGATGCGGCGGTGCACAGGCTTCAAGCCGTCGCGGGCGTCAGGCAGCGCGCGTGCCACGATCACGCTCATGGCGTAGTCGAGATAGGACTTCTTCATCTCCTCGAAGATGGAGACGGGGCGAATGTCCGAGGGTTGCGCCGGCTGGTCGCCGGGCTTGTTGTCGTCGTCGTCAGCCAAGGGGGAATCCGATGAGGTTTATCTGGGAATCATATAGCGCATCAGGCCCCTGATAACCACCCTCGCGGGGGTCAAGGGAAGCGCTTTTTCCGACTGTTTTTCCAGAGACTTACGTGCTCCGCGCCACCACCTTGAACGGGGCCGGATGCGCCGCCGGGAGCCGCCCTCTTACGCGCCGAAAATCACCCGATGCATGATGCGTCCGGGCACCAGCGTGAACAGGCCCGCCACAACCAGCGCGCCCGCGAAGACGAGGATCATGATGCGCCGGTGATCGGCAACGCGATGGGTGCGCGCCCGCCACACCGCCAGCGGAAGCATCACCAACGTGAAGATCGACAACAGGTGGATCGGACTGAACGGCCCGACCAGGCGGATCTGGTGGATCCAGAACGACGATGCAGCCACCACCGCCATCAGCGCGACCCAGATCCACCCGATCGTCCGGTGCGGCAACGTGCCCTTGGGAGCCGCGAACTGGACCAGGCCCAGCAGAAAGGCCGCCATCGCGGCAAATGCGTGCAACGGAATGGCCGGAGCAGCCTCAAGCAGCGGCGCAAGGCTCATTGCGAGGCTTCCCCCGTTAGAGGCGCGAGCCATGTAAACAGGATTAACATCAAGTTAATACCATTCACATGACTGCCCGTCAAAAGCTTGAAGCAGCACATGAGGCAAGCCCGGGAAACCCGAGCCTTACCCGCAAATTGGTAAGAAATCCTGCCGCATCACGCGAGCAAGGCGACGTTAAGGACGAAGCGCCCCGCCGCTCAGAACGGGATATCGTCGTCCATGTCGCTGTTGCGGCCACCGCCGCCAGCGGCAACGGGACGGCGCGGTGCGCTGCTGACTGGACCGGAGGAGCCGAAATCGCCGGCCGGCTCATCGCCGAAGCTGCCGCCTCCCGCGCCGCCACTGCGGCCATCGAGCATCGTCAGGGTCGAGTTGAAGCCCTGGAGCACGACCTCGGTGGAGTACTTCTCGACGCCCGCCTGGTCGGTCCATTTGCGGGTCTGGAGCGCGCCCTCGATGTAAACCTTGGCGCCCTTCTTCAGGTACTGCTCGGCGACCTTGCACAGCCCTTCATTGAAGATCACCACGCGATGCCACTCGGTCTTTTCCTTGCGCTCGCCGCTGTTCTTGTCGCGCCAGGTCTCCGAGGTGGCGATGCTCAAATTCGCGATCGGCCGCCCGTCCTGGGTGCGGCGGATTTCAGGATCCTTGCCGAGATTTCCAACCAGAATGACCTTGTTGACGCTTCCCGCCATCGCCGCTCTCCACTCCGAATGCCACTGAATTTAAAAAGGCCGGCCCGCTCCCCGCGTTCCGCTGCCCCTGTTGAGGCGACCCTATACGCTCGCCGGACGCTTGCGGACGCCGATCACCGCGCCACCCCTCAGGTTATCCCCACATATAGCATCGACCTCCGGTTTGTTCCAGATTTGTTCTTGCAAATGACGGAGCCGAAGGGGCGGCCTTGAGCGGCCAGCGTCCTGCGGAAGGCAGGCGCAAACATGGAACTTTTTCGGGTTCCCTGAAAAGAGCAAAACAACTTAACATTCAGCAAGTTATCGCGGCTCCGCCGATCTGCGACTGTGGCATTTCGGCGACGGACTCTGTCCCTCGCTCGGACTAGGCTTGCCTTGGAATTAATGCATTTGGGCCTCGCGCCTGATCAAACCGCTTCGGGGATTTCAAGAAGCGGACGAACCTGGGGAAACTTGCAATGAATAAGATCCTGATTGGTGCAATCGGTGCAGTGGCGTTGAGCCTGTCGGCTCCCGCCAGCGCGGCGGACATGGCCGCGCGTCCCTACACCAAGGCTCCGGCGCCGATGGTCGCCGCCATCTACGACTGGAGCGGCTTCTACATCGGCTTCAACGGCGGCGGTGGCACCAGCCACAAGTGCTGGGACGGCGATGTCGGCGGTGGCGTTTTCGTCGGCGAAGGCTGCCACAACGCGGTCGGCGGCACTGCCGGTGGCCAGGTCGGCTACCGCTGGCAGTCGGCCAATTGGGTGTTCGGCCTCGAGGGCCAGGGCAACTGGGCCGACTTCTCGGGTGACAACATCAGCGCGATCACCGGCCTGCGCGATCGTTCAAAGATCAACGCCTTCGGCCTGATCACCGGCCAGGTCGGCTATGCCTGGAACAACGTCCTGCTCTACGTCAAGGGCGGCGGCGCCGTCGTCGGCGACCGCTACCGCAGCTTCGACGTCGTCTCCGGCCTCGAGGTCGACCGGGCCGACGAGACCCGCTGGGGCGGCACCGTGGGCGCAGGCATCGAGGTAGGCTTCGCACCGAACTGGACCGTGGGCTTCGAGTACGACCACATCTTCCTCGGTAACCGCACCATCGGCTTCACCGGCTCCGGCAATTTCCTGTTCGCGCCGCTTGGCGCTGCCACACGCTCAGATCGCATCAGCCAGGACGTCGATATCGGCCTCATCCGCTTGAACTATCGCTGGGGTGGCCCGATCGTCGCGAGGTACTGAACCTACTGATATCATTCAAAGACTTGAAGGCCGGCCTCGCGCCGGCCTTTTCGTTTCTGTTCCCCTTGAGGAACAATAGGTCAGCACTTGCTACATTTTCAGGCTGCTGTGGCTGATGGGACACACAACTTGCGGCTTTGCTGGTGTAAGCACGACATCAGTTGGACGAGAGCGTCCGATACCCCTTCCCGATCGTGGAAGGCACAAACAGAAACTGGGACTGGGATTAGATCGAAAATGAAGAAGGTTTTGTTGGCTTCGGCCTGTTTGTTCGCACTTGCCGCTCCGGCTTCGGCCGCTGATCTGGCGGCTCGCCCCTACACCAAGGCCCCGGTGGCTATGGCTTCGGTCTACAACTGGACCGGCTTCTACCTCGGTATCGTCGGCGGCGGCGCCTGGGAAAACGCTTCCGGCGACCCGAAGATGAAGGGTGGCTTCGTCGGCGGCACCGCCGGCTACAACTGGCAGACCGGCAACGTAGTGTTCGGCGTCGAGGCCGATGGCGCCTGGGCTGACGTCAGCGCCACCGCGACCGGCGCCACCGTCGTTCCCGGCTTCGGCGTCGTGACCGCAACCGCGACCTCGAAGACCGACGCGATGGGCACCGTGCGCGGCCGCCTCGGCTGGGCCGTCAACAACGTCCTGTTCTACGGCACCGGTGGTTACGCCTGGATCGACAACAAGATCACCCTCTCCGCGCTCGGCGTGACCGCTTCGGACAGCAAGTGGCACTCCGGCTGGACCGTCGGTGCGGGCATCGAAGCATTCTTCGCGCCGCAGTGGTCGGTCAAGGGCGAGTACCTCTATCGCAGCCTCGGCGGCGAGAGCTACTTCTCGGGCGCCCTGCCCACCGGCACGCTCAACTTCCACACCGTGCAGGTCGGCGTGAACTATCACTTCGGGGGCCCGGTGGTCGCGAAGTACTGATCTTCGCCTCCAACGCCATCGTGTTACGAAAGGCCGGCCTTGCGCCGGCCTTTTTGTTTGACCGGCCGGTCCCCGCGCAGTTCCGCGCACGTGCTCCTGCCAGATGCCGCCAGCGCGCCAACAATCCGTTGACGATTCGCAAGTCCCACTGGAAATCCGTGCTCGTTCTTCCTACGTTCGCTGACATACCCATCGGCGCCGATCCCGGTTCCGGGCGAAGCGCGCCTTCAACGTTGGCGCGATCGCGCGCCTTTGGGATTCCTTGAGGACCACCAGGATGGATGAAGTGATCAAGGCGAAGCGCCAACAACAGAACGCGGGATCACACCTGCGCGCAATTACGATCCGTGGCGCGCGCGAGCACAACCTCAAGAACGTCGACGTCGAGATTCCCCGCGACAAGCTCGTGGTGTTCACCGGTCTCTCGGGCTCCGGCAAGTCCTCGCTCGCATTCGACACCATCTACGCCGAGGGCCAGCGCCGCTACGTCGAATCGCTGTCGGCCTATGCGCGCCAGTTCCTGGAAATGATGCAGAAGCCTGATGTCGACCAGATCGATGGCCTGTCGCCGGCAATCTCGATCGAGCAGAAGACGACGTCGAAGAACCCGCGCTCGACCGTCGGCACCGTCACCGAGATCTACGACTACATGCGCCTGCTCTGGGCCCGCGTCGGCGTGCCCTATTCGCCGGCCACGGGCCTTCCGATCGAAAGCCAGACCGTCTCCCAGATGGTCGACCGCGTGCTGGCGCTGCCGGAAGGCACCCGCCTCTACCTGCTCGCGCCTGTCGTGCGCGGCCGCAAGGGCGAGTACAGGAAAGAGCTCGCCGAATGGCTCAAGAAGGGCTTTCAGCGCGTCAAGATCGACGGCACCTTCCATGAACTGGCGGAAGCGCCGACGCTGGACAAGAAGTTCCCGCACGACATCGACGTCGTCGTCGACCGCATCGTGGTGCGCGCCGACATCGGCCAGCGCCTCGCCGAGAGCTTCGAGACCGCGCTGAAGCTGGCCGAAGGCCTTGCCGTCGTCGAGTTCGCCGACGCGCCGGCGGCCGCTCCCGCGGAAGAGAAAGAGAAAAAGAAGACCGCGAAGATTCACGACAAGAGCGGGCCAGAGCGCATCCTGTTCTCGGAAAAGTTCGCCTGCCCGGTCTCGGGTTTCACCATCCCCGAGATCGAGCCGCGCCTGTTCTCCTTCAACAACCCCTACGGCGCCTGTCCTGCCTGCGGCGGCCTCGGCGTCGAGCAGCATGTCGACGAAGACCTCGTCATCCCCGACAAGGAGCTCGCGATCGGCAAGGGCGCGATCGCGCCCTGGGCCAAATCGTCGTCGCCCTACTACACGCAGACGCTGACGGCGCTCGGCAAGCACTACAAGTTCACGCTGACCACCAAATGGAAGGATCTGCCCAAGAAGACGCAGAACGCGATCCTGCATGGCTCCGGCGAGGACGAGATCAAGTTCTCCTACGAGGACGGGGTCCGCTCCTACGACACCAAGAAGCCGTTCGAGGGCGTCATCACCAACATCGACCGCCGCTACCGCGAGACCGAGAGCGAGTGGGCGCGCGAGGAGCTGGCGAAATATTTCCACGACGTGCCCTGCGGCGGCTGCAACGGTTTCCGGCTCAAGCCCGAGGCGCTCTGCGTCAAGATCGGCGGCAAGCATATCGGCGACATCTCGGAGCTGTCCGTCAAAGGCGCCGGTGCATGGTTCGAGACCGTGCCGGAGGCGCTGAACACGCAGCAGAACGAGATCGCCGGCCGCATCCTCAAGGAGATCCGCGAGCGACTCACCTTCCTGCTCGACGTCGGCCTCAACTATCTCACCCTGTCCCGCTCCTCCGGCACGCTGTCCGGCGGCGAGAGCCAGCGCATCCGCCTCGCCTCGCAAATCGGCTCGGGCCTGACCGGCGTGCTCTACGTGCTCGACGAGCCCTCGATCGGCCTGCACCAGCGCGACAACGCGCGCCTGCTCGACACCCTCAAGCGCCTGCGCGACCTCGGCAACACCGTGATCGTGGTCGAGCATGACGAGGACGCGATCCTGCTGGCCGACTACGTGCTCGACATCGGCCCGGGCGCCGGCATGCATGGCGGCAACATCGTCGCCGAAGGCACGCCCGCCGAGATCATGCGAAACCCGAAATCGCTGACCGGCAAGTACCTCACCGGCGAGCTCGAGGTCGAGGTGCCGGAGCGGCGCCCACCGAACCATCGCCGCACCATCAAGGTGGTCAACGCGCGCGGCAATAACCTCAAGAACGTCACGGCCGAAATCCCGCTCGGCCTGTTTACCTGCGTCACCGGCGTCTCCGGCGGCGGCAAGTCGACGCTGCTGATCGACACGCTCTACAAGGCGATCGCCCGCAAGCTGAACAACGCCAGCGAAGGCGCAGCTCCGCACGACCGCATCGAGGGCCTGGAGCACATCGACAAGATCATCGACATCGACCAGTCGCCGATCGGCCGCACCCCGCGCTCGAATCCGGCGACCTACACCGGCGCCTTCACGCCGATCCGCGAATGGTTCGCAGGCCTCCCCGAATCCAAGGCGCGCGGCTACGAGCCCGGCCGCTTCTCCTTCAACGTCAAGGGTGGCCGCTGCGAGGCCTGCCAGGGCGATGGCGTCATCAAGATCGAGATGCACTTCCTGCCCGACGTCTACGTCACCTGCGACGTCTGCAAGGGCAAGCGCTACAATCGCGAGACGCTCGAAGTCCTGTTCAAGGGCAAGAGCATCGCCGACGTGCTCGACATGACCGTCGAGGAGGCCGCAGACTTCTTCAAGGCGGTGCCGCGCGTGCGCGAGACCTTCCAGACCCTGCACCGCGTCGGCCTCGACTACATCCATGTCGGCCAGCAGGCCACGACCCTGTCGGGCGGTGAAGCCCAGCGCGTCAAGCTCGCGAAAGAACTGTCCAAGCGCGCCACCGGCCGCACGCTCTACATCCTGGACGAGCCGACCACTGGCCTGCACTTCCACGACGTCAAGAAACTGCTGGAGGTGCTGCACGAGCTGGTCGCGCAGGGCAACACGGTCGTCGTCATCGAGCACAATCTCGAAGTCATCAAGACCGCCGACTGGGTCATCGACCTCGGCCCGGAAGGCGGCGACGGCGGCGGCGAAATCGTCGCCTGGGGCCCGCCGGAAGACATCGCCAAGGCGCCGCGGAGCTACACCGGCAAATTCCTGGCGCCGGTGCTGGAGAAGGCGCGGAAGCCGAAGCGGCGGCGCGCGGCGAGCGAGGCGGCCGAATAGGTTACGTACCGGGAGCGTGCCGACACATTGTCTGAGGGAGACGGAGTTTGCCTGCCGGACTTGTGCAAACCTACAGTGCGTTCGCCCACAATAATGCTTGGGCCAACCACCGGCTGCTCACCGCTTGTGCTGCGCTGTCTCAGACCGACTTCGAAGCCGAGCGGACCGGCTTCTTTCCGAGCCTGCAACGCACACTGAACCACATCCATGTCATCGACCTCTTCTATGTCGATGCACTGGAGGGCGGATGGCTCGGGCCTGCGGCCTGGAAGAACCAGATTCCGTACCCCTCACTCTCTGAGCTGAAACCTGCCCAAGCCGAAATGGACAAGCGTTTGCTCGCCGTCTGCGATGCGCTGACACCCGAACTTCTCGACGGCATTGTGCGGATCAACCGCGACACGCGCGTCCAGACCGAACGTCGCGACCGACTGCTCATGCATCTGTTTCAGCATCAAATTCATCACCGCGGACAGGCGCACGCGATGCTCTCTGCAACAAGTGTCCCGCCGCCTCAGCTCGACGAATTCTTTGCCGAGGGAGAAGCACCGCTCAGGGCCGCCGAGTTCGACGAGCTCGGATGGACCGAGGAGACCGTGTGGAAATCCTAGCGGTGTAATTTCTTCCCCATGCCCTACGCCCTCGCCATCTTCGATCTCGACGGTACCCTCGCCGACAGCTTTCCGTGGTTCCTGCGCACAATCAACGACGTCGCCGATCGCTTTGGCTTTCGGCGCGTGGCCGATGAGGACGTCGAGGGGCTGCGGCATGCCTCGACGCGGGAGATCCTCAGCCGGCTCGAGGTGCCGCTGTGGAAGCTGCCGGCGATCGCGCGATATGCGCGGCGGCTGAAGGCGGAGGCGGCTGCGGAGATCTCGCTGTTCGCGGGCGTCGAGGCGATGCTGCGGACGCTGGCCGAGCGCGGCGTGCAGCTGGCGCTGGTGACATCGGACAGCGAAGCCAATGCGCGCGAGAAGCTCGGCGAGGCCGCGGCGCTGTTCGCGCATTTCGATTGCGCGGCATCGATCTTCGGCAAGCCCACGAAATTCCGCCGGGTCATCCGCCGCGCCGGCGTGGACCCCGCTCACGTGATTTCGATCGGCGACGAGGTGCGCGACATTGAGGCGGCGCGGGCCGTCGGCATCGCCTGTGGCGCGGTGTGCTGGGGCTATGCGGCACCGGCCGCGCTGCGGGCGCTTGCGCCCGATCGCATCTTCGCGCACATGGATGAGATCGCGGACGCGGTCTGCCGGATGCCGTTGAAGGCCTGAGCCCGGCATCCGCCCATCCAGGGAGACGCCGATGACACTCACGGATGCAGCCCGCCTCAAGCTGCTGGAGCCGCCGGTCGGCCGGATCCGCGTCGTGCTCGACACCGACACCTACAACGAGATCGACGATCAGTTTGCGCTGGTTCAAATGCTGCTGTCGAAGGATCGCTTCGACGTCGAGGCGATCTATGCCGCGCCGTTCTTGAACGCGCGCGCGGACAGCCCCGGCCACGGCATGGAGCTGAGCTATCAGGAAATCCTGCGCTTGCTGGAGCGTCTGAACATCGCAGCCGAGGGCCTGGTTCATCGCGGCGTCACCGCCTATGTCGGGCCCGGCAAGGCCGCGCGCGAGGCGCCTGCCGTCGACGACCTCGTGGCCCGGGCGCGCGCGGGCTCGCCGGACCATCCGCTCTACGTCATCGCCATTGGCGCCATCAGCAACGTCGCCTCTGCGCTTCTCAAAGCCCCCGATATCATCGACCGCATCGTCGTCGTGTGGCTCGGCGGCCATGCGCTGGAATGGCCGCACACGATCGAGTTCAACCTCAAGCAGGACGTCGGCGGCGCCCAGGTGCTGCTCGACAGCGGCGTGCCGCTGGTTCTGGTGCCGTGCAAGGGCGTCACCTCGCACCTTCACTCGACAGTGCCGGAGATCGAGCGTTACGTCGAACCGCACGGCAGCATCGGCGCGTTCCTCGCCATGCGCTTCAAGGAATATTCGTCCGACCATCTGGGTTGGGCGAAGGAGATCTGGGACATGGCGCCGGTCGGATGGCTGCTGAACCCCGTGTGGGCGCCGAGCGTGATCATCCCGGCGCCGGTCCTGACGGAGCAGATGACCTGGAGCGTCGATCGCAGCCGGCATGCGATCCGCTACGTGACCTATGTGGATCGCAACCCCATCCTGAGGGACTTCTTCCTGAAATTGAGGGCCTACGCCGGGACGACGTAGGTCGCCTCTCCGCCCCCTACTCCGTCCTGCGCAAGAACGCCCCGAACGCGCGCGGGCCGTCGCCCACCTTGACCTCGCCGACGACCTTCAGCTCGGCTGCATCGATGATATGAAGCGTGTTGCTCTCCCAATTGGCGACGATGATGCGCTTGCCGTCTGCGGTCGCATTGATGCCTTCGGGATAGTCGCCGACATTGATGCGCTTGATCGGCTTCAGCGTCGCCAGGTCGAACACGCTGACGGTGCCGCCATACTGGTCGGTCACGAAGCCGCGGCCCTGCGCCATCGCCACCGCATAGGGACGCATCCCGACCGGCACGCGACCGATCGCCTGACCTGCCGCGATGTCGATCACGGAGACGTCGTCAGAGCCGACATTGGCGGTGTAGGCGCGCTTGCCCTCGGCGTCGATGGTGACACCGAACGGACGCGTGCCGACCTTGATGGTCGCCTTGCGTTGGCGCGTCGCGGTATCCACGACCGAGACGCTGTCGTCGTCGCGGTCCGCCGAGAGCAGCAGCTTGCCATCAGGTGTCACCGCCAGGCCCGACGGCGAGGCGCCGACTGCGATGCTGGCCGTGACGCTGCGCGTCGCCGCGTCGATCACACGCACCGCCGCGGCGTACCAGTCGGCGACATAGACCGTCTTGCCATCGGGCGCGACCGCAATGCCGAGCGGCCCGCCGCCGACCTCGATCCGCCCCGCGACCTGCCGCGTTGCTGCGTCCACCACAGTTACGGCCTTGGCGTCCGGGCTCGTGACATAGGCAAAGCGGCCGTCGGCACTGACGGCGACGCCCGCCGGCTTGCCGCCGATCGGGATGGTCGCCACGCTGCGTGCCGTGGCGAGGTCCACGACCATCAGATCGTCGCTGAGCTGGTTGGTGACGAACGCCTCTTCCGCGAACGCGCTGCCGAGGCAAGCAAGGCTGGCGGCCAGTGCCGCCATGACCGGGATGCGCACCGTCAGCTTCCGCTCTCGACCTTCTTCTTCAGCGCCGCGAGGCCGGCCTTGTAGAGCCCGCTCACAGCGGTCTTGGCAGCCTCGTCGCTCAGTTCCGGCGGCGGGTCGTTGTTGGGAAAGCCGCGGTAGAACGCACCAGCCCATTCCAGGGTCGAGCCCTTGCCGTCAGCGCTCGGCGTCACCGTCAGCGTCGAGGAATAATTGGTGACCGGCAGCACCTTCACGTCGACGGTGGTGATCCGGTAGGAATAGGTCATCGCGGCGGCGTCGAACTTGTAGAGCTCCTCGTCGACGGTCGCGCCTCCCGTCAGCGTCAGCTTCCGCGTGGCGCCGATCTCGTTGCCCTTCTCGCCCTCGGTCTTGGTGACCGGCGGGAGCCAGCTCATGTCCTGGAAATTGCCGATTGCGGCCCACACTTTGGCCGGGGCTGCGTTGATCTCGATGGATTCGCGCACCTTCTGCCGGGTCGGCCCATGCGCCCAGGCCGGTGTAGAAGCCGGGCCAAACGCCGCCGCCAAAGCCGCCGCACTCGCGGCAGTCAGCACCGCGGCCAAGACCGTGCGCCGTCCAATCGTCACCCTCATCTCGTTTCCCCATGCGTCTCGTTGATCGTGCGCGACTTGAAGCGCGCTGGGATCATCGTAGCCCATTTTGCGGCCGAGGGGAGACCTGTTCATGGCCTCGTTGGGGCGCGCACCCGCGTTCTTTCGGAGGTGTTCAGGACCACGTTCGATCTGCCTGACTCGATGGCTGCGATGCCGATCGATCAGCAAGCCAAGTTCGTGGACAAATTCATGAAGATCAAGGATCTGTCCGATCCCGCGAAAGTTGCAAAGCTGTTGAACCGTTTCTCCGCGATGTATGACGTCAGAAACAGCCAGAGCACCGATCAGGGCCAATCTCCATTGCTCGACCTCTTTCAAGGATCGAACTCAGGGGTAAGTCAATCTACGTACCTGGCCATTGCCAAGCTACGTTCTCACCCCTGATGACCGCTCGCCGATCCTAGCCCAACACCTCGAGCACCAGCTCCATGGTCATCAGCACGGGATTGTCGCCACGGATCAGACGGCCCTCCGCAATGCCGCCGGTGTAGTCGATCAGGGCGGCATCCAGTGCGGCTTCGAGCGCACCCGAAGGGCCCGGCGCGATCGTCCCGGCCGTCACCGCAAGCTCCGTTGCGAACGGCTCGGTCACGCCGCCATGGATGAAACGCGCGCCGACGGTCGAGCCGACGCCGCCGTGGATTTTCGCGCGCGCGATGCCGCGCGCGCGGCAGAACTCTTCGAGGCAGCCGGCAAAATCCTGGTTGGGGCGCAGCCGGAGCGCGAAGGCGCGGCTGGTCGTGCGCGCGCCGGTGCTCGCGGAGGCGACCGGCCCGAACAGCTTGAAATTGGTCTCGGGGTCGGGCTCGGCGGTGAACATCGCACCATCGAGACCGAAGGCCTCGACCTCGAACGGTTCTGCTACAACAGTCTCGTCCGGCATCATGTGGCCGCCGCCTGGCTTGCCGTCCGCCTCGGTCCACAGCCCGTGGCAATGAAAGAACGGCGCGCCGTCGCGCATACCGAGCGTCATGCGGCCGAACTTCACACGCGTCAGGCCCGCGGGGCGATATGTATCGCTGTAGAACGCAGCATTCTCGCCGGTCTTCGACAGTGCCGGCATGACGTAAGCGAACGGCCCGACCGCGCCGCTACCGAAGTTCAGCACGCCGCCGGCAAAGCCTTCAGCGGCGAAACCGCGGCGCGCGGCCTCCAGCAGCGGCACACCGGCCTGAAGCGCGAAGGAGAAAGCGCGCCCCCTCGCCTCCACCCATTGGATGCGTTCTGCGACTGGCGCGCCCGGCTGCTTGATGCTCCGCATGACCTGCGCTCAGCCCGTCTTCGTCTTGTCGAGGTCGAGCAGCCCGCGTGCCTCGAGCTCGTCGCGCACCATGCGTTTTGGAATCTTGCCATAGCCGGATTTCGGCAACGCCTCCCAGAAGAAGAAGCGCTTCGGCATCTTGTAGCGCGGCACCTTCGGCAACAGGAACGCCGCCATCTCCGCTTCACTCACCGGCTTCTCGCCCTCACGCGCAACGCAGACGGCGACGCCGACCTCGCCCCAGGTCGCATCGGGCACGCCGAGCACGGCGACCTCACCGACCGCAGGATGCGTCAGGATCTTCTCCTCGATCTCGCGCGGATAGATGTTGGAGCCGCCGGAGATGTACATGTCGGAGGCGCGGCCGGTGATGTAGACGAACCCCTCCTCGTCCATGTGGCCGAGATCGCCGGTGCGGAACCAGCCATTGCGGAACGCCTTCGCATTGGCTTCAGGGTTGTCGTAGTAGCCGGCGAGCACGGCGGGGCCGATCACGCAGATCTCGCCGCTCTGGTTGGCCGCGAGTTCGCGGCCCTCGTCGTCCTGGATCGAGACCTGCATTCCGGTGCGCTCGAAGCCGCAGGTGCCGATCTTCGCATGCGGACCATCCTCGGGATCATGCAGCGCCGCCGGCAGCACGGTGATGTTGCCGGTGACCTCGCCGAGACCGAAATACTGCACGATGACCTTGCCGAGCTTCTTCAGCGCGGCCTTCTGGTCCTCGCGATACATCGGCGCGCCCGCATAGATCACATGGCGCAGCGAAGAATGATCGTATTTGTCCACCGCCGGATGCTCGACCATCATCTTCAGGATCGTCGGCACGGTGAAGAGATTGGCGACCCGATGTGTCTCGATCAGGCGGAACGCCTCGTCGATGTCGAACTTCTCGGTCGGCAGCAGCACGGTCCGCACACCGCGCGCGGCCTGCACCAGCTGATGCACGCCGGCGCCATGCGACAGCGGCGCCACCACCAGCGAGGCATCGTCTTCGGTGACGCCTGGCGTCAGATCGGCAAGATGATTGGTGACGACAAAGCCCATCTGGCCATGAGTCAGCACCGCAGCCTTGGAGCGGCCGGTGGTGCCGGAGGTGAAGAAGAACCAGCAGGGATCGTCGTGCTCGACCGCAACGTTCTCTACGGTACTGCCGGCCTGCGAAGCGATGGCATCAGCCACCGAGCGCTCGCCGAAGGCGGCCTCGCCGTCGATGCTCCAGGTGAATTCCAGCGCGCCACCGCTCACGGCCGCGGCGTGCTCGGGAAAATCGACATGGCACAGAAACGCCTTCGCACCGGAGGCCTGAGCGAGATAGGTCACCTCGTCCGGCATCAGGCGGAAATTGGTGGGCACCCAGACGGCGCCAAGCCGGAACGCCGCGAACATCGAGAGAAACATCTCGTCGCCGTTCTTGGAATGGACGAGGATGCGGTCGCCCTTGGCGATACCACGCGCGGCGAGTGCGGCGGCGAGCGCCGAGACCTGCGCATCGATCTCGCGCCAGGTCCAGGATTTGTCACCCCAGACGAAGCCGGGACGCGCCCCATGCCGCCGCGCATTCTGGGTCAGCATGTAAGCGAGATTCATGACGCGGCGGGACATGCGCAGGGGCTGCATCGGGCTTCCTCTTGGGCGGCGGACGGCACGCGAGCCGCCCGCTCATTGCAGCCCATTTATCGCCATCGAACGCGCCCCTGCAAGACCACCGGCCGCACACCTGCCTTACGGCTGCCTGAATGCGAACGGCGTCGCCGTAATGGCCTTCTCTTTCCAGCAGGCCTGCGCGCCAAAGCCGCCGCAGAAGCTGCCATGCAGGTCGAATCGGATCGTGCGCGCGGCGCCGCGCTTGATCGGCGGCGCCACGATCTTGTAGCTGCGCACATAGCCGTCGAACACCGGGCGCACGCCGCCATCCGGCAGCGTCACCAGGATGGTCATGACGCAGCCGCCGGTTCCGCAATAGGTGGTCTCGCGCTCCCCGCATTTGGTGTCGCGGAAGTCGACGACGTAGTCGTCGCGGCCGTCGCCGGTCAGATCGATCTTGCGCACCGTGTCCGCCGCAAAGGTCACCGCGCCGCCGCCCTGGCTCTCGCATTCCTCATTGGCATAGTGCAGCGCCTTCTGCACCCCGGGCGGATAATCGGAGGGGTTGAACGGTTTTGCCTCCTCGGCACGCGCAGCGGTGGCGAAGAGAGCGAGCAGGAAGACGAGATATCGCATTCGCGTTGGTCGCAGCCGAGGCCGCAATCGTTCAGGGAATTTTAAACATGATCGGCGCACCCTTGATCAGTCTCCGCGTACAGAGTGCCGCATCATGGTCAAAGTGCCCGCCTTCCTCCTGTTGTCGCTGGCGCTCGCCGGATGTGCCGTGGGCCCGCAAGCCCATCTGGCGTCCGATCCCGCCTTCAAGCCGGCGCGCTATGCCTGGGATGGCGCCGGCGAGAATCCCAATCAGCCGCGTGCGGCCTCCGCACCTGCGCGGACCGCGGCCCGATCCGAGCGCAACGGGGCGCAAGCCGGGCTTCAACCCTATTCGAAGGAATGGTGGCAGGCCCAGGACGGCATCGAGGCCGAGCAGGACGCGAGGGTCAACCGCTCCCTCGTCATCTGCCAGGGCTGCCTCCGCCCGCAGCCGCAGCCCGAGGATGCGCGGCTGGCCAAAGCGACCGATTGAACCGAACGGCCGCTCCATTGGTCTACACAGATGCGCGCTGACTCCGGCCGCCGGCCTGTCGTCGCGCGCCATCACCCCAGGGACATTTCATGCTCACCCGCCGGACCTTCGTCGTCGCCTCTCTGCTTGCCAGTACCTCCCCGGCATTCGCCGTGATGCCCGCCCCCGGCGATCCCGTCGCCATCGTGACCGCGATCTACACCCGCGCGGCCAATGGCAAGGGCGATGGCGGCGGTGCCTTCATCATCGAGGACAAGGCGGCCAAGAGCCAATATCTCTCCAAGGCGCTGATCGCGCTGTGGGCCAAGGCGGATGCGCACACGCCCAAGGGCGACGTCGGACCGGTCGATTTCGATCCCGTCACCAACTCGCAGGAACCCGACGTGAAGTCATTCAAGGTTGACGCGGAGAAGATGGGGGCCGACAAGGCGACGTTCGCGGTGACCATCACCGGCCACCGCAACGACCGGAAACCGGCCGACCTGATCGTGCGTTACGACTTCGTGCGCGAGGCCAGCACTTGGAAGATCGACGACATCAAGGGCTCGTCCGAAGGCGAAGCCTGGTCGATCCGCAAGATGCTGACGGACTCGCTGAAGAGCTGACCGGAGACGCCATGAGCGACGTCATCGACAACAGGGACCATCACCGCTTCGAGCTGGAGGTGGAGGGCTATCTTGCCACCGAACACTACAAGCTCGACGGCAAATTCATCACGTTCGAGCACACGGAGGTGCCGAAGGAGCTCGGCGGCAAGGGTGTCGGCTCAAAGCTGGTGCAAGGCGCGCTCGACCAGGTCCGCGCCGCCGGATTGAAGCTGATCCCGCAATGCCCGTTCGTGAAGGCGTGGATCGAGAAGCACCCCGACTATCAGGACCTGATGGAGCGATGAGCGCGCAGGCCCGCTGATGACGGGCCTCGCCTACGGCCTAATGCCCATGCCTGAGCATGTCCTGGTCATTCAAATCCCAGTCCTGCCAGAGCTGGAGCACGCCGAGCAGCACCACCATCGCACCGAGGCTCGTATGGTAGATGCGGACAAAGCCTTCACCGGAATAGCCGAGGACATAGGGCGAGGCGATGAGCCACAATCCGACCAGGATCGTCGTCACCTCTTGCCAGCGTTGCAGCGCGACATACTCGAGCTGGCTGATGCCAAACACGATCAGGCCGACTGCGACCGCGTTCAGGATCATCATCTCGTGTCCGGCGATGGGCGACCGATCCTGGATAGGGAACCACGGCGAAACGACAATCAGCGCGCCGAGCAGCATCCCGCACCAATCTTCCCATGTTCGATGAGTATTCAAGAAACCAAAGTCCGACATAGTACCCTCCTACAACAGAGGCATACGTCTGCGGCTGGCGATCGTGACATACCGAATGTCTGGCGACCTGCCGGCCGCATTCGGGCGTATGTCCTCCAAAAGACGTGGGAGTCGCCGTGGAACTTGCAAGAGCGATGTCGGGAATTATTAGACTCTTGCGGGACAAGACCTATTGCGCTGCGGCCACAGGGATGCGCGTTTGCAGATATCTCCCGTGCGCCCCCTCTGGCCCCGCTTGCCAAGGGCGGGATCGGGCTTCCTAGATCGGCAAGCAATACGCACTTCGGAAGGATTTTGCATGGCGGCATCGGTACGCGATAACAAGGATAGAAGCCGCTTCGAGCTCGATGTCGGCAACGAAATCGCCTTCGCCAATTACCGGCTGACGCCATCGGCGGTCATCATCACCCACACCGAGACGCCGCGCGCGCTCCGCGGCCGCGGCATCGCATCCGAGCTCGTCAAGGGCGCGCTCGACTTGATCCGCTGCGACGGCAACAAGGTGATCCCCGGCTGCGGCTTCGTCGTCGACTATCTCGACAGGCATCCGGAAGATGCCGATTTGCTGGCCTGAAAGCAAAAGGGCCCGCGGCATCGCGCGGGCCCTTGGCTTGCAACCGAACGATCGGTCAGTGCTTGATTTCCGGCGGCAGCTTGCCGCCATTGGCGGCGAGCTTTGACATCACCTGCTTGTGCAGCCAGACGTTCATGCTCGCGGAATCGTTGGTGTCGCCGGTGTAGCCGAGCTCCTTGGCGAGATCCTTGCGCGCAGCAAGGCTGGAGTCGATGTCGAGCGCCTTCATGAGGTCGACGATCGAGGTGCGCCATTCGAGCTTCTCGCCCTTGTGCGCCGCGACCGCCGCGTCGACGATCGCAGCAACGTCCACTGTCGACGCGGGCGCGGCAGCAGGCGCCGATCCACCTGGAGCGGCGCCTGCGGGCGCGCTGCCCGAGGGAGCGCCGCCTGCGGGCGCGGCGGAAGCCGGGTGGCTGCCGAAGATCGCGCCCATGATTTTTCCGAAAATGCTCATGTCTGCTCCCCGAGAAGGATCCGTTGGAAAGGCCTTGAGTGGCACTTATAGACGAAGTTACTGCGTTGCGCCCGCGAAGTTCCGCGAAACAGCAACCAGCATCAGCTTATCTGCGGCGAAATGACGACCGAATGACGTCATCGAGGTTGCGCTGCGGCATCGAATCTCACCCAGGCGTGAGGGACAGGACTCGGAAATAGGCGTACGGTTCATGTTCAGTTCGCGATGCCATCCGGAATTCGCGTCTGGTTGGGATCGCGAAACTCAGAATTGCGGCCGCTTGCGCCGTTACCGGCGCCGAATTCGGCCGCTTGGCAAGGAGCTAGCGACCATGGCCACCCTCTACCAGGGCAATGTGCCCACAGTGGTCCAGACCGCGGATGCGGATGGACCGGTGATCCGAACCATCCAACTCTCCGATCTGCACGACGCGCTCCGGCGCGGCTGGGAGGATTTCAAGGCGGTGCCGAGCCACGCCATCATCCTCTGCGTGATCTATCCGGTGCTGGGCCTCGTGCTCGCCCGCGTGGTGATGGGCTATTCGGTGCTGCCGCTATTGTTCCCGCTGGCCGCAGGCTTCGCGCTGATCGGCCCGTTCGCCGCGCTCGGCCTCTACGAACTCTCCAGCCGGCGCGAACGCTATGAGGAGGCCAGCGCCTGGGATGCCATGGAAGTGCTGCGCTCGCCCTCGTTCGGCGCCATGCTGGGACTCGGCACGCTGCTGCTCGCACTGTTCGTGACCTGGGTCGCGACCGCGCAGGCGATCTATGTCGCGGCGTTCGGCTATGAGGGCGCGTCCGGGATCTCGGATTTTCTGATCCGCGTGCTGACGACAAGGCAAGGCTGGTGGCTGATCGTGGTCGGCTGCGGCGCCGGATTCCTGTTCGCGCTCGCCGCCCTCTGCATCAGCGCCGTATCATTCCCCCTGATGCTCGATCGCCATGCCGGCGCGTTCGAATCGATGGTGACGTCGCTGCGCGTCGTCGCCAAAAATCCCGTCCCGATGGCAGCCTGGGGCCTGATCGTGGCGGTGCTGCTGGCGCTGGGCACGATCCCGGCGTTCCTCGGCCTTGCCGTGGTGATCCCACTGCTCGGCCACGCCACCTGGCATCTCTACCGCAAGGTAATCGTGTCCGATCCGAGCGCGCGTCCGGTGCCGCCGCCGCATCGTCCGCGCAAGCCGGCCGCCGACTTCCCCGCCAACCTCTTCCCCTGGCGCAATCGGACGGACGCCTGACGATATCGTGACATGCGATCCTGCCCCGGGCCGGGCAGGATCGCGCTGTCACGCGCCTTGCTTTGGCCGCGGTTACAATCGAGATTGCGCCCCGCCGGTCAGATCACTTCACGGAATTCATTTACTCGAATGACCCCGACGATTTCTCGTCTCGCTCTCGCAGCCTTCATCCTCTCCGCCTCAATCCTGTCCACCGCACCAGCGCTTGCCGCTGTCGCCTGCGGCTCGGGCAATTTCGACGCCTGGCTTGCGGACTTCAAAACCGACGCCGCCGCCAAAGGTATCTCGCAGCAGGCGATTTCCGCCGGACTTGCCGGCGTCACGCTCGACCAAAGCGTGCTCAACCGCGACCGATCGCAAAAGGTGTTCAACCAGACTTTCGAGGAGTTCTCCGGCCGCATGGTGCCGCCGCGGATGATGCGCGGCTCCAACATGATGAAGCAGTACGGCTCGGTGCTCTCGCGCATCGAGCAGACCTACGGCGTCCCGGGCGAGGTCCTGGTCGCGATATGGGGTCTCGAGACCGATTTCGGCGTCAATACCGGCAAGTTCGCAACCATCCGCTCGCTGGCGACGCTGGCCTACGACTGCCGGCGCGCCGAGCAGTTTCGGGCCGAGCTATTGGACGCGCTGCGCATCGTCCAGCGCGGCGACCTCGCGCCGGCCGACATGAAGGGCGCCTGGGCCGGCGAGCTCGGCCAGACCCAGTTCATGCCGTCGTCCTGGATGAAATATGCCGTCGATTTCGACGGCAATGGCAAGCGCGATCTCCTGCACAACGCGCCCGACGTGCTCGCCTCTACCGCCAACTATCTCGCCGGCTATGGCTGGCAGAAGGGCAAGGATTGGCAGCCGGGCAGTCCGAACTTCGCGGTGCTGCAGCAGTGGAACAAGAGCGAGGTCTACTCGAAGACCGTCGCGCATTTCGCCACCCAGCTCGCACACGCCCCTTAGTCTAGCAACCCCTCGTCAAAACGCGTAGGGCCGGTCGGCTGGCGACCGGCCCTCTCAGTGCGTCTTCCTCTCGACGTTTCTATTTGCCCATGGTGGCGTGCATCGCCTTGTTCAGATGCGCGCCGCACGCACCCATTTTGCCGTTGAGCAGCGAGTCCTGAGCAGCCGCGATCTCCTTCTGCGCGACGAACTTGCCGTCACCATCGGCCATGTTCTCGATCGCGGTCTCGGTCTTCTCCAGATTGCCCGAGCTGCAGCCGCCGGCAGCGTGCTTGGCAGCCTGAGCCGGCGCGACGGCGAATGCAGCGACAGCAATTGCGATAACCCCGAGTAACTTCGTCATGACGTTACTTTCCTTCTCTTGTTCTTGCGACAGACCCAGCGACATTGCCGGAATCTGCGACATGACTTTCCATCGGGCGCGACAACTTGCCGCAATAAATTCCTCGCGAGAATTGCGTGATGTTGCGCGCGACGCAGAGGCGCATGCCGAATTTCTGATTTTCATTACAACCTCGTAATGAATCCTACACGTTCGGCGTGTGTGCACTGCATTATCCGGCGGCTTCGGCTGTCAACCGAAGCCAGGATCCGGTCCGCCCCTAGCTTGGCCCTCTTTCGCATGTTGATCAGGCGGCCCAATCCAAACGCTTCGCTGGCGCATACCCGTCGGAGCAGAGTCAGCTCGCAGGCGATTGAAATGAATTTAAAATCAGTTTTTATATTTGAGGCTCATGCGATTCGCGCATGCGAGAATTGGGTGTAGGCGCTGATCGATTGCCTTGTGAATGATTGGAACTGAACCTATTTCAGATCCAGACGAGCACGAAAATCTCGACTAAATCCGTGAATTCACGGGATTTTACTGCCCCTTAGTCCTCACTCCGCCTGCCCTTTGGGCGGGAGTGCTTTCAAGTTAATCGTCCGTTACCGACGCTATGCATTCGGCGCTTAGCTGCATCGCAACATCGGAACTTTCGCAGTGCACCACTCTCACCTATATTCATTTCAACGATGAGGCCCGGGCAAGGGCTGAATCGAACTACAGGAGACTATCTATGCTGCTCTCGCTCATCCGCATGATCCAGGCTTTCCGGGACTATCAGCGCAATGTTGCCGAGCTGTCCCAGCTCAGCGATCGCGAACTGGCCGACATCGGCCTCGATCGCTCGGACATCCCGCGCGTTGCCGCCGGTCAGTATCAGGGCTGAAATCGTTCAGCCCTAACCGGACGAACCGATAGCGCCCGCCTCGTGCGGGCGTTGTCGTATCCGATGGCAGAAAACTCGATCTCGGCGATTCCACTGGCCGCCGAAAAGCGCTACCTGTCCGCCCCATGACAGGACCCCAATCCAATACCGTGCACGTTATCGGCGCAGGCCTTGCCGGCTCCGAAGCCGCCTGGCAGGTGGCCAAATCCGGCGTGCGCGTGGTGCTGCACGAGATGCGGCCGACCCGCATGACCGAGGCGCACCGCACCGACGGACTTGCCGAACTCGTCTGCTCCAATTCGTTCCGCTCGGACGATGCCGCCAACAACGCCGTCGGCCTGCTCCATGCCGAAATGCGCCGCCTCGGCTCGTTGATCATGCGCGCGGCAGACACCAACCAGGTGCCCGCCGGCGGCGCGCTGGCGGTCGACCGTGACGGCTTCTCAGCGGCCGTCACCAAGGCGCTGAACGATCACCCCCTGATCGAGATTGCGCGCGGCGAGATTGCAGGCCTGCCGCCGGCCGACTGGAGCAACGTCATCGTTGCCACCGGCCCCCTCACCTCCGCGCCGCTGGCTGATGCCATCCGCGAGCTGACCGACGAGAATGCGCTCGCCTTCTTCGACGCGATCGCACCGATCGTCCACCGCGAATCCATCGACATGTCGGTGGCCTGGTTCCAGTCGCGCTACGACAAGGTCGGTCCCGGCGGCACCGGTGCCGACTACATCAACTGCCCGATGACCAGGGAGCAGTATGACGGCTTCGTCGCCGCGCTGATCGCCGGCGAGAAGACCGAGTTCAAGGAATGGGAGACCAACACGCCCTATTTCGACGGCTGCCTGCCGATCGAGGTGATGGCGGAGCGCGGCCCCGAGACCTTGCGCCACGGGCCGATGAAGCCCGTTGGCCTCACCAATCCACACGATCCTGCGACGAAAGCCTACGCGATCGTTCAACTGCGCCAGGACAACAAGCTCGGCACGCTCTACAACATCGTCGGCTTCCAGACGAAGCTGAAATACGGCGAGCAGCAGCGTATCTTCCGCACCATTCCGGGGCTTGAGAAGGCGGAGTTCGCCCGCCTCGGCGGCCTGCATCGCAACACCTTCCTCAACTCGCCAAAGCTGCTCGACGGCCAGTTGCGCCTGCGTGCACAGCCGCGGCTGCGCTTTGCCGGCCAGATGACGGGCTGCGAGGGCTATGTGGAGTCTGCCAGTGTCGGCCTGATCGCCGGCCTCTATGCGGCCGCAGATGCACGCGGCGAGACGCTTGCGAGCCCGCCGGGCACCACGGCGCTCGGATCGCTGCTCGGCCACATCACCGGCGGCCATATCGAAACCATCGAGCCCGGCACGCGGTCGTTCCAGCCGATGAACATCAATTTCGGCCTGTTCCCGCCGCTCGCCAGCGCACCGACGAAGAAGCCCGACGGCACGCGCCTGCGCGGCAACGAGAAGACGGTGGCCAAGAAGCAGGCGATGAGCGCGCTGGCGCTCGCCGATCTCGATCGCTGGATCGCCGATCATTTGCGCATTGCCGCAGCCGCGTGAGTTTTCGATGAGCCTCCCAAAAGACGACGCCGCGGTGCTCTCGGCGCGCTGGACCGAGGGCGTGCTGCTCAAGCGCGACGTGTTCTCGACCGTCGAGCGCGGCCGCTTCCGTAGTGCCAATGGCGAGGTCGACGCGGTGCTGCGCCGCCTCGACGAGGTGCCGTGGTGGTCGTTCCTGCTGGCGCGCCATTTGTTCGCCCGCGAGAAGCACGCGCTGGCGCTTGCCAAGGGCCTGAACGTCGGTCCCGAACTGCTGTGGGCCGGCCGCCGCGCGCTGGTGCGCGGATTCGTCGACGGCGTCGCGTTGCATCTGGCGAAACCGCATGGCGACCTCGTCTATTTCCGCTCGGCCAAGGCCGCGCTGCGCCGGCTGCGCCGCGCCGGCATCTGCCACAATGATCTCGCCAAGGAACAGAACTGGCTGGTCGGCCGTGACGGCCGTGCCTACGTGACCGACTTCCAGCTCGCGGCCTGCTTCAACCGACGCGGCCGGCTCTATCGCATCCTCGCCTATGAAGACCTCCGGCATTTGCTCAAGCACAAGCGCTCCTACGCGCCGGAAGCGCTGACACCGAGCGAGCGCAAGATCCTCGCAAAGAAATCCGTTGCCGCGAGCCTGTGGCTCGCCACCGGCAAGAAGGTCTATCGCGCGATCACCCGCGGCCTGTTCAACTTCACCGACCGTGAGGGCGGCGGCCGCCGGCTCGTCAACGACGCCCCGGTGCTGGCGGAACTGATCCGCAAGAATCCCGCCGTACGCGACACCGCCATCGTCGCCTTTGCCGACCGCCGCTCCGGGGTTGGACTCTATGCTTTCGTCGAAGCCGATCAGGCCGCACTCGAAGGCCAGCTTCGCAACGAGCTGGCGGCCGCCAAGGGTCCGAAGCCTCCGGAACATATCCAAATCGTCCACGCGCTGCCCCGCGATTCCGGCGGCAAACCGCGCACCGAGATCCTGCAACTGGTCGCCATGAACCAGCTCGACCTGATCGAGCCGATGATGAAGAACGACCAGGACCGCGCCTTCCTCAAGGACATCCTGGAGCAGCGCAAGAACCTGCGCGACCGCTTCAATTTCGAGGCGGACTTGCCAGCGAGCTGACAGGCCGCCCGCGCCTTGAAGCGTCCACATTGGCGATAGAGAAGCGACCGGATAATTCGGGACTTGGTGGGATCATGGGCACTCGGGGGACGATGATGCGTCGTGTGGTTGGCAGCCTGATTGCCAGCCTTCTGCTGATGACCGCCGCGCCCGCAGTGGCCGAATCCCCGGCCGAGCTGATCTCGAGCTTCCGCCTCAAGCATGGTGAAGCCCGCGTCGTCCGCGATTCAACCCTCGACCGGATCGCCATGGATCAGGCCCGCGCGATGGCGGCGAAGGACGACCTCAGTCACGACGCCCTCGGCCCGTTCAACCGCCGCGTCGCACCAGCCGGCGCAGGTCGCGCCGCCGAGAACATCGCCTACGGTTACGACAATTTCGAGAAGACGCTCGGCCAGTGGATCGACTCGTCAGGGCACCGCAAGAATTTGCTGCTGCACAATGCGTCCCGCGTCGGCATCGCGAGCGCCAAGACCGACAGCGGCAAGCGCACCTACTGGGCGATGGTGATCGCCGGAGACTACGAACCGAAGGGCAAGGGCAAAGGCAAGAAAGACGGGGAGCCTCTGGTTGCCGTGAAGCGCGAGGCCGCGCCCGCAAGCAAGCCCAAATCCAGCAGCTGCCACATCAGGCTGCTCGGCCTCTGCATCTGAGACGAGACGCCGCGGCGGCGGCACTGTTGCGTGGACGTCTCAGGCCAGCCAATATTACCGCGCCGGAGTCTTGGACCAACCTGAGGCGATCTATGGCCAAAAAATATACAGCTCGATGCGCTTGCGGCGCCATCAAGTTCGAATTCAACACCGATCCGTCCTTCATCGCCAATTGTCATTGCAACGATTGCAAGCGCGCCTCGGGCGGCGAGATGGCGACCTTCTTCGCGGTGCCCGAGGATGACTTCACGCTTCTCAGCGGCAAGCCGAAGACATTTCACTACATCGCCAATTCCGGCAAAGGCCTGGATCGCAATTTTTGCCCGGAATGTGGTTCGCGGGTCTTCACGTCGAACCTCGACAGTTTCCCTGGGACGATCTTCGTCCAGTTGGGCAGTCTCGACCGGCCCGACCTCGTCGCACCGAAGCTCGAGATGTTCACCAAGCGCCGCATGTCATGGAACACGCCGCTCAACCTGCCGCAGTTCGAAGAAATGCCGCACTGAAGCGACGATAGCACGAGGCAAAATCACTTGATCGACATCAACCGAATTCGCGCCGACACGCCGGCCGCCTCCCGGCTTGCCTACCTTCACAATGCCGGGGCGGCGCTGATGCCGGTGCCCGTCGCCGAGGTGATGAAGCAGCATATCGATCTGGAGAGCGAGGTCGGAGGCTATGCCGCCGCCGACCTCGAGGCCGATCGGCTCGACGCGGTCTACGGTTCGGTGGCCCGGCTGCTGAAAGCCGCGCCTGACGAGATCGCGCTTGTCGAGAACGCGACGGTCGCCTGGCAGATGGCGTTTTACGCGCTCGAGTTTCGCAAGGGCGACCGCATCCTGACCGCCGAGGCGGAGTATGCCGCCAACTATGTCGCCTTTCTTCAGGTCGCCAAACGCACCGGCGCGATCATCGACGTGGTGCCGAGCGATTCCAGCGGCGAGCTTGACATCCAGGCGCTCGAACGCATGATCGACGAGCGCGTCAAGCTCATCGCGATCACCTGGGTTCCGACCAATGGCGGACTGGTCAATCCCGCGGCGGCGATCGGCAAGATCGCGCGGGCGCGGGGTATCCCCTATCTGCTCGACGCCTGCCAGGCGGTCGGCCAGATGACGGTCGACGTCGAAGCCATCGGCTGTGACATGTTGTCTGCGACGGGGCGCAAATTCCTGCGCGGCCCGCGCGGCACCGGCTTTCTCTACGTCCGCCGCGCGATGCTGCAACAGCTCGAGCCGCCGATGATCGACCACTTCGCAGCGCCCTGGGTCTCGCGAGACGAATATCGGCTTCGCGACGATGCGCGCCGTTTCGAGACCTGGGAAAACAACTACGCGGCACGCCTTGGGTTGGGGGCTGCCGTCGATTATGCGCTCGATATTGGAATCGGTCCTATCGAGCAGCGCTGCCGCCTGCTTGCGGACCGCCTTCGCAGCGGACTAGCCGCCATTGGCGGTATCAGGATTCGCGACCTTGGACGCGCACCGGGTGCCATCGTCAGCTTCACAATGGAGGGGCATCAGGCAGATGCTGTCGTCGAAAGTGCCCTTGCGGCCGGCATCACCATCGGCGCTTCAGATCCCGCGAGCACACGGATCGATGCCGAAGTGCGCTCGCTGCCACCGGTGGTGCGGGCTTCCCCGCACTACTACAATACGGAGGCCGAGATTGATCGGTTGATCGGCCACCTCGCGGCCCTGGCGCCGCGATAGTGCCGCGCCGCTCAGGTGCAGCGCGCGCTCAACCCGGATGCCCCGAGCCTCGCCATGACCTCGTCGAGATGGGCGCTGTCCCGGGTCTCGATGACGAGCTGCAGCAACGTCGCCTTGGCCGGCAGGTCCGAGAAGGTGCGCTGGTGCGAGACCTCGATGATGTTGGCGCCGGCCTCGGCCAGCAGCGTCGCGACAGCGGCCAGCTGGCCTGGCCTGTCGGGAATATCGAGCGACAGCTGAGTCAGGCGCCCTTCGCGGGCGAGCTCGCGGGTGAGCACGGATGCGATCAGCCGCGTATCAATATTGCCGCCGCTCAGGACGAGGCCGACCTTCTGACCGGCAAATCGGGTCGAATCCGACATCAGCGCAGCGAGGCCGGCGGCTCCGGCGCCTTCGACGACCGTCTTCTCGATCGAGATCAGCGTCGCAACCGCACGCTCCAGCTCGGCCTCGTTCACCAGCGCGATGTCGTCGACGAGGCGGCGAACGATTTCGGTCGTGATCTTGCCCGGCGATTTCACGGCGATACCTTCGGCCAGCGTGTCGCCGCGAGCCGGCAGATTGCCGTCATGGATGGCGTTGTACATCGAGGGATAAAGCCAGGCTTCGACACCGAGGATCCGCAGCGACGGCTTGATCGATTTCGCGGCAATGGCGATGCCGCTGATCAGCCCGCCGCCGCCGATCGGGACGACCAGCGTATCGAGCTCCGGCACCGCCTTCAGCATCTCCAACCCGACCGTGCCCTGCCCCGCGATGACGAGCGGATCGTCATAGGGGTGGACGAAGATCATGCCGCGGGCTTCACCGTGGCTGCGCGCGAAAGCGGCCGCCTCCTCCAGCGTTGCGCCCGTGACCATCACTTCAGCGCCATGGTGCCTGGTGTTCTCGATCTTCACCATGGGCGTGCCGACCGGCATGACGATGGTGGCGGGAATGCCGAGCCGCCTGGCGTGATAGGCAACGCCCTGCGCGTGATTACCCGCCGACATCGCAACGACGCCACGCGCACGCTCCTCCCGCGTCAGCGCCGCGAGGCGGTTGAGCGCGCCGCGCTCCTTGAACGAGGAGGTGAACTGGAGGTTCTCGAATTTGAGCCAGACGTCGCAGCCGCAGATGTTGCTCAGGGTGCGGCTGTAGCCGCAGGGCGTCTCGATGACGGCGCCGCGGATGGTCTCGGCGGCGGCATGAATGTCGCCCGGTGCGACCGGAAACCCGCTGAGACCGGAGGACGTGATTGGGGACAACTCAGCCATAGGACAGCATAGGGCATTTGGCGGCTCGAGGCGATAAGCCAACCGCTATTTGGTAAATTCCCGGGATCGTGAAGCCCGCCACAACGTCCACAGTGTGCGCAACCGCGACGAGGACTGCGGCGTGAACGGATTGCGCCCTGGCTGCGACAGGCGCTTGAGGTCGGCCCGCACCTGGCTCAGCGGCAGAAACGCCGGCCGTGCCGACGCCGGCACCTCCGCCAGCAATGACGAGGCCGTTGCCAGATGCTGCTGTGCCTCGCCCGCGAGTTGGTCCAGCACGGCGCGCAAGTTCGGCGTCTCCCGGCCGGCGAACACATCCTCCATGTTGCAATCGTGACTCGCCAGCAGCTGCTGCGGCAGGAACAATTGCCGGTGCGCCGCATCACGCGGCAGATTGGCAATCACCTGCACGATGCCCTGGGCCAAGCCTGCATGACGGGCCATATGCTCGCCTGCTTCCGAAGGTGACACCATGATCCGGGCCGCAAGCTCGAACAATGCCGAGCAAGTCGCGGCCAGATAGCCTTCGAGCGCAGCCATTGTCGGCATCGGATCGTTGTAGAGATCGAATTGATGCTCGTCGGCGAGCAGCGACAGCGGCTCGACCGGCAGGTCGAAATCGCGGATCGCACGCAGCAGTTCCGCCGCCACCGGATTGCCCTCGGCGCTGCCATGGATATGACCCGAGAGCATGTCGGTCCACCATTGCAGGCGGATTTCGCCGGGCAAAGGCTGGCTCACCTGGTCGCGGACGCGGACGATCTCGACATTGAAGGCATAAAGCGCCAGCAGCGCGCGGCGCTCCGCGGCCGGCGCGAACAGGGTCGCAGCGTAGCGGGAGAAGTCGTGACTGCGCACGAGGTCGGCGCAGAAGGCCACCGTATCGGGCGCCGGCACAGTGGTGCTCATGGCACAGCGATCAGCGCGGCCGCGACGCGGCGCCGTTCCCCGATCATGATGTTGTAGGTGCGCACGGCAGGGCCGGTCTGCATCGTGTCCAGCACCACCCTCGCCGCCTTCAGCGCCTGCCGCAGGTCCGGCGGCGGCAGCCACACGCCGGTTCCGGTGCCGATCAGGAGCGTGTCGATGCTGCTCGCGGCCGTGAAGACCCGATCCAGCGAATAGCGATCGATACTCGCCGGGTCCGTCACGTCCCAGGCCCAGATCGCGTCAGGCAGGCAGAGCAGCGAGCCTCGATGCGACATGCCGGCAAAGGCGAAGCCGCCCTTGCCATAGGCTTCGATCGGTGCCGAACGAGGGAAATGCGGTGCGTTGGGATCGCCGGCCATCAGCTTCATCCGAATGGGCTTCCTGCCCCCGCAAACTCCTGCGAGGGCATACGGTTCGGATCATGCCTTGTTTTTCTTCGCCGGCGTAGCCGTATCCGGCGCATCCTCGCGATGCTCGCCGACGCCGAGATAGATCAGGATCGGCGCCGCGATGAAAATCGAGGTGTAGGTGCCGACCAGCACCACGCCGAACATCATCACCGCGGTGAAGCTGTGGATGGCATGACCGCCGAACAGGAGCAGCGCCAGCAGCGCCAGCGTCACCGTGAAGTGGGTGATGATCGAACGCGACAGCGTCGAGTTGATGGACTCGTTGAGCAGCTGCGGCATCGGCATCTTCTTGTAGCGCCGCAGCATTTCACGGATGCGGTCATAGATGACGACGGTGTCGTTGAGCGAATATCCGAGAATCGTCAGGAGCGCCGCGATGCTGGTCAGGTCGAAATCGACCTGACTGATCGACATGAAGCCGATCGTCAGCACGATGTCGTGCACGTTGGCGATCATGGCTCCCAGCGCGAACTGCCATTCGAACCGGAACCAGAGATAGATCAGGATCGAGACGATCGCGAGCATCAGGCCGAGCATGCCGTAGGCCAAGAGCTCGCCGGAGACTCGCGGGCCGACCACCTCGACGCGGCGATAGTCGACGGAATCACCCAGCGCGGTGCGGACCTTCTGCACCGCCTCCTGCTGGGCGGCGTCGCCGCCCGGCTGCTCCGCGACCCGGATCAGAACGTCGGCGGGACCGCCGAATTGCTGGAGCTGGACTTCGCCGAGACGCAAGCCGTCCAGCGTCGTGCGCATCGCGGCGATGTCGGCAGTGCCGGACTTGGCCTGCACCTCGAGCAGCGTGCCGCCGCGGAAGTCGATGCCGAAATTCAGGCCGTGGGTGAAGAACAGCGTGATGGCGACGATCGACAGCGCCGCCGAGATCGGGAAGCTGATGCGGCGGAAACGCGTGAAGTCGAAATGCGTATCGTCCGGAACGATGCGCAGCGACGGCAGCAGCCCAAGCGCGGCAACCACGGTGAGGACGGCAATCAGGATGCCGAGCCCGATGAGAACGGTGTGAGTCACGATCAGGCTCCTAGATCGGCACGCTCTGCGGCCGCTTCCACCGCACCCACCCGGCGACGATCAGCCGCGTCAGGGTGAAGGCGGTGAACACCGTTGTGATGATGCCGATGCCGAGCGTCACGGCGAAGCCGCGCACCGGACCGGTCCCGATGTAGAACAGCACCGCGGCGGCAATGAAGGTGGTGATGTTGGAATCGAGGATGGTCGCGAGCGCCCGCTTGAAGCCGGCGTCGATCGCCGAGATCGCGTTGCGGCCACCGCGCAATTCCTCGCGGATGCGCTCGTAGATCAGCACGTTGGAATCGACCGCGATGCCGACGGTGAGGACGATGCCGGCGATGCCGGGCAGCGTCAGCGTGGCGTTGAGCAGCGACAGCAGGCCGAAGATCATCGCGACGTTGATCGCCACCGCGATGTTGGCGAACACGCCGAACAGGCGATAGGTCAGCAGCATGAAGATGATGACCAGGATCGAGCCGACATAGGCAGCAAGCTCGCCCTTCTCGATCGAGTCCTGGCCGAGGCCCGGACCGACGGTGCGCTCCTCGACGACCGTTAGAGGCGCCGGCAACGCGCCGGCGCGCAAGAGGATCGCGAGATCGTTGGCCGATTGCACGGTGAAACTGCCCGAGATCTGGCCCTGGCCGCCGGTGATGGGCTCGCGGATGACGGGCGCCGAGATCACCTTGTTGTCGAGCACGATCGCGAAGGGCAGCCCCACGTTCTCTTGCGTGGCCTGCGAGAACTTGCGCGCACCCGAGGTGTTGAACTTGAAGCTGACGACCGGTTCACTCGTGCGCTGGTCGAAGCTCGCCTGGGCATCGGTCAGATCGCCGCCGGCAACCAGCACCTGCTTCTTGACCACATAGGGTGTGGGCGGCGGCGAGGCGCTCATAAGGAGCTCGGATTCCGGCGGCAACCGCCCCTGCTGCGCCTGATCCGGCGGCACGGACGTGTCGACCATGCGGAATTCCATCTTCGCGGTCTTGCCCAACAGTTCCTTCAGGCGGGTCGGGTCCTGAAGGCCGGGCACCTGCACCAGGATGCGGTCGTTGCCCTGGCGCTGGATCACAGGCTCGACGGTGCCGAGCTCGTTGACGCGGCGTTCGACGATCTGGATCGACTGCTCGATGGTCTTGCGCATGCGGTCGAGCATCGCGGCCTGCGGGATGCTCAGGCGGATCACGCCGCCGGTGGCGTCCGTCACGTCAAGGTCGCGCTGACCGCTGGATCCCATCAGCCCGCCCAGCGGCTGGGACAGCTCTCGCAGCTTGGCGAGCGCTGGCTGCACGTCGGATTCCTTGGTGATGCGAACCTCGGCCGCGTCATTGCGCACGGTGACGCCGCCGGTGAAGCCGATCTTCGCATCGCGCAGCGTCCGGCGAACGTCGTCGCGGACCTGGTCGAGCCTCTCCTTCTTCACATAAGCGCCGTCGACCTCCAGCAGCAGATAAGAGCCGCCCTGGAGATCGAGGCCGAGCACGAGCCGGCGCTGCGCCCAGCCGGGCCAGGTCTTGACCTGCGCTTCGGGAAAAAAATTCGGGACCGCGCAGAGGCACACGATCAGCGCCGTCAGGATAATCCCCAGCGCTTTCCACCGCGTGAAATACAACATCGACTGGACCTGTCAGATCGGGAGACTTGAGATGCTCGCGGAAGCGCTCACTTCGCCGCGCTGTCGTCCTTGGCGCTTTCCTTCGCGCTATCCTTGGCGGATTCTTTGGCCGGCTCGCCCTTGGCACGAACGCCGGAGATCATCTGGCGCATCTGCCGCACGCGCACGCCGTCGGAAATCTCGAACTCGATCTGGTCGTCATCGACGACCTTGGTGACCTTGCCGACGAGGCCGCCCGAGGTCACCACGGTGTCGCCGCGGCGGATGTTCTTCACGAGATCGGCATGGTCCTTCACCTTCTTCTGCTGCGGGCGCAGAATCAGGAAGTACATGATCACGAAGATCAGGGCGAACGGCAGCAGCGACATCAACATGCTGTTGGTGTCGCCGGCGCCCGCGGCCTGGGCATACGCAGGGGTAATCAGCATTCGGACGATCCTCGTGGAAACGGGGGAAAGCCGGTCAGGCCCTCAAAGGCGACCGGCTGAGTCAAATTCGCGCGGACTATAGCGGCCATTGCCCCAATTGCAACGCTGCCAGACCGCCCTTTTGGCCACCTTGCGGCGCGCCGTCAGGCCCGATAAGGCTGCATTCTCAGGAACTTCGGACATGCCCAAAAAACCAAGCAAAAGCCCGGCCAGCAAAGGCCCCCGCACCCCTGCCACGAAGCCTGCCCGCGTCGCGGCAAAACGCCCCAAGGCAGCCCCCAAGGCCGTTTTAAAGGCAGTTTCCAAGCCTGCTTCCGGCCTCTCCCAGGAGCGTATCGTCCGCGCGCTGGAGATCATCGCAGCGCACCTCTCCGCCCAGGGCAAGCCCGCCGTCGAACGTGAGTCGTTCAAGCAGGCGGATGCTTTCGTCTGGCACCCGGACGGCCGCCTCGCGGCGGTGCCGCGGGTCAGCCGCGTCGAGCTGTTCCTGCTCAAGGGCGTCGACCGGATGCGCGACATCCTGATGGAGAACACCGAGCGTTTCGCAGGCGGGCTGCCTGCCAACAACGCCCTGCTCTGGGGCGCGCGCGGCATGGGCAAGTCGTCGCTGGTGAAGGCCGCACACGCCAGCATCAACGCGGAGCGCAGACCGGCCGACAGGCTGAAGCTGATCGAGATCCACCGCGAGGACATCGAGAGCCTGCCCGCCCTCATGGAGCAGCTCCGCGCCTCGTTCTTCCGCTTCATCGTGTTCTGCGACGATCTATCCTTCGACGGCAATGATGCGTCATACAAGTCGCTCAAGGCCGTGCTCGAAGGCGGCATCGAGGGCCGGCCCGAGAACGTCATCCTCTACGCCACCTCCAACCGCCGCCACCTGCTCGCGCGCGAGATGATTGAGAACGAGCGCTCGACCGCGATCAATCCCGGCGAAGCCGTCGAGGAAAAGGTCTCGCTGTCGGACCGTTTCGGACTGTGGCTCGGCTTCCACCGCTGCAGCCAGGACGAATACCTCGCGATGGTCCGCGGCTATTGCAGCCATTTCGGAATCAAGGTCGACGACGAGGCGCTGGAGCGCGAGGCGCTGGAATGGTCGACTACGCGCGGCTCCCGCTCGGGCCGCGTCGCCTGGCAGTTCGTGCAGGAACTCGCCGGGCGGCTGGGCGTGAAGCTGGCAGCGACGTAGCGGGAGCCCGAAGCCACCCACAACTGTCATTCCCCGCGAAAGCGGGGATTCTCTACTGAATCGCCCGCTTTCGCGGGCGATGACAGCGCGTATGTGGCGGAAGTGTACCCCGCTGAAGCGCAGGCCTCACGCGCCGTTCAGGAATTGAAGCGGGTCAACCGGGCTCGATCCTTTGCGGATCTCGAAGTGGAGCTGCGGCGACGCCACCTCCCCGGATTGACCCGACTTGGCAATGACCTGACCGCGCTTGATGGTATCGCCGCGCTTCACCAACAGCTCACTCGCATGGGCATATGCGGTGACGTAGCCGTTGGAGTGCCGAACCAGGACCAGATTGCCGTAACCCTTCAGCTCGTTGCCGGAATAGGCGACGACGCCGTCTTCTGCCGCCTTGATCGGCGTACCCTCGGGCACCGCGAGATTGATGCCGTCATTGGATTTGCCATTGGTCTTGGCGCCGTAGCTCGTGACCACCTTGCCGCGCACCGGCCAACGGAAGGTCGGCAGCGCGCTGGTGGTCTCCGCCGCTTTCGCCGGAGCCTCGGCGGTCTTTTCCTCGACATTGGCCGTGGCCTGGGCCAGGCGCGCGCTCTGCAGCGGCGCGGCAGCAGCGGCCATCTTGGTAGCGGGCGCAGCAGCAACGGGCTGCAGCGTCCCCGCGACGGGGGCGGCCATGACGGGAGACGCAACAACCGGCGCAGTGAGAGCTGCGGTCTTGGCACCCGGCACGGTCAGCTTGGTGCCGAGCTTGAGCTTGGTCGACGGCGCAAGGCCGTTGGCACGGGCGAGTTCGGCGGTAGAGATATGGTTCTTGCGGGCGATGCTGGCGAGCGTATCGCCATGATTGACGAAGTGGGTGCCCGGCGCGGCAGCGACGGCCGCAACCGGCCTCGCAGCGGGCGCCGGCGCCGCGGCGACGGGAGCCATCGCCGGCGCGGTCGCGGCCGGATGCGGGATGATGATCTGCTGCCCGGGCGACAGTGCGCGCGGACCCTTGTAGCCGTTAGCGGCAAGGATCGCCTGCGGCGTGACGTGATAGCGCCTGACCAGCACGTCGAGCGTATCGCTGGTGCCGACGATGATCTTGGTCCCGCCGGCTGGCTGGGCGGCCGCGACCGAGCGCGGCGGCACGGTGGCCGTGGTCTCCAGATGCGGCTGTGCCGGGGGTGCGTAGGAGCCGACACCGCGGCCGCCTCCGGACACGCCAGCTGCCGCAACCGGATAGGATTGCGGCGCGGATACCGCCGGCGGCGGCAAGGGCTGCGACTGGTAATAGCCGGACTGCGTCTGCGGCCGCGAATATTGCGGCAGCTCACGCTGCGGCGGCGGTGCCTGCTGCACCGAACCGGTCTGCTCAGACGCGAAGGGATTGGAGAAGTTCGACTGGGACAGCCGCGACGACATGTCGGCGCTGCACCCTGCGAAGCTGAAGGAGATCAGCGCCAGCACCGCGACCTGCGGTGCGCGGCGCGAGTAAAGCAACTCGGCGACGACGGACATGGTTACTCACTCGTACGCAACTGAACTGGTCTTTTAAGTAAACACGCGCCGAGTAAATAACGGCTTAACCCTCCCAATAAGATGTTGGCAGCACAGCCGATCCGGAAATCTACAGCTCCCGCGCCACTCCGGGCAGCGCCGGCACAAAGCGGACCTCGACGAGTTCCTTGCGCTCTATCCCGGCTTCGGTCCGGACGAGGCGGATCAGCGTCTGCACGCCCTGATGCGGACCAACGGGCGCGATCAGGATACCGCCCACCTCCAGCCGCTCGACCAGGTTCTCCGGAAGCCGCTCCATCGCGGCCGTGACGATGATGCGGTCGAACGGGCCGATATTGGGAGGCAGGTTGAGACCGTCGCCCAGCATCACCTCGACATTGTGACAGTTGAGCTTTTCAAGCCGGGCGCGAGCGGCATCCGCGAGCTTGCGATAGCGCTCGACGGTCAGCACCTGGCCGGCAAGCCGCGACAGCACCGCGGCCTGATAGCCGGAGCCAGCCCCGATCTCGAGCACGCGGTGCTGCTTCCGGAGCTGCAGCTGCTCGGTCATGTAGGCGACGACGAAGGGCTGGCTGATGGTCTGCCCGCACGCGATCGGCAGCGCACTATCGCGATAGGCGCCCTCGCGATCGGCTTCGTCGACGAACTGCTCGCGCGGCACCTCCTCCATGGTCCGCAGCACCGCCTGGTCGCTGATGCCGCGACGCCTCAGCGTGAGCTGAAACATCATCTTTTCGGGCGGGGGCTGATGGGAGGTCATTGCCTGCTCTTTGGGGCCTTGGCGCGAAGCCCGAGGGCGGAGAATCCTGTTCCTGCGCAGGAACCCATGATATCGTTCGGATGGCGTATCTGACCACAAATGGGCTTGCAACGGGCGAGCCGCGATGGCCATTTTCAGACATCCGTTCGTCGAAACGCGCATTGCGTCGATTCGTGTTATCTGCGAACGTTTTTGGCAATGGGCAAGGACTCAACCATGACCGCCGCGACAGGGCTTTCGGGCCGCTCTGTATTCCTCGTCGAGGACGAGGTGATGATCAGGATGATGGTCGCGGACATGCTCGAAGAGCTCGGCTACAAGGTCGCAGCCGAAGCGGGCGACATCGCCGAAGCCATGCGGCTCGCCCAGGCGACCGAATTCGACATCGCGATCCTCGACGTCAACGTCAACGGCAAGGTCATCTCGCCGGTGGCCGATGTGATCAAGGCGAAAGGCTGCCCCTTCATCTTCGCCACCGGATACGGCTCCTCCGGACTGCCCGAGCAGTACCGCGACCGGCCTGCGCTTCAGAAGCCGTTTCAGCTCGACGCGCTCGGCAAGACCATCGAAGCCGCGCTTCGCGGCAGCTAGCCGCTACTTCAGCGTCGCACTCAGTTCCTCTGAAAACGCTTCGTTGGTACGGTCGAGCCTGAGCGGCGTGACCGAGACGTAGCGCTCGCGGAGCGCCGCGAGATCGGTGCCGTCTGCCGGCGTATCCATCATTGCCGCGCGCTCGAAGCCGATCCAGAAATAGGGATTGCCGCGGCCGTCCCTGCGCTCGTCGATCCTGAGGAAGCCGAGATTGCGCTTGCCCTGGCGCGTAACGCGAATGCCCAGCACATCCTCCGGCGCGCAGGCCGGGAAATTGACGTTGATGACGGTGTCCTTCGGAATTCCGGCGGCGATCACCTTGCGCAGGATATCGGGCCCGAATTTGCGCGCGGTGTCCCACAGCGGACGCTCGCGGGTTTCGACGCTGAACTCCTGCGACAGGGCGAACGACGGCAGCCCCAGGATGGTGCCTTCCAGCGCCCCGGCGATGGTGCCGGAATAGACCACGTCCTCGGCGACGTTGCGGCCCTTGTTGACACCGGACAGCACGACATCGGGCAGCTGAGCGCCGAGGATATGGCGCGCACCCATGATCACGCAGTCGGTCGGCGTGCCGCGCACCGCGAAATGGCGCGGACCGACCTCGCGCAGGCGCAAGGGATCATTCAGCGACAGCGAATGCGAGACACCGGACTGGTCGAGCTCGGGCGCAACCACCCAGACGTCTTCGGACAATGCGCGTGCGATCTCCTCCACGACCTTGAGGCCGGGGGCGTGAATGCCGTCGTCATTGGTGCAGAGAATGCGCATGGAAGGGTTCGATTCCTGAAGCGGGCCTAAAGCCGTCTTATCCGGCCGGGACCGATCAGGCAAACCAGCCGATTGGGTCCGGCGTCGGGTTCCCGGCCTGATCCTGCTACCGGCGGATGCGCCATTGCGGCAGGAAGCGTGCGAGGCTGCCTTCCGCGCGCAGATTCATGGCCGGCACGACAGGGCTCGCGACGGGAGTCTCGATCACGCCGAGCGCTTCCAGCTGAGCCACGATCAGATCCGCATCCGGCGCCTGCGGGAAACGTTCACGTGCGAGCGTCAGGGCCTTGTCGAAATCCGCGGCATTGACGCCGGGCTTGACCCGCCGGCTTTGCACGAGATGATCGTCCCAGAGCCGCGCGATGTCGATGTCGAGCACTCCGCGCAGGCGCTGATCGACGGCCTGGATGCCGGCACCTGTCACCGCCCATTGTCGGCCGACCCAGAAGATATCGCGGTGCAAGGCCATGAACGGTGGGTCCGCGTTGTCGGGTGGCCGGCAGGATAACCTGCCGCCCGATCTTCGCAACCAAACGTTTCTGCGTTTACAGGCGAGCAACGCTGCCTTAGTCGCGCGCGACCACCTTGAGTCCTCCCATATAGGGCTGGAGCACGTCGGGAACCGCGATCGAGCCGTCCTCCTGCTGATAGGTCTCCATCACGGCGATCAGCGCACGGCCGACCGCGGTGCCGGAGCCGTTCAGCGTGTGCACGAAACGCGGCTTGCCGTCGGGACCACGCGAGCGCGCATCCATGCGCCGCGCCTGGAAGTCGCCGCACACCGAGCAGCTCGATATCTCGCGGAACATGCCGCCGTCGCCCTGCCCTGGCATCCAGACCTCGATGTCATATGTTTTTTGCGACGAGAAACCCATATCCCCTGCGCAGAGCGTCATCACGCGGTAATGCAGGTCGAGTTTCTGCAACACCTGCTCGGCGCAGGAGAGCATCCGCTCCAGCTCGTCCTTGCTGGTTTCGGGTGTCGTGATCGAGACCAGCTCGACCTTGGTGAACTGGTGCTGGCGGATCATGCCGCGGGTGTCGCGCCCCGCGGCGCCCGCCTCGGCGCGGAAGCACGGCGTCAGCGCGGTGAGCCGCATCGGCAATTGCTTCTCGTCGAGAATGGATTCGCGCGCGAGGTTGGTGAGCGACACTTCTGCGGTCGGAATCAGGCCGAGCCGCTCTGTCTTCAGCCGCTCATGGTCGGGCGCGGCCAGGAGTTCGCCCTTGATCGCCCAGAACTGATCGTCCTCGAATTTCGGCAACTGCCCGGTGCCGAACATCACCTCGTTGCGCACCAGCAGCGGCGGGTTGATCTCGGTGTAGCCGTGCTCGTTGGTGTGCAGGTCGAGCATGAACTGGCCGATCGCGCGTTCGAGCCGCGCCAGCCCCTTCTTCAGCACGACGAAGCGCGCGCCGGAAAGCTTTGCCGCCGCCTCGAAATCCATGTAGCCGAGCGCGGTGCCGAGATCGTCATGCAGCTTCGGCGCGAACGAATAGTTGCGCTTCTTGCCGAAGACGTGGTGCTGCACATTGCCGTGCTCGTCGACACCGTCGGGCACTTCGTCGAACGGAATGTTCGGGATCGCAGACAGCTCTTTCGTCAGCTCCTCGTCGGCGGCCTTCGCGGCAGCTTCGAGCTCGGGCATCGTGGTCTTGAGCTCGGCGACCTCGGCCATCAGCTTGGCCGCGCGCGCCTCGTCCTTGGCCTTCTTGGCATCGCCGATCTCCTTGGAGGCCGCATTGCGCCGCGCCTGCGCCTGCTCCGAGGCCAGGATCGCCGCGCGCCGCGTCTCGTCGATCGCGAGCAGCGAGGCCGACAACGGCTTCAGGCCACGCCGGGCGAGGCCGGCGTCGAAGGCTTGCGGATTGTCGCGGATCGATTTGATGTCGTGCATGGCCGTGGTCCTGGGCTTGTTGCAAACATGCAAATCCTTGATTTGCATTCATGCAAATGGCTGGGTTTCCCCTAGCACTCTGTCATCGCCCGCGAAAGCGGGCGATCCAGTATTCCGAAGACGGCGGTGATTCTCCGAGAGAGCACGGCATACCGGATTCCCCGCATTCGCGGGGAATGACGGAGGCGTCGCGCCTTATTCGGCCGGATTGGCCGGCGTCGACACGTCGGTGCCGGTGGTCTGCGACGCCGCAGCCTTCTTCTCCACCATCGCCACCGCGATGATCGAGCCCTCGTAGAGCAAGAGCAACGGGATCGCGAGCGAGCACTGGCTGAGTATGTCGGGCGGCGTCAGCACGGCCGCGATCACGAAGGCGACGACGATGAAATAGCGGCGCTTCTCGCGCAGCATTTTTGCCGTGACGATGCCGATGCGGCCGAGCAGTGTCAGGATCACCGGAAGCTGGAAGGCGATGCCGAAGGCGAAGATCAGCGACATCATCAGCGACAGATATTCGCCGACCTTGGGCAGCAGTTGAATCTGCGCGGTCTCGTCGCTGCCGGCCTGTTGCATGCCGAGTGAGAAGCGGACCAGCATCGGCAGCACGACGAAATAGACCAGCGCCGCACCCAGCACGAAGAAGAACGGTGTCGCGACCAGATACGGTACGAAGGCGCTCTTCTCGTGCTTGTACAGGCCCGGCGCGACGAACTTGTAGATCTGGGTCGCGATGATCGGGAACGAGATGAAGCCGGCCCCGAACAAAGCGAGCTTGAGCTGGGTGATGAAATATTCCAGCAGCGCGGTGTAGATGAACTTGGAATTCTCGGGACCCGCGACCCACACGAACGGCCAGACCAGCACGTTGTAGATCTGCTTGGCGAAGAAGAAGCAGAAGATGAAGGCCAGGCCGAAGCCGAGCAGCGCCTTGATCAGCCGCGACCGCAGCTCGATCAGATGGTCCATCAATGGGGCTTTGCTGGCCTCGATATCGGCGTCGCTCATGACGCTTTGGCGTCCTTGATCGCTTCGGATGGCGCGGTGTCCTGCGCAACGACCGACGCCTGCTCGACCTCACGGGTGATGGCGAGCGGCTCGTTCACCGCCGCATGGGCTTCCGCTTCCACGAAGGTTTCCGGTGTCGGCGCTTCCGGTGTCGTCGGTGTCGCCGGCGCTTCAATAGTCACGGGCGATTCGACAGCGGCGATGGCCGGCGTCTCGGCCGGCTTGTCGAGCGCATCGACGCGGAGCGCGTCGCTGACGTCCTTCTGGAGCGAGGTCATCAGATTGTTGCCGGCGAAGCCGGAGGCGGCTTCCTTGACCTCGTCAAAGCTCTTCTTGAGGTCGGCCATCTCGGCCTCGCGCATCGCTTCCTGGAACTGGCCCTGGAATTCGGCGGCCATCTTGCGGGCCTTGCCCATCCACTGCCCGACCATGCGCAGCACGCCCGGCAGCTCTTTCGGGCCGATGGCGACCAGGGCCACGACCCCGATCAGGACCAGTTCACTCCACCCGATGTCGAACATGAGGTCTTCCGTTCACGCCAGCCGCAGCCGGCCCAATCCCTCGCGCGCAGGATCGGGGCCGCTCTACCCGCGTCTCGCGTGCTCTCTGGCTCAGACGGCCTTGCTGCCGACGTCGGACCGTGCCGCGGTCGGGGCGGCATTGTGCTCGATGGACTTGGCCGGCTCGGGCTTGTCGGCGACCTTGTCGTCGTCCTGCATGCCCTTCTTGAACGCCTTGATGCCCTGTGCCACGTCGCCCATCAGATCCGAAATCTTGCCGCGACCGAACAGCAGCAGGACCACTGCGATCACCAGGATCCAGTGCCAAATGCTGAGTGAACCCATCCTGCAACCCTCCAAACGCGCATGGCCGGGGACCCGGCCGATCTTCACCGAAACCTAGGCTTGGCGGGTGTCAAAAACAAGGACCAAGGCAGCGCCAATTCGCTGTTGGCACTACGTAATCTTGCTAGTGTTAACTGGTCGCAGGGGGACGCAAAAATGCTGCAACGTCAGTCCTCGCGGCCGCCCTCGCCACCCTCATTGCCGCCTTCCGGCGGCGTCTCGGGCTCCACCGCAGGCGCCAGCGCCAGATCAAGGTCCTCGCCCGGTTCGAGCGGATCCTCGTCCTCGCGCAACTGCGGGTCATCCGACGGCGTCGGCACGCTGAATCCGGTCGGCAGGCGCGAATCCAGCAGGCCCGTGCCCTTCAGTTCCTCCAGGCCCGGCAGGTCGCCGAGCTGTTCCAGGGTGAACTGCGACAGGAAGTCCTCGGTGGTTCCGAAGGTCAAGGGACGGCCGGGCGTCTTGCGCCGGCCGCGCGGCTTGATCCAGCCGGTCTCCAGCAGCACGTCGAGCGTGCCCTTCGACGTGACGACGCCGCGGATCTCTTCGATCTCGGCGCGCGTCACCGGCTGGTGATAGGCGATGATCGCCAGCACCTCGATCGCGGCCCGCGACAGGCGGCGGGTCTCGGTGCTTTCGCGGGTCATCAGCCAGGCGAGATCGCCCGCGGTGCGGAAGGTCCATTTGTTGGCAACCCGCACCAGATTCACGCCGCGCAAGGCATAGTCCGCCTGCAGCTGCTCGAGCGCAGCCTTCACGTCCACGCCCTCGGGCATGCGCTTGGCCAGCGTCGCGGTATCCAGCGGTTCGTTCGAAGCGAACAGCAGCGCTTCCAGCAGCCGCAATTCCTCGGGACGTGCCTGGGACTCGCTCTCCATCGGCTCGGCCTCTTCTACCCGCACTTCAGCCAGGCTTGCCATGGCAGATTCTCCTTCTTGCACTTAAGCGACCGGCGCATCAGGCGCAGGAGCTGCGTCCGGGACCGGCTTGGGACGCCCCTTCCGGAAGTAGATGGGCGCAAATGCCTCTTTCTGGTTCAGCTCGAGCTGCCCCTCGCGCACCAGCTCGAGCGCAGCGGCGAAACTCGAGGCGAACACCGTCGCACGCTGGGTCGGATCGGCGACGTGTCTGATCAGGAAATCGTCGAGAACGCCCCAGTCGTCCTGTTCGCTGATGCTGCCGACCAGCCGCTCCAGCGTCGCGCGCGCCTCGGCGAGCGACCACACCGTGCGCTTGGCCAGATGCACACTCGCCAGCACGCGCGACTGACGCTGCGCGGCGTAGGCCGTGAGCAGGTCGTAAAGTGTCGCGGTGTATTTCGGATGCTTGATCTCGGCGATCCGTTCGGGCTCGCCGCGCGGGAAGATGTCGCGCTGCAATTGCGGCCTGTTCATCAGCCGGTTGGCGGCTTCGCGAATGGCTTCCAGCCGGCGCAGACGGTTGGCGAGCGCGGTCGCCATCTCTTCCGCGCTCGGACCTTCCGCGCTCGGCGGCTCCGGCAGCAGCAGGCGCGATTTCAGGAAGGCAAGCCAGGCTGCCATGACGAGGTAGTCGGCAGCGAGCTCCAGCCGGATTTTTCGCGCGGCTTCGATGAAGTGGAGATATTGGTCGGCCAGCGCCAGGATGGAGATCTTGGCGAGGTCGACCTTCTGCTGCCGCGCCAGTGCGAGCAGCAGGTCGAGCGGGCCCTCATAGCCCTCGACGTCCACCACCAACGCCGGCTCACCCTCGGCAAGCTCTGCGGGCCGCCCGGTTTCAAACGATAGGATTTCTGCGGTCATGCGGATGCCGTGTTTGCCCGTGCGATCAATGCGTCCAGTTCGGCGCGCGCGGCCGCCCGGTCGAACGGCTGCGGCTCTCTGCGCGCCGCGAGCGCAGCATTCGCCCGCTGCAGCGCCCTGCCCGACAGTTCAGGGGTCTGGCCGGCGACCTCGCGCATCTCCTCGATGTTGCCGTTGCAATGCAGGGCCATGTCGCAGCCGGCCGCGAAGATGGCGCGGGTCCGCTCCGCGATATTCCCCGACAGCGCGTTCATCGACACGTCATCACTCATCAACAAACCCTGGAACCCGATTGCGCCGCGAATCACCTGAGCGATCATTGTCGCAGATGTCGTCGCCGGATGGGCGGGGTCGACCGCGCTAAACACAACATGTGCAGTCATGGCCATCGGCAAATCCGCCAGCGGCTTGAAGGCTGCGAAGTCGGTCCGCTCCAACTCATCCCGTGGCGTATCGACCGTCGGCAGCTTGAAATGGGTGTCGGCCGTGGCGCGGCCATGGCCGGGAATGTGCTTGAGGACCGGCAGCACGCCGCCCTGCTCCAGGCCCTCGGTGACCGCGCGGGCGATCGCCGCGACCTTGCCGGGCTCAGTGCCATAGGCCCGATTTCCGATCACGGCATCGGCACCCGCCACCGGTACGTCAGCCAACGGCAAGCAATCCACGGTAATGCCGAGTTCGGCGAGATCGGCCGCGATCAGGCGGGCACTCAGGCGCGCCGCAGTCAGCCCAAGCGCCGAATCAGTGTTGTACAGACCCGCGAAAATGGCGCCCGGCGGATAGACCGGCCAATGTGGCGGCCCCAGCCGCTGCACCCGACCGCCCTCTTGATCGATCAGGACCGGCGCGTCGGCGGCTTCGGAAACCGCACGCAATTCAGCAACGAGTGCAGCAACTTGTGCCGGCGTCTCGACATTGCGCTTGAAGAGGATGAAGCCCCATGGGCGCTCGCTGCGGATAAACTCCCGCTCGGCGGCGGTCAGTTCCGTTCCGGATACGCCCGTAATGAAGGCCCGCGTGCTCATAAGGGCCGATTAACCCTGCCCCGCGAGGGGGTCAAGGAAACGGCCGTTAATTCCTCTGGACGAAGCAGGCGGACAGGCCTGCGGACTTCAGGCTGTTGCAGGCCTGCGTCGCTTCCTCAGCCGAACCATAGGGCCCTGCGAAAGCGCGGTAGACGATTCCCTTGCCCTTGTCGGTGAGATCGACCCGCTTGATCACCGGCGAGCGGGAGCCCAGCACGCTGCCATACTTGCTCTGAAGCACGCGATAGGAGGCGTGGGCGCTGTCTTCCGTCTGCTGCGAGGAGACCTGCACGACATAGCCGCCGCCACCGCTGCTGGGGGGCGCAATTTGCGTCGGATTGGTCGCAGCCATCCGCTGCGGCGGTTCAGCCGGCGCCGCCTGCGGAGCCAGCGACATCGGCTGGTTGGCGCTGGCATTGGCCGAGGTCGGCGGATTGCGCGGCGCGGCCGGGGCAGCGACCGGCTTTGGTGCAGTTGCCGGCTTGGCCGCAGCCGATTGTGGCGCGGTGCTATCGGTCTGATCACCCTTCACGGCCACAGTCCTGATCGGGCGCGGCGAATTGTTCGGCAGGGTCCCGTTGCTCGCGTTTGTGCCGGCGCTTTGTAATGGAACCATGGACGGCGAAACGCTCGCCACCGGAGGCGGATTCGCATTCTGGTTCAGCGGCGGGAACACCACGCGGGGACCGCCCGCCTTGGCGTTGACGTCGACAGGCGCCTCCTCGCGCGGCACGATCTTCTCGGTGCCATCGCCGCTGACCATGCGATCCGGCACCTTGGCCGAGGAATCCGTCGGCGCAGGCACGATCTTGGTCGGGGTGTTGTCGGCCTTGATGATCGGCGGCTCGCCGCTGCGGGGCGAGCCCACATAGGTCTTGTAGGCGAAGGCCGCGCCAGTGCCTACCACGGCGAGCGCGAGAATCGCCGCGACGGTCATCATGCCGCCGCGCTGCTTCTTCGGCTCGTCGAGATCTGCTTCGGGATAATCGCTCTGGAACGCGTAGGGATCGTCCGGATAGGCCGGATCGCGCTGGTAGTCCTGCTCGCCCGCCTCCAGCCGTCCGTAGAGCGCATCATCGTAGCGCGCCGGATCGGGCTGCTGATGCAGCTCCTGATAGGCATGCTCCTGATAAGCCTGATCATGTTGCTGGCGAGCATGCCCTTGATAGGCCTGAGCTTGATAAGCCTGATCCTGATATGCGTGATCCTGATAGGCTTGCGGCTGATGAAAATCAGGCTCGGGCGCGGTCGGCTGGGCCGAATAGCGATGCAATGGATGAACCGGGTTCACAGAGACCGGATAGTCGGGTTCGGGTGCCGGCTGCGGCTGCACGTTGGCGCGCCGCATCCATGAGGGCGGCCCGGCCGGAGGCGGCGACGCCTGCTCGGCATAGTCCTGCTGGTCATCGTCCTGCGAATAGTCGTCGTCCTGATAGCTCTGGGCCGGCGCTGGCGCCGCCGGCGTGCGGGTACCGGGCCGTCCCTGCGCTGCGAAGGGATCGGTCTGTCCGATCAGGCGGGCAAGTTCGGCTAGGGGATCATTTTCCGCCTTGCCATGCTGGTCGCCACCGCGACCGTAGTCATCGGAAGGAAACGGTCTGTCCTGATATCGTTCGGCCATCGTGATGATGCGTCCCTTCGGGAAAGCCGCGCGCCCCTCGACCAAGGCACGGCTTTCGACCCACAAGGCTTTCAACCAAGTCTAAGTGATCCGGCTTCTGCCGGTTACCCCCAAAATTCCCCTTAAGTAGTTCGCCCCAAACTACCGCATCTCGTCCGGAGCATGGACGCCGAGGATGGCGAGGCCCGATGCCAGGACGGAGACGACGCCCTGGACCATGGCCAGCCGCGCCTTCGTTAGCTCTGCATCATTATTGATAATGAAGCGTAAATAGGGCAAATCGCGCCCCTTCGTCCAAAGCGCATGAAATTCACTGGCTAACTCATAGAGATAGAACGCAATTCGGTGCGGCTCATGGGCACTGGCGGCCGCTTCCAGCATGCGCGGATAAATTGCGAGGCGCTTAAGAAGGTCGAGTTCCACCGGATCAGACAGCCGTTCCACCGCCGACTCACGCAGCCATGCAACGCGCTTGCCTGAGTCCTCCGGGAGTTCCGGGAACACCTCGGTACGCGCATTCCGGAAGATCGAGTGGCCGCGGGCGTGGCCGTACTGGACGTAGAACACCGGGTTGTCACGCGACTGTTCCATGACCTTGGCGAGGTCGAAGTCGAGCACCGCGTCGTTCTTGCGGTAGAGCATCATGAAGCGCACGGCGTCCTGACCGACTTCATCCACCACCTCACGCAAGGTGACGAAGTCCCCGCTTCGCTTCGACATTTTCACCGGCTCGCCATTGCGCAGCAACTTCACGAGCTGGACGATCTTGACGTCGAGCGCGCCCTTGCCGGACGTCGTCGCCTTCACCGCCGCCTGCATCCGCTTGATGTAGCCGCCATGGTCGGCGCCCCAGACGTCGATCATCTCCGCAAAACCGCGGTCGAACTTGTTCTTGTGGTAGGCGATGTCGGAGGCGAAGTAGGTGTAGGAATTGTCCGACTTGATCAGCGGCCGATCGACGTCGTCGCCGTAGGCGGTCGCCTTGAACAGCAGCTGCTCGCGGTCTTCCCAATCCTCGACCGGCGCGCCCTTCGGAGGCGGCAGGCGGCCTTCGTAGATGTCGCCCTTGGCCTTCAGGAAATCGATGGTCTCGGCGACCTTGTTGTCCCCGGTCTCTATCAGCGTGCGCTCGGAGAAGAACACGTCGTGGCGGATGTTGAGGGCGGCGAGATCATCCTTGATCTCGTCCATCATCATCGCGATCGCCTTGGCGCGCACCGTCGGCAGCCATTGCGCCTCGCTCATCGCGAGCAGCTTGTCGCCATGCTCCCTGGCTAGCGCCTGCCCGACCGGCTTCAGATAGTCGCCGGGATAGAGCCCTTCCGGGATCGCGCCGATGTCCTCGCCGAGCGCCTCGCGATACCGGAGAAATGCTGAGCGCGCGAGCACGTCGACCTGGGCGCCGGCGTCGTTGATGTAATATTCGCGCGTGACGTCGTGGCCGCCGAACTGGAGCAGGCTCGCGAGCGCGTCGCCGAACACGGCACCGCGGCAATGGCCGACATGCATCGGTCCGGTCGGATTGGCCGAGACGTATTCGACATTGACCTTGGAGCCGCCGCGGACGCGGCCGTAATCGGCGCCCTCGCGCAGCACCGTGCGCAACGCCTCGGCCCATGCGGCCGGCCTGAGCGTCAAATTGATGAAACCGGGACCGGCGATGTCGACCTTGGCGATCAGCGCATCGGCGCGCAGCCGTTCGGCGATCTGCTCGGCGAGGTCGCGGGGCTTCGCCTTTGCCTCTTTCGCAAGCACCATGGCGGCATTGGTCGCCATGTCGCCATGGGAGGCGTCGCGCGGCGGCTCGACCACCACGCGCGAGAAATCGATGCCCTCGGGCCAGCTGGCATCCACCGCGAGCGCGCGGCAGGCGGCGTGCACGCGCGCGAGCACGTCGGCGAACAGGTGCAGGGATGAGGATGTGTCGGGCATGGGCGCCGCCTAACGCAAATCCGGGGTCGAGTCAAAGAGCCGCTGGTGCTCGGTCAGGGCGAAACGGTCGGTCATTCCGGCGATGAAATTGCCGATCCGGCGAGCCCGGTCGCCCGCGTTGTCCGCCTCCGCCCCCAGCAGCCATTCTGGCGGCAGCTCGGCCGGCACCTTCAGGTATTTCGCGAACAGGTCGAACAGGATCTGCTCCGCCTCCCCCATCACCCGCATTACCCGCTTGTGGCGGTACATGTGCTGGTAGAGGAAGCGCTTGATGGCAGCCTCCTCCTCCGCGACTGCGGCGGGGAACGCGATCAGCGCCCGGCTCTGCTGGCGCACGTCCCGGGCCGATTGCGGCTTGACGACGGCGAGGTTCTTCTGCGCCTCTGCAAACACGGCGCCGATCAGATGCGAGATCAGTTCGCGCACCAGCTCGGCCCCGCGCCTGACGTCTTCGAGATCTGGATAGTGCGCGGACGTCTCGGCGATGATCTCGGCCGTGAGCGGCATCGCCTTGAGATCGTCGAGATGGAACAGGCCGGCGCGCAGGCCGTCGTCGATGTCGTGGGCATCATAAGCGATGTCGTCGGCGATCGCGGCGACCTGTGCTTCCAGCGAGGCGAAGCTCCACAGTTCGAGATCGTAGGCCTTGACGTAGTCGGCGATCCCGACGGGAATGCCGTGCTCGCGATAGCGCCCGACCGGCGCGCCGTTGCGATCGGTCAGCGGGCCGTTGTGCTTGACGATGCCCTCCAGCGACTCCCAGGTCAGGTTGAGTCCGTCGAACTCGGGATAGCGGTGCTCCAGCGCCGCGACGACGCGGAGCGTCTGGGCGTTGTGGTCGAAGCCGCCAAAACCGTTCAGGCAGGCGTCCAGCGCCCGCTCGCCGGCATGCCCAAAGGGCGGATGGCCAAGGTCGTGGGCGAGCGCCAGCGTCTCCGTGAGGTCCTCGTCCAGCCCAAGCTGCCGGGCGAGTGCGCGCGCGATCTGTGCCACCTCCAGCGAATGGGTCAGCCGGGTGCGGTAGTGGTCGCCCTCGTGGAACACGAACACCTGGGTCTTGTACTTCAGGCGGCGGAACGCGGTCGAATGGATCACCCGGTCGCAATCCCGCCGGAACGGGCTGCGGGTCCGGCTCGGCGGCTCGGCGACCAGCCGGCCGCGGCTGCGATCGGGATCGCAGGCATAGGGCGCGCGGGGGGCAGCCATTCCGACGGACACGGCGAATTTAGTCCCTATCCATTTGATTCTGCGTATCCTTGCACTTAACTATGCCGGACGCGGGATACCAAATGAATTGGGCAAGTGATCCTGACAAGTGAATTTGGTATGACCGCGGGACTATCGGAGACGAGCTATGACGACTGACGTGACCATCAGTGACCGCGCCGCACGCCGGATTGGGGAGATCCTCAAGGGCGAAGGTTCTGGCGCGATGCTGCGCATCTCCGTCGAGGGCGGCGGCTGCTCGGGATTCCAGTACAAGTTCGACATCGACCGCGACCGCACCGACGACGATCTCGTGATCGAGCAGGAGAATGCGGTGGTCCTGGTCGATTCCGCCTCCCAGCCGTTCTTGGCGGGCTCGCAGGTCGATTTCGTCGACGACCTGATCGGCGCTTCGTTCCGCGTCAACAATCCGAACGCGACGGCGTCCTGCGGCTGCGGGACCAGCTTCTCGATCTGACCGGCTACGCGCCGGTCATCTGCCTTTCCTCGTCCGTCCAATCCGCCTCGACCGGAATCAGTTCCGGCTGAAGCGGCGCCTCATCAGGCATCGTGTGGCCGTCCAGCGCACGCAGCAATGCCGCGACCAGCGCCGGCTTGCGCAGCGGCTTTGCCAGGAAATCGGACATGCCTGCCTCGCGGCAGATCCTCACGTCCTCGGGAAACGCGTTGGCGGTCAGCGCGGTGATTGGCAACGTCGCGTAGCGCCCGCCTTGCGCGCGGATCGCACGGGTCGCGGCCAAGCCGTCCATGTCGGGCATGCGCACGTCCATCAGCACGATGTCGTAATCGACCTCGGAAACCGCGGCGACGGCCTCGACGCCGTCGGTGACGACACGCAGCTCGACATCGAAACCGCCGAGCATCTTGCTCACGACCATCCGGTTGACGGCGTCGTCCTCCGCGACCAGCACCTTCAGCGGCCGGTCGAGCCCGGCGATACGCGCCTTGAGCTCGTCGGCCTCATCGCGGCCGTCCGCCAGGTCGGAGGCCTGCGCCTGGCTCCAGGGCAGCACCAGCGTGAAGCGGAAGGTCGAGCCCTCGCCCGGCGTCGAGGTGACGCCGATGGTGCCGCCCATCTGCTCGATGATGCGCCGGGAGATCGCAAGCCCAAGCCCGGTGCCGCCGAAGCGGCGGCTGATCGAGGCGTCGGCCTGCGCGAAGTCACTGAAGAGCTTGTCGAGCTTCTCCGGAGCGATGCCGATGCCGCTGTCGGTCACCGTCCATTCGACGGTCGCGAGCAGATCGCGGCGCGCCTGGCAGGTCGCGGATATCGTCACCTCGCCCTCATCGGTGAACTTCACCGCGTTGGAAGCAAGGTTGAGCAGCACCTGGCGGATGCGCGCGACGTCGCCGCGCAGCGTCGGCGGCAGGGTCGGATCGAGCTCGACCTTGACCGCCAATCCTTTGCTCTTGGCGCTCGCGCGCACGACGGTTGCGACCGCTTCGACCAGCGACTGCGGTGCAAAATCGATCGCCTCGAACGCGAAGCGCCCGGCCTCGAGCTTGGAGAGATCGAGGATGTCATTGAGGATGCGCTGGAGATTGTCGCCGGACTCCCGGATCGTGGTGACGGCCTCGTGCTGCTCAGGATCGAGCCTGGTCTCCAGCAGCATGCTGGCGAGCCCGAGCACGCCGTTCATCGGGGTGCGGATCTCGTGGCTCATCACCGCCAGGAAATCGGACTTGGCGCGGCTTTCGGCCTCGGCCTTTTCCGCGCGCCAGCGCTCGGTGACGTCGCGCCCGAAGCCGCGATAGCCGAGAAACTGGCCGTCGCGGTCATAGGCCGGCTTCGCGGTCAGCGACCACAGCCGCGCCTCGCCGCCGGCAACGACCTTGAGGTTCATCTCGTGCAGCGGCTCGGCATGCTCCATCAGGCCGACGATGTTGTAGGCGGCCGCCTTGTCCTCGGGACAGAGCATGTCGAGCACGTCGGCGAAGAGCGATCCCTTCAGGAGCGGAAGCGGCAATTGCGCGACGTCGGCGAAGCGTTGGGGCACGTCGGTGAGATGTCCTTCGGCATCCGTCTGCCACAGCCAGTCGCTGGCGTTCTCCTGAAAATCCTTCAGCAGCAGCGAGATGATCTCGGTCTGCCGTTCGAGCTCGAGCCGGGCCTTGAGATTGCCGAGAAACAAATTGCCCTGCGAGACGATGTTGCGCGCCATGAAGAACGCGAACAGCAGCAGGAACACCGCCGTCACCAGATACGGCCCCGTCCCGCACACGAACAGCGCACCGGCGCAGGCGATCGTCATGGTGGCGAGATAGGCGAAGCCGGCGCGCGGGAAGGTCGACAGCGTGAAGGCGCCGCCGGACATCATGCCCACCATCAGGCAGGCCAGGATGAGCTGGCTGGTCGGCTCGACGCGGCTGAACAGCGCGAGCGGCAACGTGCCCCAGATCGCGGCGAGGAAGAATGCCTGCCGCAGCATCTGCCGCGCGGCATGCGGCGAGGCTTCCTGCGGGGGGCTCGCGTGCGATCGCTGCCATGACCGGAACGCGACGAGGGCGACGGCGGCGAGCGTCACGCCCCAGATTGCGAGGAAGTCGTTCCAGCCCCGGCCCCAGAACAGGATCAGCACGATGGCGACGTTGAGCATGGTGACGGCCATCGTCACCGGAATCAGCCGCGTCACCGCGTCGATCTGCTTGGCGCGGATGCGGCGCAGCTCGCGCTCGCTGAGATCGGCGGTCAGGCCCTCCTCGATCTCGTAGCCGCCGAGCCAATACAGAAACGCGCCGATCAGGCCGCTGCGCGGTTCGGTTCGCTTCATGGATTTGTCCGGCCATCCCATTCGAAAAACCTTTTTGGTATCAATGGCCCGGGGCGGGCTTAAGCCGGGTTAATTTTGTGGGAGATTTTGCGGCGTCCTTGACGGGCGCGTTTGCATTTTGTTCTAACCATGGCCCCTGCCCGGAGCCGCCGACATGCCCATCAGAATTGCCACCTGGAACGTGAACTCGGTTCGGCAGCGGATCGATCTCCTGCTGAGCTGGCTGAAGGAGTGCCAGCCGGACATCGTCTGCCTCCAGGAGATCAAATGCGTCGACGAGGCCTTCCCGCGGCTGGAGATCGAGGCGCTCGGCTACAACGTAGTCACCCACGGACAGAAGACCTTCAACGGTGTCGCCCTGCTCTCGAAGCTCCGGTTCGACGAGACCAAGTCGGGGCTGGCCGGCGACGACGAGGACGCCCATGCCCGCTTCCTCGAAGGCGTGGTGACGCTCAAGCGCGGGGTGTTGCGCATCGCCTGCCTCTATCTGCCCAATGGCAACCCGGTCGGGACCGAGAAATATCCCTACAAGCTCAAATGGATGTCGCGGCTTCTTGAATATTCGAAGGAGCGCCTCAAGACCGAGGAGCCGCTGATCCTCGCAGGCGACTTCAACGTCATCCCGCATGCCCGCGACGTCCACAATCCCGCCGCCTGGACCGAGGACGCCCTGTTCAAGGCCGAGACACGGGAGAGCTTTCAGTCACTGCTCGGCCTCGGCCTGACCGATGCCTTGCGCGCCGTCACCGACGAGCCCGGGCTCTACACCTTCTGGGACTATCAGGCCGGCGCCTGGCAGAAGAACCATGGCCTGCGGATCGATCACCTGCTGTTGTCGCCGCAGGCCAGCGACAAGCTCTCCAATGTCGGAATCGACAGCTATGTGCGGGCTTGGGAGAAGCCGTCGGACCACGTGCCGGTATGGGCGGATCTGGATCTCGAGGCGGCGTAACCACCGAACGGATGGTGGGCACGGCGCTTGCGCGCCTATGCCCACCGGAACCGAGCTATTCGCGGCGGCCCTGCACCCACTGTTCCAGCATTTGCAGGCACATGGCGCGGTCGTCGTCGGAGGCCTTGGAGAAGGCGCGGTTGTAGCTTTCCTTGATCCAGACCTCGTCGGTCCCGGCGCTGTCACGCGCGAGCGTCAGCCACATCAGACCGCGGGCGGCCTGCCGCGGCAGGCGGTCGCCGTTGAACAGCATCTGACCGAGCAGCGCCTGCGCCTCGTGCTGGCCCTTCTGGGCCGCGAGGCCAAGCCAGCGCGCGCCATAGCGGAAATCCTCGCGCGAGGCGTCCGGGGTCTTCAGGTACAGCCGGGCGAGATCGTATTGCGCATCCGCATTGCCGAAATAGGACGCCGCGTAGGAGAACATCTCCCGCGCCCGGTCCGGATCGGCCTTGATCTTCGAGTTCGGGATGCCGGCGAGATAATAACGGCCGAGCGCGACGAAGGCGTTGGCCACGACCTGCGCCTGCGGCGCCGACGGGCTGTCCTCGGCATGCGCGTTGGCGATCCGGCTGAAATATTCGAAGGCGCGCACGTCGTCCTGAGCGACGCCGTCGCCATTGGCGTACATGCGGCCGAGCTTCCACTGCGCGATCGGGTGGCCACCTTCGGCGGCGTATTGCAGGGCGCTGAGCGAGGTTTCCTGGGGCACGGCCGCCGGCGGCACATTGCGCACCTTGCCCGCTGCGCCCGGCAAGGTCGTGACCACCGGGATGGTCGCATCCTTCGGGCTGACAGGTGCGCCGTCAAAGGCGAGCGCCGGCGCGGCCAGCGCGCCGGCCCCCAACACAAACGCAACTATGGTACGCCTAGATATCCGCATAGCACTGTTTCTCGTGCGCGCCGCCCGGATGGGTGACTGCCCCACCGACCGCTGGTCCAACCTGCTGAGCATATTTCCAGAGCGCGCCCGTCGTGTGGTTAGTCGCGCGAGCGCTCCATTTGGTCTTGCGCTGGACCAGTTCCTGGTCGCTCAATTTTACGTTAAGGGTCCCGGCCACCGCGTCGATCTCGATGATGTCGCCGTCTTCGAGCAGGCCGATGGGACCGCCGATGGCGGCTTCCGGCCCGACATGGCCGATGCAGAAGCCGCGGGTGGCGCCGGAGAAGCGGCCGTCGGTGATGAGCGCGATCTTGCCGCCCATGCCCTGGCCGGTCAGCGCCGCGGTGGTCTGGAGCATTTCCCGCATGCCGGGACCGCCCTTCGGCCCCTCGTAGCGGATCACGATGACTTCGCCTTCGCGGTAGGTACGCTTCTGGACCGCCTCGAAAGCATCCTCCTCACGGTCAAAGCACCTGGCCGGACCGGTAAACCTGAGGTTGGACATTCCCGCGACTTTCACGATCGCACCTTCTGGCGCCAAATTGCCCTTCAGACCGACCACACCGCCCGTGACGGTGATGGGTTTGTCTGCCGGGTGCACCACGTCCTGGTGCGGATTCCATTTCACGCTCTTGAGGTTTTCGGCGATCGTTCGACCGGTGACGGTGAGGCAGTCACCGTGGAGAAATCCATTGTCGAGCAGCGTCTTCATCAGAAGCGGTATGCCACCTACTTCAAACATGTCTTTGGCGACATAACGGCCGCCCGGCTTCAAATCCGCGACATATGGTGTCTTTTTGAAGATTTCGGCGACATCGAACAGGTCGAACTTGATGCCGCACTCATGCGCGATTGCCGGTAGGTGCAGTGCAGCATTGGTCGAGCCACCCGAGGCGGCGACAACGGCGGCCGCATTCTCCAGCGCCTTGCGGGTGACGATGTCGCGCGGCCGGATGTTTCGGGCGATCAGATCCATGACCTGCTCGCCCGCGGTCATGCAGAAAGCGTCGCGGATTTCATACGGCGCCGGAGCGCCGGCCGAATACGGCAGCGCCAGGCCGATCGCCTCGGAGACGGTCGCCATGGTGTTGGCGGTGAACTGCGCGCCGCAGGCGCCCGCCGACGGGCAGGCCACGCGCTCGATTTCGTCGAGGTCCTCGTCCGACATGGCGCCGACCGAGTGCTTGCCGACAGCTTCGAACATGTCCTGCACGGTGACCTGCTGGCCCCGGAAATTGCCGGGCAGGATCGAGCCGCCATAGATGAAGATCGAGGGAACGTTGAGGCGGACCATCGCCATCATCATGCCCGGCAGCGACTTGTCGCAGCCGGCGAGGCCCACGAGGGCGTCATAGGCGTGGCCGCGGACAGTTAGCTCGACCGAGTCGGCGATGCATTCGCGCGACGGCAGCGAGGAGCGCATGCCGTCATGGCCCATGGCGATGCCGTCGGTCACGGTGATGGTGCAGAATTCGCGCGGCGTGCCGCCAGCGGAAGCCACGCCCTTCTTCACGGCCTGGGCCTGGCGCATCAGGGAAATGTTGCAGGGCGCGGCCTCGTTCCAGCAGGAAGCGACGCCGACGAAAGGCTGGTGGATCTGCGCGGTAGTCAGGCCCATGGCGTAGAAGTAGGAGCGATGGGGCGCGCGCGTTGGCCCTTCCGTCACGTGACGGCTCGGCAGCCTCTGCTTGATGTCGGTCTTCGCGTCCATCGCAACCAGTTTCCCCGGCCAACCCTTTCAGACCCGAAAAATCAGAGCCAAGATTTGAATCGACCTTGGGATTTCCCGTCGCCTTCCAAGACCACCGCTGCCGCCAAACATTCGAGTTATTTTATTCATGTTCAGGTGTGGCTAAAAAGCGGCGCCGATACGAACGGACGGAGATATGGGTTAAATCCGCGATCAGTGTGGCATGGACGGCACAATCGTGACCCGGAAGACACGAATTGGCTTACCGAGATACCTCTTGCTGGGGTGACGCTCTACAACTTGAGATTTCGTGCCAGCGCATTGCGCCCCCATCCGGCTCGACGATTGCGCCAGGCGAGGTGAGTCGGCGTATTCGCCTTTACACATCGCAATGGCGGAGCAAGGGGCGCCATCGCAGTCCTCCGAACACATTTCGACTTGCAGATACGGCTTCGCATCCTCGCGGCGCAATTCGCCCGAGCTTTGCTTGGTCACTCCACCCTCTCCAAGCCAAGAGGGCGCAGGGAAGGCCGGGTGCCGGCTGGCACCCGCGGTCCGCTGCGCGAAGATGTAGCGCAAAAGAACCGCACAGCAGCATGCAGGTGTAGCCAATCACTCGGCCTTCCCTGCGCAGTGGTTGGACGGCTTATGCCG
>NZ_JALJRE010000016.1:1680-174233 GCF_024519855.1 Bradyrhizobium sp. Bra78 | reverse complement strand
TCGCAACAATCAACAAACCAAACAGCCGAAGCCGCATTCCAGCCCCCGAATGCAAGAGCGTCAGATTATTTGCAGAATGGCCAAACGCAATTTTCTATCAGTGATATCAGTCACACATCCCTGCGGCCGTCCAGACAACTGGGCGCCGGGCGACAGATGTGCGACCGTGTCGTTCAATTGATTTGTCCCTGACGACATGATGCTCCCGTTTTGCCCGACGGGTCAAGTTGAATTCGAAAAATACGAAGCCCCCGCGACTTGGCTACTGTGCATGGGGTTGTTTCGATGTTTTTTTCGTTGGTCCCTTCAGCCCGTTCGGCAAGTTGGTCTCGCGGCAGGGCAGGGAGGCTCAGCTCCTCGGCCCGCGCAGCTGCGCCGTCAGCCGGTCCATCGCCTCCGCCGCATCGCGCCATTGCGACAGCCAGCTCCGGGGGAAGCGGAAGGTGAGGTCGGCGCCGCCGACGCGGCGCTCGGAGAGGCACATGCCCGGCGTTGCCGCATCGCGCGTGCACCGCGCGGCCAGCGCGGGGCTCGCAGCGGAATAGAAGTCCTCGTTGCCGTAAGGCGTGTCGGCGCGGAACATCCGCATCGTCAGTCCGTCCTCGGGCATCGTCGCGGCCTGGTCGAGATAGCGCGGATAGATCGTGGCCGTTCGCTGTTCGGGGGCGAGTGCATCGTGATGCGCCGCGATCGACAGGAAGATGCGGTCGATCGGCTGCATCGCCGCCTCCACCGTGTCGGCGGTGACGTGCTTCGGTGTGCCCGGTGGTTCCAGCGAGGGATAGAGGAAGTCGAGATCGATGCGCTCCTGCGGCCCGGAGTGGCGCTGGATCTTCATGCGGATCGCCGTCGGCGGCAGGTTGAACAGCGTGCCGCCGACGCTCACCGGCAATTTGTCGGGGCCGTTCGCGCCGCTCGTGCCCCAGGTCGGCCACAGCAGGTACGCGACGAGAGCGACAGCGCACAATGCGGCCATGCCGCCGAGCACGATCGGGACGACATGCGCCCTTGTGCGCATCCGGGAAGACTGAGGGGAGGTTGCCGAAAACACCGTCATGAGCCGCGCGACCGGAGAAGCAGTCGGCCGGTGGCCGACGAATCAGCTGCGAATATGCCACGCGGCGGCGATTTCGCGCAGCACCGGGGGGGCCGCGGAGAAGGGAGGGGGACCTGCGCCAGATGGCCGGCGGCGTTAACCTTCCCTTAAGGATAATGTAGCGTTAACCAGCGCCATTTGTCACAGGAAGACTCCGGCGTTGCGTAAGGGCGGACCGTTCCGATGACACCTGAGGCTCTCAATACCTTCTTCTCGATTTGCATCGGTTTCGCGCTCGCGGGCGCGCTCGTGAGCGGATACCAGGCGGTCGCGCAGCGGCCCGCCGGCTTCGGCCTGTTGCAGGACGGCGTGGCGCCGAAGACCTTCGCCGCGGTGCCGTTCCTGGTGTTCGCGGCGCCCTTCATCATCATGCGCAATACGCTGCGCGGCATGCGCGTGGAAAGCCGTCGCGTCGAATTCGTGATGATGGCGACCGTCATCGCCGGCTTCTGGAGCATGATGAGCGGCACCTTCTTCCTGATGACGCTGCGCGCGGCCGGCGTTCTGACCTGAAGGGCCGCCCCCTTTGCGTCCAGGCCGCCGTTTCGCTATGCCAGTCTCGACGTGACAGGAGACCCTCATGGCGATCTACGAGCTCGACGGGCAGGCGCCCGATCTTCCCGCCGACGGCAATTATTTCATCGCGGAGACCGCCACCGTGATCGGCCGCGTGCGCCTGAAGCCGGGGGCGAGCGTCTGGTTCGGCGCGGTGCTGCGCGGCGACAATGAGTGGATCGAGATCGGCGAGGGCGCCAACGTGCAGGACGGCTCGACCTGCCACACCGATCTCGGCTTTCCGCTTCACATCGGCAGGAACTGCACCGTCGGCCACAACGTCATCCTGCACGGCTGCACCATCGAGGAGGGCGCGCTCGTCGGCATGGGCTCGATCGTGATGAACGGCGCCAGGATCGGGCGCAACAGCATCGTCGGCGCCGGCTCCGTCATCACCGAGGGCAAGGAGTTCCCCGAACGCTCGCTGATCATCGGCTCGCCCGCGCGCGTCATCCGCACGCTCGACGACGCCCAGGTGCAGAAGATGGGGAGCGCGGCCAGGTTCTACGTCGCCAATGGCCCGCGATTCACGAAGGGCCTGAAGCGGATCGGGTGAGATGCCGCGGTTCCATACCGTAACAATACCGCCGAGAACTTTAAGGCTCCGCTAGCGCCACGACTGGTATCGTGGTGCGTTCTCAATCAAGAGGAGCGGCGCTATGGACGCTGCGGCGGTGGGATCCGGCCTCGACGCCGGAACCAGACTATTGAAGAAATTCGTTCGTTTCGCGCGCGGCACGGACACGCTGAGCGTGGCGGAAAAGGTCTACAGCATCGCCGGCTTCCTGGCGATCGTCACCACCTTCCTGCTCGTGATGTCGATCCAGTCGGTCCGCCTGCAGACGACCTATCGCCACATGCACGCCACCTCCGCCGAGGCGGCCATCAACGTCGGCCGCATCAACGCGCTGATCTACGCCATCGTGATGGAATCGCGCGGCATCTACATGTCCGCCGATCGGGCCGCGATGAAGCAGTTCGCCGACGGGCTGCTCAGGCGCAACCGCGAGCTCGCTGCGGCGGTGAAGAACATGGAGCGGACAGTCGGTGACGACGACGCCGAACAGATTGCCGCCTTCCGCCAGCGCATCTCGCAATTCGTCGAGTTTCGCCAGGAGCTGGTACGGCGCGGCCTGGAGATCAGTCCGGCGGCGGCGCGCGAATGGGGCGACAACGACGCCAACCGGACGTTGCGCAACAAGCTCAACAGCGATCTCGAGACGCTCGAGAGAATTTACGGGCAACGTGCCCGCGAGGCGGACGATCTCGCCAACGAGAACAGATATGCCGCGGCCTATCTGTTCGCGCTCGGTCTGGCGGCCCTGCTGCTCGCGGGGCTGAACGTCGTCGTGATGCGAGGCTCGGTGGTGGGAGCGCTGGCCGAGATCACCCAGGCGACCGACCGGGTCGCGCAAGGCGACGTCAAGAGCGAGGTGCCGCATCTGCGCCGTCACGACGAGATCGGGCATCTTGCGCGCGCCGTGCAGAACTTCCGCGACGCGGTGGCGCGCATCTTCGAGCTCGAGGAGATCGAGCTCGGCACCGCGCAGGCGCGCGATGCGGCGATGACCGAGCGCGACAAGTTCAACGACAAGTACCAGGCCAAGAAGTGGCAGATGTCGGCCGCGATCAACAGCATGCCGCAGGGCCTGATCATGCTCGACGGCAAGGCCAATGTGGTCGCGATGAACGCCAACTACCGGCGGATCTACAATCTGCCCGAGACAATCCAGTCGGGATCGACGCTCGAGGAGATTCTCCAGCACCGGGTCAAGAGCGGGTTGTTCACCGGCGACGTCGTGAAATATGTCGCGGCGGTTGTCGACCGGATCGCCAAGCGCGAGCCCGCGGCCTACGAGGTCGCCCTGAACGATGGCCGCATCATCAAGATCTACGAGCGTCCGATGGACGGTGGCGGCTGGGTCTCGGTGCAGGAGGACGTCACCGAACAACGTCAGCGCCAGCGCATCCTGGAGCGAATGGAGCGTTTCCTCGCCACCATCATCGAGAACGTGGCCGAAGGCATCATCGCCAAGGATGCACGCAATTTGCGCTATGTCTTCGTCAACAAGGCCGCCGAGAAGATGATCGGCATGTCGCGTGGCGAGATCATCGGCAAGACCGCGCGGGAGCTGTTTTCCGCCGAAGCGGCCGAATTGATCGAGCGGCGCGACCGGCAGCTTCTGGCGCAGAAGCAGCAGCTCGAGCCGATCATCGACACCATCGACAATCCCACGCGAGGGCGGCGCGTGATCTCCGCCCGCCGTGTCCAGATCGGCGGCGCCGGTGAAGAGTCCCACATGTTCGTGACCATGGTCGAGGACCGGACCGAGACGATGGTGGCGGCCGCATAGCCACCGGCGCGCGCCATCCGGAGCAACGTGTCAGCTTCGCTCGGATTCGCGCGCTTCGATTGCGCCCGCGACCTTCTCGTGACCGGCGGCCCACAACGCGTGTTCGTCGCTGCCGTCCGAGTAGGGATTGGCTTCTGCCGGAATGTTTTCCTGCGCGGCGCGTTCGCCCTCTGCAAAAGGATCGCGATCCGTCATCCTGATTTCGCCTTTCCGGTTTGCCGCGTCGAACACGATCGGCTTTCGCATGATCGTGACTCTCCCTGTTCAAGCTGAACCGACGGCAATTGTTCCGGAACCGGTGATCGCTGCGGCGGTTGATCGGGAAAGGAGAATCCGAATGGCACCATCGTCCGCAGCCCGTTCAATCAAGATCATGATCGTCATCTTCGGCCTTGCGGCGATGCCGGCCGTATCGTTCGCGCAAGCGACCGGCGGCTCTGCGGGATCGGCCGGGGGTGTCGCCAATTCTGCGGCACCTCCGCCCGGGACCAACAGCCTGGGTACGGCGCAATCATCCGGAACGAATGCCGCCCCCGGAGCCACCACCGGTACCGGTGCAGGCGGATCCACCGACGCCGCCGTCAATGCCGAGAACCGCACGCTCGACAAGAAGCTCAAGAGCATCTGTCGAGGCTGCTGATGCTCGCGGGGAAGTGAGACAGCGAGGCTGTCCGGAACGCCCCAAGGTGATTAGCTTGGTCCTGCTTTGGAGCGGTGGAGCGTATCCACGCAGAGGATCAAGTGATGTTACGCAAGATGATCTTGGCGGCGCTGGCCGTCGCGGCGGTCGGACTGTCGGCACCGCAGGCGGCACAGGCGCGGGGTTTCGGGCACGGCGGGGGCTGGGGCCATGGCGGCCACTGGCACGGCGGCGGCTTCTGGCCCGGGGTTGCGATCGGAGCGGGTCTTGCCGGCGCCGGCTACTACGGCGGCTATTACGGCTACGGCTACCCCTATTACGGCAGCCCCTACTATTATGGTACCGGCTACGACGATGGTTATGGCGGCTGCTACGTCGCCCGGAGGCGGGTGATGACGCCTGCGGGATGGCGATTCCGTCGCGTCGACGTCTGCGAATGACCCGTTAAAAAACAAGGTCGTTGACGCAGTATACCGTCAACGACCTTGCCAGCCCCGGACATTGAAATCGGCTCACGCCATCCGGTAACGGCAAGCATCGCGCGGAATCATACGGGCGAATGTGATCCAGTTCACAAGTCGAAGAATTTAAAGTCGCGTCGCGAGCCTCTCAGCCGCGCGAACGCTTGCGCGTGCTGGCCTGGACGCGGTGCCGCACCGGTTTCCTGCGGGTAACCGAGGGGGCCTCCGTCTCGGTCGCCCGGGCGCTGGCAAAGGACTGCCGCAGACTGTCGATCGACTCGTTCAGCGAGGCGACCTGCTCGGACAGGCGCTTGTTGTCGGCCTGCTGCGCCGCCATCAGCCGCTTCATCGTCGTGAGCTGATCCTGCACGACCTGAAGCTGGTCGATCGATTCCTGCTGGGTCGCCTCCAGCCCCTTGGTCTTCTCGACCAGTTGCTCGGAGGCCTGGGCGGTGCGGGCCTGGAGCTGCCGCGACGCCACCACCCGGTCGGTCTCGGGGATTGCGCCGGTATAGGCCCGCCAGATCGCGATCGAGGTCACGCCGGTGATGAGCAGGAGGAGGGCGGCGGCGGTCAGCGCGATGGGCTGGGCGCCGAGGCGAAGAAGGGGGTTGGACCGTGTGTCCTCTGCGAGATCGATCATCGCTGACAAAACCCAAATTGAAACTTGGTGCGTTGCGAAGACCGGCAACCCTTGGGCGGCCGGGGCGTCCCGAAAGCGCTACGTTTCGGCAAGGAATGGGACCAAAAAGAGGCTAAGCGCGAAAAAACCAGCAATCAGGAGGCCTTAAGGCTTCCGAATACCCGGCCAGGGCAGCGATCACGGCTGAAACGGCGAAAACGGTCCGGAATAGGGCTTCGACCGCGGCGCCGCGTAGGGCCCGAGCCGCGACGTCGTCAGTCCCAGCCGCACCAGCGATTCCGCCAGCGTGACCGCCGCCGCGACGCCGTCGACCACGGGCAGGCCGTGCGTGTCGGCGAGTTCGGCGGCGAGATCGGACATGCCGGCGCAGCCGAGCACGATGGCCTCTGCGCGGTCGTCGCGGATTGCAGCCGTGATCTCCGCGGAGATCTTGCCGATGGCATCGGCGTTGCGCTCTTCGAGCGCGAGCACCGGCACCTCGGCGGCGCGGACGCGGGCGCAGCGCTCAGCGAGGCCGTAATTCCGCAAATTATGTTCGATCGGCACGATGGAGACATTGAGCGTCGTCACCACGGCGAAGCGCGCCGCGATCAGGCTTGCCATGTGGAAGCCGGCTTCGCCGATGCCGATCACCGGCACCCTGGCTGCGGCCCGCGCGGCGTCGAGCCCGGTGTCGTCGAAGCAGGCTATGATGTGCGCATCCGCGCCGTCACGGTCGGCCTCGCGGATGCAGCCGAGCATGCCGGGCACGGCAAAGGCCTCGTCGTAAAATCCCTCGATCGAAACCGGGCCCATCGCCGGCTGGCGCGCGTCGATCACGGTGCCCGGCAGGGCGACCGCGCGCGCCGCGGCCGCGATCTTCGCCGTCATCGACGCGGTGGTGTTGGGATTGACGACGTGAAGTCGCATCAGATCAGACAAGCCCTTTGCCGGCGTCCGAGCCCTTGGCCGCCTGCCGCTTGTTCAGCACGTGAATGGTGCCGAGCGCAAGCGTGATCACCGTGAACGAAACGGCTGAGATCACGGTGCCGAGCGCATAGATGTCGGGGTTCGTCACGGTGGTGGTGAGGCCCTGCAGATCGAGCGGCAATGTATTCACCGCCCCGATCGCCTGGCTGGAGCGGGCGAGTTCGTCCCAGGACAGCGTGAAGCCGAACAGGCCGATGCCGATCACGGAGGGCAGGATGATCGGCAGCACGACATGGCGGAAGGCCTGCCACGGCGTCGCCCCGAGATCGCGCGCGGCTTCCTCGAGCCGGGGATCGAAGCGGTTGAAGATCGCGAACATGATGAGCAGGCCGAATGGCAGCGTCCAGGTCAGATGCGCGCCGAGTCCTGACGTCAGCAGACCCATCGAGGTCTCGAAGTTCTCGTTCCAGTGGGCCTTGATCAGGTCGTCGATGATGCGGAATTCAAGCGAGATGCCGAGCGAGGTGATGATCGAGGGAACGATGAGGCTCGCGATCGCCGAGTAGAACAGGATGCTTTGCGCCTTGAACTTGCGGCGGAAGGCCATGCCGGCGGCGACCGACAGCACGACGGTGACGATCATCACGATGATGCCGAGCAGCAGCGAGCGGCGGAAGGCGGCGCCGAGATCGACGATGCCGGTGCCCTGGAACAGTTTTGCGATCCAGAAGGTCGACACGCCGTTCATCGGGAAGGTCAGGCCGCCCTGGGGGCCCTGGAACGACAGGACGTAGATCGCGATCATCGGGCCATAGAGAAACAACGTGTAGGCCGCGAAGAAGATCGCGAGCACGTAGAAAGAGCGCGGGCGTCCTTCCTTCATGCTCTAGAGCTCCTTCTTGATGTCGACGATGCGCGACATCATGGTGATGATCAGGAAGGTGATCACGAGCAGGATCACGGCATTGGCGGCTGCGGCCGGGAACTGCAGCGCGTTCACCCGCGTCTCGATGATCTTGCCGGCCGCGGCGATCTGCTGGCCGCCCATCACGCCGATGGTGATGAAGTCGCCCATCACGATGGTGATGACGAAGATCGAGCCGATCACGATGCCGGGCTTTGCGAGCGGGATGATGACGTTGACCAGCGTCTGGAAGCCGGTCGCGCCGGCGTCATAGGCGGCTTCAATGAGCGACTTGTCGATGCGCACCATCGAGTTGAAGATCGGCACCACCATGAAGAAGGTGAACAGGTGCACCAGCGCCAGCACCACGGAGAATTCGGAGAACAGCAGCCATTCCAGCGGCTGGTTGATCAGCCCTGTTTTGACGAGGCCGGAATTGACGAGGCCGTTGCGGCCGAGCAGCGGAATCCAGGCGATCATGCGGATCACGTTGGAGGTCCAGAACGGGATCGTGCAGAGCAGCGACAATCCCATCTGCCAGGTCTTGGATTTGACGTGGAAGGCGAGGAAATAGGCGACCCAGAAGCCGATGAAGAGCGTGATGACCCACACCAGGAAGCACAGCTTCAAGGTCATCAGATAGGTCCTGGCGATGGTGCAGAGATCGGGAAGCTGCGCGATGCAGCCTTCGAACGTGTCGGTGTAGCCGCGGCCGGAGAAGGCCGGCAGCAACTGGTATTCATTGTAGTCCCAGAACGAGACGATGACGACGAAGACGAGCGGGATCAGGAAGAAGGCGAGAAACACCAGCATCATCGGCCCGGCCTGAAGCCAGGAGATGAAGGACGGCGACAGGCGCGTCGGCTTTGCGGCGCGCGCTGTGCCCGACCCCGGGATCAATCCCGGGGGGGCCTGTTGCAGGATGTCTTCCGACGTGTCCATCAAATTACGCCGCGATGAACTCGTTCCACTTGCGGACCATGTAGTCGTTCTCGTCCATCACGGCGTTCCAGCAGGCCACGCCGCCCATGCGGTCTTCGTAGGAGCCGCCGTCGCGCACCGCGCCGGCCTTTTCCAGCAGCGAGCCGTCGGGCGCCTTGATGTCCTTCTCGGCCGGCTTGCCTTCCATCCAGTACGCCCACTCGTAGGGCTCCATATGCGCCTTGGCGGTGGAGAGCACGGCAGAGTAGTAGCCCTGGCGGTTGAGATAGGCGCCGGCATAGCCGGACAGGAACCAGTTGACGAACTCATAGGCCCATTCGAGCTTGGCGCCCGAGACGCCCTTGGAGACGCAGAAGCCCGACGCCCAGGAGCGGTAGCCTTCCTTCAACGGCTGGAACGTGCAGGCGATGCCCATGGAGCGCACCTTCGTCACCGCCGGCGACCACATCGACTGGATCACGGTTTCGCCTGATGCCATCAGGTTGACGCTCTCGTTGAAGTCTTTCCAGAAGGCGCGGAACTGGCCGGCCTTCTTGGCTTCGGTCATCACCTTCATGGTGAGATCGATCTCCTCCTTGGTCATGTTGCCCTTGTCGGCATATTTGTACTTGCCGGTGGCTTCCACGACCATCGCGGCGTCCATGATGCCGATCGAGGGGATGTTGAGGATCGAGGCCTTGCCCTTGAATTCGGGATTGAGCAGCTCCGACCAGGAGCTGATCGGGCGCTTGATCAGGTCGGGGCGGATGCCGAGCGTGTCTGCGTTGTAGACCGTCGGGATCAACGTGACGAATTCGGTCGCCGACGTCGCGAACTTCTTGGAGTCCTTGCCTTCGAGATAGAGCACTTTCCAGGGCGCGGTGCCCTGGTTGCCGATCTTCTTGCCGCCGGGGGTCTGGCCCTTGGTGAAGACGGGCGTGATGTTGTCGAATTCCTTGATCTTCTTGGCGTCGAGGGCAAGGATGTTGCCCGACGGCACCAGCTTTTTGAGCGAGAAATATTCGGTGTCCAGCACGTCGAAGGAGTTCGGCTGGGTCATCACGCGCTTGGTGACGTCGTCGGTGGTTGCGGTGATGTATTCGATCTTGATGCCGGTGTCCTTCAGGCACTGCTTGGAGATGTCGTCGCCCTCGTTCACGGCGGTGCCGAGATAGCGCAGCACCTTCGTTTCGGCCGACTTTACATAGGGAAAGCCGGTGATGGCGCCGGAGCCGGCGGCAAGGCCGGCGAGACCCGCGGTGCCCTTGAGCAGCGTGCGGCGGCTGAAGCCCTTCTTCCCGGTCGTTTCGGTCATGTCAGTCACTCCTCTGTTGCGCATTCCGTTGATTGTTCGGCGCTATTGCAGGCGTTGCGCCTTGGCGGGATCCCAGGTGGCCAGCACGCGATCGCCCGGCCGGAACGGGTGGACGTCGAAGGCGGCCTCGGGGAGGTGGCAGAACAGGGCGGTGCCGTCCTCGAGCGTGAGCGAGACGGCGATGTAGGAGCCCTGGTACTCGGTCTGGGTCAGCAGCGCGGGCGCACCGTACGCGCCGTCAGTGAACGGCACGATGCCGAGCTGATCGGCGCGCACTGCGATGAGTTTGCCGGCGTCGCTGAGGACGTTGTGGCCGCCGATGAAGCGGGCCACGAATTCGGTGCGGGGATGGTGGAAGATGTCGCGGGCCGAGCCCTGCTGCTCGATCCTGCCCTGGTTCATCACGACGATGTGGTCGGCGAGCGCCATCGCTTCTTCCTGGCCGTGGGTGACCTGGATGAAGCTGATGCCGAGCTCGCGCTGCAGTCGCTTCAACTCGCCGCGCATCTTCACCCGCAGGAACGGATCGAGCGCCGATAGCGGCTCGTCGAGCAGGAGGATTTGCGGCTCGGTGATCAGCGCGCGGGCCAGCGCGACGCGCTGCTGCTGGCCGCCGGAGAGCTGGGCGGGAAGCCTTGCCGCATAAGGGGTCATCGCCACCAGCTCCAGCAACTCGCCGGCGCGCTTGTGCCGCGTCGCCCGGTCGACGCCGCGCATCTTCAGGGCAAACGCGACGTTATCGACCACGGTGAGGTGCGGAAACAGGGCATAGGACTGGAACATCATCGCCGTGCCGCGCTTGGCAGGTTCGAGATCGGTGACGTTCTGCGGGCCGAGGATGATGTCGCCCTCGCTGACCGCCTCGTGACCGGCGATCATGCGCAACGTCGAGGTCTTGCCGCAGCCGGACGGGCCGAGCAGGCAGCAATAGGTGCCGGCCGGGATCTTCAAATTGACGGTGTCGACCGCCAGCGTCGTGTCGTAGCGCTTGGTGACGGAGACCAGTTCGAGGGCGGCGGGAGTGGCCATGGCGTGTCCGGGGGCGAGGGCGATGCTTCGCCTCTCTCCGCAAGGTCCATGCCAATCGCCCATGGCCGGCCGAATTCCGAAACAGTGCAGCGGAGTCAAATCGTTAGATCGAATCCGCCGGATCCGGGCCGTCCGCCGCATGCACCGCGGTCTGCACACAAAACGGGCGCAGATTGTATAAAGTTTCGCCTGTGATTGGATACAGCTCGTCGACTAACATTCGTGGCTGAACGTCGCCGAGCCCTCAACCCCAACCCCTCGAACTGATGGCTGCCAAGATTCGCCCGAAATCCGACGCGCCAGATGCGAGCGATCGCGTCAGCCGTATCCGGGAGGGCATGACCGCGGCGATCCTCGAGCATCGTCTGCTGCCCGGCACCAAGCTCGGCGAGGACGAGATCGGCGAGATCTACGGCGCGAGCCGCACGCTGGTCCGCACCGCGCTCCAGCAACTCGCGCATGAGGGCATCGTCAACATCGAGAAGAACCGCGGCGCCTTCGTCGCGCGACCGACGCCCGCGGATGCCCGCGAGGTGTTCGAGGCGCGCCGCCTGATCGAGCCGACGATCGTCGATCACGCCGTTGAAGCGATGTCGCCGGCCTGGATCGATCGTCTCCAGCAACATCTCACCGAGGAACGCGAAGCCGAACTGCGCGGCGACGCGCGTGCCTCGGTCCGGCTCTCCGGAGAGTTTCACCGTCTCGTCGCCGAGATGAGTGGCCACAGCATCTATCTCGGCTTCCTGAAGGAGTTGATTGCGCGCTCCTCGCTCATCATCCTGCTCTACCGCCGCCACGACACGCCGGCCTGCGGCACTGACCATCACGCCGGCATCGTCGCCGCGATCCGCAAGCGCGACAGGCAGGCTGCGCGCGCGCAGATGCTGTCGCATCTGAACGAGATCGAGGCCGAGCTGTTCCTGAAGGATCCCGCCGCCGACGAGCTGCGGCTCGCGGATGTGCTGGGCGCGTGAGCGCGCGATTGCTTGGCGGCTCTTACCGCCGGTCGTCGTCGCCCGACTTTCTTCGCTGTGAACCGGACGCGATCTCCGGCTCGAATGAGTCAAGCTCGCTGACGCGTTCATCTTGGTTTCGGGAACCGTGAGATTCGCTAGTCATTCGACCGCTTACTGTACGCGTCGGCAATTTAATTCGTCAGCCGCGCCGAATTATGACAGGGCGTTGCGATGTAACGTTACTATTCCTCCCGGGCCGTACCGGCTATATGCTGACGTTCTGTCATTGAACTGTCATGTCACCGGAAATGTTGAAATCAGACGCTACACCGGCTCGCAAAACCATGAGCGCGCCGGATCGGAATCCTGTTCCTAAGGACGACAAGAGAACGCAAATCGGCGCCGGCTTCCTCAGGCAGCTTGAACCCGCCGAACTCGCCGCGGAACCTGTGATCGTCGAGGGCGCTGTGGTTGATCAGATGCCACCGCGAGACGCGGAGCCGGCACAAGAACCACGCCAGTCGAGCGCTGCCGCGCGTGCCGCCGGCGAGATCGAGCTCAAGCTTCTCGTCGATGCCGACCGCATGGCGCATTTCAACGCCGCGCCCGTGATCGCGATGAACGCGCGCAGCAAGGGCACGCGCAAGCGTCTCAAGTCGGTCTATTATGACACGCCGGAGCGGACACTTCGGCGCAACGGATTGAGCCTGCGCGTACGTCGGAGCGGCGCCCGCTTCGTGCAGACCGTAAAGACCGATGCGGCGGACGACCCGCTGCGTCGCGGCGAGTGGGAGGCGAGCGTGCCGTCGCTTGCGCCTGATCTTGCTCTGGCGATGCCCTTCATTCCGGAGAAGCTTCGCGGCCATCTGGAAGCGCAGCCCCTTGAAGCGGTCTTCACCGCCGACATCCATCGCCATGCGCGGATGATCGACCTGCCGTCCGGCACGGTCGAGATCGCCTTCGACTTGGGCGAGCTGACGGCCGACGACAATTCGCTGCCCGTGAGCGAGATCGAACTTGAGCTGAAGAGCGGTAGCGCGAGCACGATCTACGAGATCGCGCTGCGGCTTGCCGAGCACGGGGCGGTGAAGCCGTCGATCCGGACCAAGTCGGCACGCGGCTTCGATCTTGCCGCCGGCAAGCCGCCGTCGGCGCGACGCCCGCGAAAGCTTCGCCTCGATGCGTCGGTCACGCTCGACGAGGCTTTCGCCACCATCCTGCGCTCCTGCTTCCTCCATCTGCTCCAGTCGCTGCCGGCCGCCGAGGATGGCCGCAATCCGGAAGGAATCCATCAGCTGCGCGTCTCGCTGCGCCGGCTCCGGTCGGTGCTGGATCTGATGCGATCGGCGGGGGCGCTGAGCAATCTCGACACGTTGCGGACGGAAGCCAAATGGCTGGCGCAGGATCTGTCCGCCGCGCGCGACTGGGATGTGTTCCGGCTCGACACCTTGCCGACGATCGCAAAAGCCTGCCCTTCGATCGCCGGATTCGATGCGCTGGACCGGCTTGCGGCCGGGCGCCAGTCGGATGCCTATCGCAAGGCGCATGATGCGCTCGACGATCGGCGCTGCGCCATCTTCCTGATCGGTCTCGGTAACTGGATCGAGGCGCGCGGCTGGCGCAACGACGTCGCCACCGAGGATCTTGGCCAGCTCGCCGAGCCCGCGATCGACTTCGCGCAGCGCATCCTGTCGGCGCAATATGCCAAGGTGCTCAAGCGCGGCCGCCGCTTCAAGTCGCTTCCCGCCGAACAGCTGCACCGGGTCCGGCTCGCGACCAAGCGGCTGCGCTATCTCGGCGAGTTCCTGCTGCCGCTGTTCGCGGATGGCAAATCGGCGCGAAAATTCTCGCACCGGCTCGCCGGCTTGCAGGAGGAACTTGGCGCCTTCAACGACATGGCGGTCACGGCATCGTTGCTCGACGGGCTCGGCGCCGAGCCCAACTGCGCCATTGCTGCTGCTGCGATCACCGGCTGGCAGGCGCGTGCATCGGCCGGCGTGCAGCCTTCCTTGCAAGGCACCTGGCGCGACTTCACCGCGGCGCGCGTGCCGTGGTCGCGGCAAACGCAGCAGGCCTGATCGCGCATCCTCAAAAAAAGTTGCGGCCAGCCATTGGGGGATGGCTGGCCGCGCGCGAACCGGTCTGGGACGGGGAGGGGTGGGGATGTGACCGGGTCGCGTATCTCTTTCGTTTGTCGCTACTGATCTCTTGCGCTGGCGGTGGAGACCGCCGGCTTGGTATCGCCGAGCGAGACCCAGACGTTGGGATCGCTCTGCGACTGGCGCTTGACGAAGCGGTAGCCGGTCTCCGTCCAGGCAACGACGTTCTCGTTCTGATTGTCGAGAACGAACTCGCCCTTGTCGGTCTTCACCGTCAGCACCGCGTGTCCTTCGCCCTTCTTGTCGCGCACGACGGTGATGAGCAGGGCCTGGCGCGGCCAACCGGCATCAATCAGCATCTTGCGCTTCAGCAATACGTAGTCTTCACAGTCGCCGTAACCATCGGTCGGCAGCGACCACTTCTCGATCACGCCCCAGTGCTCCTGATCGGTCAAAGGCTTGACGGTCTCGTTGACCCAGCGATTGACCTTGACGAGGTCGCGCCATGCGGCCTGCGACATCACGATGTCGCGCGCCTGCGTCGGTGCGCCCTGGCACTGGGCAGAATTCTCCGCACAGAACTCGACCCAGCCGATCGGCGCGCGCGTGGTGTCGCCGAGGCTCGCGTAGAGCAGCCGGTTCTCACCGGCCTGCGCCGTCGCGCCGATCCCGAAGAGCATGACGGCCAGCGCCAAGCCCTTCCCCTGTCCCCTGAAGTCCAACATTGCGGCCCCCGTTTCTTGTTGGGACCACATTGCGCAGGGAGCTTTTGAGTTGCCGCTAAGTCAGCCAAGTCAAGTCGAGACGAATACAAGTAAAAGACGCAGCGAATTCGATCTATACTTGAATCGAATTCTCGTAAAATTTGAAATGACCGCAATTGATTCAAATTTTATGTGTTAACGCGGAAACGCTGCTGGAACCGTTGTTTGCGCGCTTGCGCAGCCCTCGGGTTAACCCGCGCCGGGCGCGTCACGTGCACGAAAAAGGCGGCGTCCGCATTGCGGAGGCCGCCTTCAAGGCTCGAAATACAGTGGTTTTGGCGCTGTCGCGCTTTACCGCGCGGTAACGCTCTCTTCGAGTGTCTCGATCGGCTGCGCGTGCACGAACTCCAGCGCGAAGCCGTCTTCGAGGTTTCGGACCACGCGGCCCTGCACGCGGCCGAGCAGCACCGTCGATTTCAGCGGCGGCCGGTTCTCCGCGGCGATCGCCGCGCCCGAAAGCGAGAGATCGATGATGCGGCAGGTCATCTTGGTGCCGTCCTCGAGCGTCAGCACCGCGATCGGGTTGCGCGGCACGATACGGTCGTGGCGGCGGTCCTCAGGCAAATTGAGGATGTCGCGGTTGGCGAGCCATGTGAGCTGGGCGGCCAGCTTGTCGCGCTTGCGGGGCGTCGCGCCGACCGTCATGGCGAAGCCGTTGTCGATGATGCGGGTGATCTTGCCTTCGACGCGACCGATATGGTCGAGATAGGCCACCACGCGGTCGCCGACATTGCCGATGCCGGGGGCCAGCAGCGCCAGTCCGCCCGGCGACATGTTGATCACCTGGCAGGGGAATTCACGGCGGTCCGGCAGCATATAGCGGCCGAGCAGGTGAACCTTCACCCGCTGGAAACGCCGACGTTCCTCGGCGGCCGGAAGAAATTTTTTGTTCGCCAACGCCATTTTCACAACCCGACCCCCCGCCTGGCGGAGTCCGGCACGACCCTAAGGTGCACAGGGTTAATGCCGCGTTAGGATTGGGCGCGTCGACTACGGACAGACACGATGCACTCGAAAAGCCACATCAGCGGCGGGCAGGCCAGCACCGTCAGCGCGCCGAGGTCGAGCGCGACCGCGGCGGTCCCGGCCGATTTGGCGAGCCGGCCCGCCACCGCCGGTCCCAGCATCATCGCGGCATAGAACAGCGTGTAGAACACGCCCATCCCGATCGCCCTTGTCTCCGGGCCGAGCACGCGGGCGGCCAGGCTCATGATCGGGCCGGCCGGATGGCCGCCGATGAGGCCGATCAGGACCAGGATCGTGATCACCGCGTCCGAGCGGGTCAGCCAGGCCAGCAGCCCGGCCACGATGAGGCTGGCTGCGATCGCCAGCACCAACGGCCGCTTGAAGCGATCGGCAAGATAGCCGCCTGTTGGCACCGAGATCACGGACAGCCACATCACGAGACTGATTGCCGATCCTGCCGCCGCGATGCTCCAGCCGCGCTCGACCAGCAGCGAGGGGCCGAACGAGAAGATCATGGCGAAGCCGACATTGTAGAGACCCCAGATCGCGCCCGCGACGATCACCGCCAGCAGCGCGAGGGGATCAAGCCGGCCGGAGCCGGTCGCGCTGGCCGTTGCCCCCGGCGGCGGCTGATAGAGTGTGATCAGCACGATCCCGATTGCAGTGAGTGCGCCCGCCGCCAGGAACACCGCGCTTGCGCCATAGGCCGTGCCGATCGCCGGCAGCACCAGCAGCGAGATCGCAACGCCGGCTGGCCAGGAGTTGACGAAGATCGCCATCGCGGTGGCGATCTCCTTGCCCGCAAACCAGTCGGTGCCCATCTTGGTGAGCTGCACCGTCAGCAGCACGCCGCCGGCGCCCGAGACGAGCCGGCCTGCCATCTGCCAGCCCCACACATCGGTTGCGGCCATGACGAGGCTGCCGGCCGTCATCAGCAGCAGCGCCGCGATGGTCGTCGGCTTGTCGCCGAGGGTCCGGCCGATCGCGCCGCCCGGCAGCGCCAGCACCACGCCCGGCGTGAAATAAAGTCCGATCAGAATGCCGATATCGGCGAGCCCGACGCCGAAGCACTGTTGCAGCAGCGGCGCGACCGCGGCCACGCTCTGGAACTGGAACGCGATGGTGAGGCGAACGACGAACAGGATCGCAAGAATGCCCCAGCGATTGCGCAACGCCTCATCTCCCCAAGCCCTGTGCAAACGTGCGGTGGCGAGACGCCGGAGTCAACTGGCCCTCTTTCTCGTCGCGCGCCCGTAGAGGAGACACAGCAGCGCCAGCAGCACCGCGGCCGAGAGCCCGAGCGACCAGTGAATGCCGATCGCCGCGCCGAACAGCCCGACCGTGATGCCGCTGAAAGCCCGCATCCCGAGCCCCGCCATGTTGTAGAGGCCGACGACGCGGCCGCGGATGTCATGCGGTGCATTCAACTGCACCAGCGCCTGCGCCATGGTGTTGAACGACAGCTCGAAGAAGCCCGCAAAGAACAGCAGCACGATTGCAACCGGATAAATCCGCACCGCGGCGAAGCCGAGCAGCGTCACGCTCCACAGCATCGCCAGCATGATCGCTGTGCGCGGCGTGCCCTTGAGGCGTCCCCAGGATTCCAGCGCGATGCCGGCGAGCAGCGCACCGGCCGCGTCAGCCGCGAGCAGCACGCTGTAGGAGACGCCGGGATCGCCATGGCCGAGATCGCCGGCAAAGCCCGGCATCTGGGCGTGATAGGCATTGCCGATCATGAAGGAGGTGAGGCCAGCGAGCCACGTCATCGCCGTCAGCACCGGCTGCGTGCCGATGGCGCGGATCGTCAGCGTGATGTCGGCAAGGCCGCGCACCGCGAAGCGCCGCACCGCGACGCTCTTGTCGCGCACCGGCGCCCAGAACAGCCAGAGCAGCATCGGCAGGTAGAACAGCGTGTTGAAGATGATGCCGTGCGAGGTGCCCAGCGTCAGCATGATGATTCCGCCGACGGCGGGCCCGACCAGGATGCCGAGATAGCGCGCCATGGCGTTCAGCCGCACCGCGCTCGGAAGATCGGCGGGCCCGACGAGGTCGTAGAGCAGGAGCTAGTTCGGCGTCTGCCACAACACGCCGGCGCAGCCGTGGATCACCAGCAGCAGCATCGCGTGCCACATCTGGATCGTGTCGGTGATGAAGAAGAAGCCCCATCCCGCGGAGGCCACAATGAACAGCAGCATGCCGCACTGGATGATGCGGCGCGGATCGAACCGGTCGGCGAGCCCGCCGACGGCAACCGAGAACAGCAGGAACGGGAGCCAGTGCGACAGCACGGCAAAACCACCCAACGTCGGGGAATGGAATTTCCGGAACACCACCCAGTAGCTGATCACATGCTCGATATTGTCCGCCATCATCGCCAGCACGTAGGCGATGAACTGAAGGCGGTAGGGCACCGACTTCATCGCCGCGAACGAGCCGGACGCGACCACGGGATTTTGGGGGAGGGGGTTCAAGCGATCACCTGGGTGGGACTCTTGCGGCCATACACGTTGGCGATCTGTCGCTCAAGACACTTGGGTGTGCCTGGAGATCAGCCATGCATCGCCGCCACACATTCCACCGTTGCGACGGGCAGGCGCCGTAGCCTACGCCACAGGCCTCACGTAAAACGCGTAGGGCACGCCCAAAATATCCGGCGCCTCGCGAACTCAGGTAAATCCCATCCGCAGATACATCGGCAGCGCGACCGTCATGATCGGCGTCGTATGCAGCGCGATGACTTGCGCCTAGTCGCGCTCGGCGCGGCGCAGGCATTCTTCGGTCAATTGCCGGCCGATGCCCTTGCCGCGCGTGGCCGGATCGACCACCAGCATGCGGATGATCGGCCAGGCCGGCTCGAAGAAGGCCGGCTTCGGGGCTTGCGAACCGACATAGGCTACGGCGCCGGCGATCTGGCCGTCATCTTCGGCGACGATGATCTCGCCGGTCTTGGCCAGCTCCGGTATCCTTGCGACATTGGCGGAGAACATCGGCCAGTCGGAATAATGCTGCTCGAACTCCGCGAACGCTGCGGGCGCGACGCGCGTGATCGCCTCGGCATCCTCGTTTCGACAATCACGCAGCATCGGCGTTGCCCTCGAACTGCCGCACCTTGGCACGACCGCGCATCTCACATACGCTTCGCCTCACGCCCGCACCACCAATCATAACAGACGGGCATCGAGGACACACCATGGACCAGATCCGCGTCTGCACCCACGCAGGACCGGGCTCGGAGCCCGTCATCCGCACCGTGCCGTGGCCGAAGGTCGGCAAGAAGGCCGCGCTGATCAAGGTCGGTGCCTGCGGGGTCTGCGGCACCGATCTTCACATCCTCAAAGGGCATTGGCCGAAGCCGCTGCCCTGGCCGTTCACGCTCGGCCACGAACTCGGCGGAATCATCGTCGAATGCGGCGACGAGTTCACCGAGGACTTCATGAGCAAGCCGCTCAAGGTCGGATCGAAAGTGATGATCCCGCCGCTGATGCCCTGCGGCCGCTGCTATTACTGCATCCATTACCCGCAGACCGCCAACAAATGCCTGACGCCGGTCTATTACGGCCGCTATCTCGGCTTCGAGATGGCGCCTCACATGTGGGGCGGCTGGGCCGAATATGTCTATGTCGATCTCGACATGCTGCCGGGCACCAAGATCTACAAGCTGCCCGACGACATGTCGCTGCGGCTGGGCGCACTGTCCGAGCCGCTGACCTCCTGTATCCGCGCCTTCAACCGCGCGACCCGTGCCGGAGGTTTCAGCTGGGGCGACACGGTGGTGATCCAGGGTTCAGGTCCGATCGGCATTCTGGCGGTCGCGGCCGCGCGGGAGATGGGAGCAGGGCGCGTGATCTGCGTCGGCGCGCCGGAGGAGCCGCGGCTCAAGCTCGCCCGCGAGTTCGGCGCGGAGGCGACGGTGAACATCGAGGAGCTCAAGACACCGCAAGATCGTATCGCGCGCGTGCGCGACATCGTCGGCGGCTTCGGCGCCGATCTGGTGATGGACTGCTCGGGACATCCGACCGCCGGTCCCGAAGGCATCGAGATGCTGCGCGACGGCGGCACCTATGTCGAGATGGGCCAGTTCACCGATGCCGGCTCGATCGAGACGTCCTGGCACCGCATCTGCACCAAGGACCTCAACGTGCTGGGCTCCTGGGGCTTTACCGGCAACGATCTGCCGCTCGGCGTCGACATGCTCTATCGCACGGCGGGCAAATACCCCTGGCTGAAGATGCAGACGATCTATCCGTTCACGGAAGAGGGCGTCGCGCAAGCGGTGAGGGATGCGATGGCGATGAAGACGGTGAAGTCGACGATCGTGCCATGGCCGGAACTGGTGGAATAAGGTTTTGTGGCCCGGATGAGCGATGCGATATCCGGGGTGTTTGTGGATCAAACGTTCCCGCATATCGGTTCGCTCATGCAGGCTAAGAGACTGAGTTTGGAACGAGATGACAAACGAACAAACAACCGAACCCGACCACCGCACCAGTTCGCCCTTCCGCGCCATCCGCGCGATCGACTACACCGTCGTCTTCGTGCGCGACATGGTGGCGATGCGACGCTTCTACGAGGATATCCTCGCCTTTCCGTTGCTGCGGGAGCTCTCGCCGAACTGGATCGAGTACGGCTTGGGCAGCAACACGCTGGCTCTCGCAAAGCCAGGCCGGACCGCCGCCGATGCGCCGATCCCGACCGGCACTGCCTCGCTGCAATTGGCCTTCAAGGTGTCCGCAGCCGGAGTCGATGCGTGCGCCGATGAGCTGGTGCGGCAGGGCGTGGCGCTGCTGTCACCGCCGACGAACCAGTCCTTCGGGCATCGCACGCTGTTCTTCCGCGACCCCGACGGCAATCTCCTGGAAGTCTACGCGGAGCTCTGAACCGCGCAGACCGGGACCGGCGCCCGAAAAGTTCCATCGAAAATCCGCGAGTTATTCACGCCGGGGTGAAACTTAGGTCCAGGTTCCGGCTTTGAGTTGACGGGAGAGTTCATCGTGAAGCGCATCCTGAAACCCGTCACTTACATCCTGGCCGCCATCTACTTTCTGGTGGATGCGGTCTTCATGGCCGTGGCGAGGCCAATCTCGCGCTGGCTCGGGCGGCATCTCCAATTCAGGCGATTGCGCGCCTGGATCAGATCGCTGTCGCCTTATCCGTCGCTCGCCCTGTTTTCCGTACCCGTGATCATTCTGGAGCCGATCAAGCCCGTGGCGGCCTATCTTGCCGCAACCGGACAGGTTTTGGGCGGTGCTGTGACGTTCATCGTGGGCGAGCTGCTCAAGCTCGTGCTGGTCGAGCGCCTATTCCATCTCACGCGTGACAAGCTGATGCGGATTCCGGCTTTCGCCTGGGCCTATGGCAAGTTCACCGACGTCAAGGCATGGCTGCAGGCGACCGAAGCCTGGCGCGCCATCCGCGCCTTGAGCCGCGCGGCGAGGGACGCTGTCGCGCGGGCAAGAGGCAGGCTGGTCGGCGGCTTCGGCAGGCTGGTGACCTCCCGGGATTAGGGCCGGCGCGTTGCCCCTCTATGCGAGCTTGCGCAACGCTGCGGTGGCCTTGTCGCCCGTGTTCGGCGTGCCCGTCGGCTCCATGAGCAGGAGGTGAGTCTCTTCGCGCGCCACCGGGCGATGCTCGACACCCCTGGGCACGACGTAGAGTTCGCCCGGACCGAGCGTCACCGTGCGGTCGCGCAGCTCGATGTCCAGACGACCCCTGAGGACGAGAAAGAAATCGTCGGTGTCGTCGTGCTTGTGCCAGGTGAACTCTCCCTTCACCTTCACCACCATGACGTCGCAATCGTTGAAGGTCGTGATCGTCCGTGGAGACCAGAAGTCCTCAAAGGTCGCGAGCTTGTCGGCAAGCGATATGTTGTCGGCCATGTTTCACCCGTTGCTCTCTCGTCAGGCACGATCTGGGATCGAATTTCGGATGCGACAAGACTTGGTGCCAGCCAATCGGGCGATCTTGCCTGGCTATGCGGTCCCCGGACCTGATTTGACGCAGAATCCCGCTATATGCAGCAAATCGGCCGGAAAACGCTGGATGTAGTGGGTCACGCGGCCGGTAAGCTTATTCCCGATGGCGCCAAGGCCATGCGTCATAGGCATGGTGATTTGCCCGCGCTTGGCGTAAAGAGCGTCCAAATCAAATCACCACGCGTGCGGCCGGACCATTTGCCGCCTGCGCAGCTTCAGGTCGCGCGGCTCGACGTTCCGCGCCTGGACCAACCAAGGTTTTATCCCGTGTCTTTCCCGACCATGAGTCCGCCGCTCGCCCGAGCTTTGGCCGAGCGCAACTACGACCGTCCGACCCCCGTTCAACTCGCCGTGCTCGCGGACGAGGCTGCCGACCGCGACCTCCTGGTTTCGGCCCAGACCGGCTCCGGCAAGACGCTGGCCTATGGGCTCGCCATGGCCAGGGACCTGCTGGGCGACGCCGAGCGCTTCGCGCGCGCAGGCGCACCGCTCGCCTTGATCGTCGCGCCGACCCGCGAACTCGCCTTGCAGGTTCATCGCGAACTGGCCTGGCTTTTTCAGCACGCCGACGGGCGCGTCGTCTCCTGCGTCGGCGGCATGGATCCGCGGCGCGAGCAGCGCGAGCTTGCGGCCGGCGCCCACGTCGTGGTCGGCACGCCCGGCCGGTTGTGCGATCATTTGCGCCGCGGCCGCCTCGACATCTCGGAATTGAAGGTGGTCGTCCTCGACGAGGCCGACGAGATGCTCAATCTCGGTTTTCGCGAGGACATGGAGTTCATCCTCAAGACCACGCCGGACACGCGCCGCACCCTGATGTTCTCGGCGACGTTTCCGCGCGGCATCGTCGCGCTGGCCAAGCAGTACCAGCAGCAGGCGTTCCGGATCGAGGTCGCCGGCGACGAAGGCGGTCACGCCGATATCGAGTACCGCGCCATCCGGGTCGCCCCCGGCGACGTCGAACATGCGGTGGTCAACGTGCTCCGCTACTTCGAGTCGCCGAGCGCCCTGGTGTTTTGCAGCACGCGCGATGGCGTCAGGCATCTGCAGGCGGCGCTGCTGGAGCGCGGTTTCTCCGTCGTCGCGTTGTCAGGCGAATTGACACAGAACGAGCGAACCGTGGCGCTCCAGTCTTTGCGGGACGGACGCGCCCGCGTCTGTGTGGCGACCGACGTCGCCGCGCGCGGCATCGACCTGCCGAGCCTCGACCTCGTCATTCATGCCGATCTGCCCAACGACGCCGAGGTCATGCAGCATCGCTCGGGCCGCACCGGACGTGCGGGCCGAAAGGGCACAAGCGTCCTGCTGGTGGTGCCGGCACGACGGCGGCGCGCCGAGCTGCTGCTCAATCTCTCGGGCATCGACGCGGTCTGGGGGACGGCGCCGCAGGCCGAGGAAATCCGCAAGCTCGATCATGAGCGCATGAAGGACGTGTTGTTCACGGAGGAGACGACCGCCGACGATCTGGTGCTGGCGCAGGCGCTGTTGGCCGAGCGGTCGGCCGAGGATATCGCCGCGGCGCTGGCGCGGCTCTATCGCGCGCGGCTGCCGTCGCCCGAAGACATCATCGATCCCGGCGAGCGCAGCAGCCGGCCGCGCGACGATCGCGGGCGTGACAATGTCCGTGCACCGCGCGACGATGCCCGCAACTCGCGCGGCGACGATCGCCCCGAAAGGCCTCGACCCAAATCGGGAAAATCGTCGAAACATGGCATGGCGGACGGCAGCGTCTGGTTCCGCGCCAACATCGGACGCAAAAAGAACGCGGAAGCGCGCTGGCTGCTGCCGATGATCTGCCGTCGCGGCGGCATCGACAAGGGCGACATCGGCGCCATCAAGATCATGGACACCACGACCGAGTTCGAGATTTCCGAGCGGGTCGCCGATTCCTTCGCCGTCAAGATCAAGCGTCCGGACAAGGAAGACAATATCCGCCTCGAGCCGATGGCGGACGCGCCGCAGCGGCAGGCGCCTTCGCAAGAGCGGTCCCACGCGCCTCGGGGCGAGAGCGGCGACGGTGATCGTCGTGAACGTCAGGACCGTGCGCGCGAGCCGAGCGAATTCAAGCCACGCCCTAAGCCTCACGGCGAGCGCGCGCCGAAATTCGAAGATGCTCCGGCCTTCGGGAAGAAAAAGAAGCACAAGAACAAGCCGGGCCAGGCAGAGCCCTCGGTCACGCCGTGGTCTGTGAAGGGCGCACCGGGAAAGAAGGCAAAGAAGAAACACCGCGGCTAGAACTCCAGCCGCGGAAGTTCAGATGTCGGCACGCGGCGCTGCGGCGAGATCACGAAGCATGTAGATTGCGCCTTCCCCGTAGGATGCAAGCTTGCTGCGTAACTCTGCATCCGCCGTGACGGGCTGAAAGCCGAAACTTTCCCACAGCGGCCGCGTGGCGTAGACCGACACCAGCGCAAGCGCCGCGATGCCGGATGCCCGCGCGAGCTTCTCGATGGTTGCGACATAGTCGCGCGCGACGCCGCCGCGAAAGTCGGACAGTACGGCGACGTCGTGCACATAGAGGCAATCGGCATCGCCGGGCAACCGTTCGAGCAATCGGTCGAGCGGCGGGATCTGCTGCCGCTTCCAGGGATGCGACAGGCCGTAGCCGGCGATCGCATCGTCCGCCGCGAGCACGCAGCAGCCGTCGGGATAGAGCCGCATCTTTTCCGCCAACACCTCGGGACGCTCGGGAAGGTCGGGATGGATGCGCGCCGCGATCGCACTCATCGCCGGCAGGTCGGATATGTGCGCGGGACGCCAATGCGGCTTGCTCATGTCGGTCGGTCTCATTCAACCCGTTTTATTCCGATGCGACGATGCGCGCAGCGAAAAATATCTTTGCCGTGCTCTCAGGAATACCACGGCTCGGGCGGCGTCCTACCTCATGCAAGCCCATTGCATGACAGGAGAGACCATGACGATATCCCCGATCCGCCTTGCGCTCACGCTCGCCGTTTCGCTCGCGATCGTTCCCGCCGCGTTCGCAGCGCCGCCGACCAAGACCGGCAAGACCGACAAGGGCAGCGTGCTCACCGACGCCAAGGGCATGACGCTCTACACCTTCGACAAGGACGCGGACGGCAAATCGGCTTGCAACGGCCCGTGTGCGACAAACTGGCCGGTGCTGAAGGCCGAGGCCAGCGATACCGCCGCCGACGGCTACACCGTCATCACGCGCGACGACGGCTCTAAGCAGTGGGCCTACAAGGGCAAGCCGCTCTACACCTTCGCCAAGGACACCAAGCCCGGCGACGTCACCGGCGACGGTTTTCTCAACGGTGCCTGGCATCTGGCGATGCCGTAAGCGATCCTTCGAGACGTGCCGGCGGGCTGCGCTTGGCAGCCCGTCCCCATTCTCGCGCGTGTCACGCCGGCGGCGCCGGCACCAGGCCATAGCGCAGCATCGTCTCTTTCATCTTCGCGGGATCTGGTGGTGTGCCGGCTGACAGAAGCGCCGCCATCTCCGTGAAATATTGCGGGCCCAACACCCCGGGGCTCAGGATGCACAGGCATGTCGCCGGCCCGGTCGAACGGTTGATAAAGCCGTGTACGATGCCGCGCTTGATGAAGATGGATTCTCCGGGGTCAAGATCGGTCTGCCTGCCGTCGATCGTCCAGGTCGAGACGCCGGACAGCCCGTAGATCGTTTCGTCCCAGCGGTCGTGATAGTGCGGGATCGGCATCCGCGCATTCGGCTGCAGCGTCATTTCGAAGATATCGACGCTGCCGCCGGTGTCATCCTTGCTTTGCAGGAAGCGGAGCTGGAGCGCGCCGAAATTGATGATGTCGGACATGGCATTGTCATCCCGGTGAGAGCCTGCATCGAGGTCGCTCAGATCGAAACGAGAGCTACCGCAGTCCCTCATACACCATCAGACCGCGGGCGACCTGCAATTTGCGGATCGCACGCGGCAGCAGCTTCTCCGGCTGGTGCAGATAGCGCCAGGAGGTGAGGGCGAACGGGCCAAGCGAGCCGTATTCGTCGTCGAACGGCGCGAGCACGCCGGTCACGCTCACCGGCGTATGCGGGCGGGCGTTGAAGGGCAGCAGCAGCAGCTCGAGATGCGCCTTGCTGCCGTCCTCGCGCGCGGCAGTGACACCGGCGATCGCACCCAGCGTCTCGTCGGCGACGATTGTCGTGATCTCCTCGATCTCGCGGCGGCTGGCATCCGTGAACAGCGCCGCAAAACTCTGGTCCTTGAGGTCCAGTCCCGCGAGCGCGCAGACGCGCGTGCCGGCGACGCGGAACGGAAAGCCGAACCTGGGCTCGCAGGACAGCACGAAGATGTCGCCGAGCAGGCCGCGGACGGCCGCCGGGTCGATATCGGCCCGGTCAGGGGCCCGCGCAGCGCCGCGCTTGTTGTCCCAATACGCGAAGAACGCGCGGCTCGACGGATGTTTCATGACTGAACGCTCACCCCGGGGTGCAACCTTGCGGGACAAACCTGTCCCGCATCAGTGCACCCGCGATCCCTTTGTTGTTGTGCAGGAGGGGATTTGCAGCGTCCATGCCGCGAGGGCGTTTTCGCCGCCTCCGGAGCCGTCTTTGCGTCGTTAACGTTAAATTAACTATGCGCTTTGCGCCGGCATGGCGCCTGCTATGGTGACCGCGGTCGCAAGCCTTGCCGCTTTTCTCCAGGTTCTCGGCGAGGCCTGTACACGGGCGTCAAACAGTTTGGTCACGGGCTGCGGGGAGGGGTGGGGATACACCTTAATTCCCTGGGAGTACCGGAAGGCCGACACGGATAGGCAGGGCTTCCCAGGGCCCTGCCTTTTCCTTTTGTTCACTTGCGCAAGGCAGGTAAAGGCGACTATCTCCAAGCGGATCGCTCCGATCGGGCTTGAAAGCGACGCTGCCTTGGATTCCCCGCAAGATTCTCCGCCGCAGGATTCGTCGCCAGACGTGCCGGCCGTCGTCGAGGCGGCTCCGCGCGAGCCGATCCTGACGCTGCCCCTGGCCCTGACAGCCTATATCGTCCTGCTGGCCGTCATCCATCTGCGGGTGCTGCTGCCGCCGGAGCTCGAGAACTGGACCATCGACGTCTTCGGCTTCATCCCCAAGCGCTACGATGCCTCGCTGCTCAATCTGCAGATTCCTGGCGGGGCCGGCGCCAAGGTCTGGAGTTTCGTCACCTATTCGCTGCTGCACGCCAATCTCACCCATCTCGGCTTCAACGTGCTTTGGCTGCTGCCGTTCGGCAGTGCGCTGGCGCGGCGCTTTGGCCCTGTCAGGTTCTTCCTGTTTCTCGCGGTGACGGCGGCGGCCGGCGCGCTCGCCCATCTCGTGACCCACGAGCACGCGGTGGCGCCGATGATCGGCGCCTCGGCCTCGGTGTCGGGCGCGATGGCGGCGGCGATCCGCTTCGCCTTCGTCCGCGGCAGCTTCCTGTCGTTCAACCGATCGGACGCCGATACCGCCGCAAGAGTTCCGGCGCTGCCGCTGTCGCGGGCGCTGCGCGACGGGCGGGTGGTGGGCTTCCTCGCGGTGTGGTTCGGCGTCAACATCATCTTCGGCGTCGGTGCGATCGGGATCGATTCCGAGACCACGAGCGTCGCCTGGCAGGCGCATATCGGCGGCTTCTTCGCGGGACTCCTGCTGTTTGCGTTGTTCGATCCCGTGCCGCGCATGCGAAACGATGCTGCGGATGCGTCATCACAGGACGTTTCAGACCGTATTTGAAGCGGCGCTTGCGGTGCCGCCCGAATTCATCCATCATTTGCGCCAAGAATGTTCCGAAGCGACAAGCCGCTAGCGGCGATGCTTCGCAAAGCGCCTGAAGCGTGAAACCGGCGCCGAAACTGTTAGTTGAAGACTCGAAGAACAAGTCCGGACCGCCAAAGGCGGACGGTTCCGATTCAGGGAGGCGACAATGACGGTACGTTCGATTCTCAACAGCAAGGGCCACCAGATCATGAGCGTCGAGCCCGACGCCAAGCTGGCCGCCGCGGTCAAGCTGCTCGGTGAGAAGAAGATCGGCGCGGTGCTGGTGATGAACCAGAGCCGGCTCGAAGGCATCCTGTCCGAGCGCGACATCGTGCGCGTGCTCGGCGAGCGCGGCGCTTCCGTGCTGGAGGAACCGGTCGCTCAGGTCATGACCCGCAAGGTCGTGAGCTGCAAGGAAGCCGACACGGTCGCCGAGCTCATGGAGATGATGACAACAGGCAAGTTCCGCCACCTGCCCGTCGTCGACAACGGCAAGGTGGTCGGCCTGATCTCGATCGGCGACATCGTCAAATGGCGCGTCCGCGAATACGAAGCCGAGCAGGAAGCCCTGCGCGACTACATCAAGACGGCCTGATCAGTTAGACGACCTGATCAGTCTTGCGCGCCAACTTTCGGCGCCGTGCCCTCGGGCGGCGGCGCCAGCACGTGGATTGCCTCCTGGATGGAGTCCAGTGCACGCTCGGCGGCGCGGGTGCCCAAGGCGATGAGGTCTTCGGAGCGGTGGAAGTCGAACCAGCCGAACTGGCCGACCCGCGGCGTGATCAGCAGATCCGGCGGATCGCCGGCGAGGCGGGCGCGGGTGATGCGGTCCTGCATGATGTTGAAGGCGTCGACCATCACCGAAGAGAGGCCGGGCCGGGCGCTGCCACCTCCGAAGAACTCGCGCTTCACCGTCTTCTCAGGCGAGAAGAATCTCGGGAAGCGCCGCTTTGACGTCGTCTCTTCGCTCACGGGAATCACCGGTTCAGGCATCGCGCCGTGCGAATAGACCGTCGTCGAATAGGTGAAGATATCGCTGGAAAGATTTGCGGCGATGACGATTTCGGCGCCGAGCGCGCGGGCGGCCGAGACCGGCACCGGGTTCACCAACGCGCCGTCGACCAGCCAGCGATCGCCGATCAGGACCGGAGTGAAGATGCCGGGCAGGGCGTAGGAGGCGCGCATCGCATCGACCACGCGGCCGCGCGTCAGCCAGATCTCGTGGCCGGTGCGAACCTCGGTCGCGACCGCGGCGAACTTGATCGGGAGGTCCTCGATCGGGGTCTGGCCGCAGGCTTCCTCGAGCCGGGTCGCCAGCTTCTCGCCGCCGATCAGGCCCGAGCCGTTGAGGCGGATGTCGAGATAGCCGAGGATGTTGCGCATGCCTTGCAGGCTCCGGCCCCATTCTTCCAGAGTATCGAGCCGGCCGGCCGCATAGAGGCCGCCGACCACCGCGCCGATCGAGGTGCCGACCACGACGTCGGGTACGATTCCGTTGGCGAGCAGGGTCCTGATAATGCCGATATGGGCGAAGCCGCGGGCGGCACCGCCACCGAGGGCAAGGCCAATGACCGGCCGGCGGATGCTGCCCAGGCCAACCTTCTCGGCCACCTTGTCGCCATTCGAGCCGTTCGCGCCTCGACCCTTCAAGATATCCAGCACCGAAACTCTCCTACGCCGGGCCAGCCCCACTCATCAGACTAGGCACCGTATTTGCGCTTCGCCAGAACCGGCGCGAAGCATGGTTTATGCCGGTTTGGGAAGGGCACGGGGCAGGAGTATGGCGGGGGCGGTTGCCTTCAGCGTAATCACGCAAGCGTCAAGCGGGTTCCAAAAAACCGTATCGGGCCGTATTTCCCGGGGTTTCAGAGGCTTGAATTTGCCGCGTTTTCGGTGAAAAGCAGGGGCATGACTCTCAGGCGTGACGGCATCATCGGATGGCGGCGCAGCGTATCGCTGCTGCCGGCGCTGATCGTTGCTGCGTGCCTCGTTACCCTTGGTCAAGGCGCTGCGCAGGCGCAGCTTTTCTCTGATCGTCCGCCGCCGGTGCCGCCCGCCTCGGTGCCCGATCCCGGCGGCGCCATCAATCTGGCACCGCCCTCCGGGCCGGGCGCCGGACCGCCAGGCCTTCAGCCAAGCCTTCAGCCAAGCCTGCCGCCGACCCTGACGCAGCCGGTTTCGCCCAGCATGCCGCCGCCCGCGGTCAGCACCGTGCCGCCGGCCGCGCCGCTCAACGCCGCCGTGCCCGGCCAGGGCGTGCTGTCGCTGACCGCGAAATACGGCAAGGAAGCTCCCGCGATCACCAGCGGCCTGGTCTGGCGCGTGTTCGCCGACCGCCCCGACGAGAACGGCACCTTCAAGCTGATCCGCGAGGACCGCAACGCCACCCCGAACATCGTTCTGCCGCCCGGCAATTACGTCGTGCATGTCGCCTTCGGCCTCGTCAGCGCGGTGCGCACGGTCAGCCTGAAGGCCGAGACCGATCGCGAGTCCTTCGTGCTGCCGGCCGGCGGCCTGCGCATCGAGGGCCGCGTCGGCACCAGCCGCATTCCGCAGAACCAGATCTCGTTCGCGATCTACAAGGGCAGCCAGTTCGAGGCCGGCGAGCGCGCCGCGCTGGTGCCCAACGTCGCCGCCGGCGACGTCGTGCTGATCCCCGAGGGGACCTACTACATCATCTCCAACTATGGCGACGCCAATTCGGTGGTGCGCTCGGACATCCGTGTCCAGGCCGGCAAGCTCACCGACGTCACCATCACCCACCGTGCTGCCGTCATCACGCTGAAGCTCGTCAGCGACAAGGGCGGCGAGGCGCTTGCCAACACCGCCTGGTCGGTGCTGACCCCCGGCGGCGACGTCATCAAGGAATCGATCGGCGCCTTCCCGCGCGTCGTGCTCTCCGAAGGCGAATACCGCGCCATCGCCAAGAACGAGGGCAAGGTCTACGAGCGCGGCTTCAACGTCGTCAACGGCGTCGACGGCGAAGTCGAAGTGGTCGCGCGCTGATTCTGCTCCGCGGGTCGATCTGACCGGGCGTCAGCTCTCTCCGTGCCGTCATCGCGAGCGTAGCGAAGCAATCCAGAATCTTTCCGCTGAGGGCCTCTGGATTGCGAGGGGGGTCACTTCCGATACCTGAGCGCCTCCACCAGCACCGCAAAAGCCGGTGTCGGCTGCCGCCGGCTCGGGTAATAGAGGTGATAGCCCGCAAACGGCGCGCACCAGTCGGCGAGCACGCGGACCAGCCGCCCGTCGGCGATCTCCCGCTTCACGAGGTCTTCCGGAAGATAGGCAAGACCGAGCCCCGCCAGCACGGCATTCATTCTGAGCAGGCCGGTGTTGAACACGAGCTGGCCGTCGACCCGCACCTTCACGGCGCGGCCGCGCTTCTCGAATTCCCAGGCATAGATTCCGCCATAGGTCGGCAGGCGAAGATTGATGCAATTGTGAGCGGTCAGATCCTGCGGCTGCTTCGGCTTGCCGCGCGCGGCGAAATAGGCGGGCGCGCCGACCACCGCCATGCGCATCTCCGGCCCGATCCGCACCGCGATCATGTCCTTGTCGACCTGCTCGCCGAGGCGGACGCCGGCATCGTAGCGCTCGGCGACGATGTCGGTCAGGCCGTAGTCGACGACGAGTTCGACCTTGACGTCGGGATAGCGCGGCAGCAGCTTTGCGAGCGCCGGCCACAGGATGGTCTGCGCCGAATGTTCGCCCGTGGTGATGCGGACGGTGCCGGCGGGGGTCTCGCGCAGTGCGGTCAGCGCCGACAGCTCCGCGTCGATCTCCGCGAAGCGCGGTCCGATATTGCGGAGCAGGCGCTCGCCGGCTTCGGTCGGCGCGACGCTGCGGGTTGTGCGGGTCAAGAGCCGCAGGCCGAGCCGTTCCTCCAGGCCCCGGACCGTGTGGCTGAGCGCCGATTGCGACACGCCGAGCTGGGCCGCGGCGCGGGTGAAGCTGCGCTCCCGCGCGACCGCGAGGAAGGCGACGAGGTCATTGATGTTGGTGCGGGCCATTCATGAGTCCCGATCATGAGTACATGCCGATTTTATCATCTAATCGCAGGGTGTCATGCGGCTTAAGTTCGCAGTCGAACGTGATTTTCAAGGAGAGCTGCAATGCAGACGCGCAAACTGGGCAAGAGTGGTCTGGAGGTTTCCGCCCTCGGTCTCGGCTGCATGGGACTGAGCTACGGCTACGGTCCGGCGACGGAAAAGACGCAGGCGATCACGCTGATCAGGACCGCCTTCGAGCGCGGCGTGACCTTGTTCGACACTGCGGAGGCCTATGGCCCCTTCCTCAACGAGGAACTGCTGGGTGATGCGCTTGCACCGTTTCGCGACAAGGTGGTGATCGCCACCAAGTTCGGCTTCAAGGGCGGGAAGGTCGACGCCGGGCTCGACAGCACGCCGGCCAATGTGAAGGCAGTCGCGGAGGCAGCGCTGAAGCGACTCAAGACCGACCGCATCGATTTGTTCTATCAGCACCGTGTCGATCCCGGCGTGCCCGTCGAGGATACCGCCGGTGCCGTGAAGGAATTGATCAGCGAGGGCAAGGTCTTGCACTTCGGCATGTCGGAGGCGGGCGCCTCGACCATCCGCCGTGCTCATGCGGTCCAGCCCGTGACCGCATTGCAAAGCGAATATTCGCTGTGGTGGCGCGAGCCGGAGCACGAGGTTCTGCCGACGCTGGAAGAGCTCGGCATCGGGTTCGTTCCCTTCAGCCCGCTCGGCAAGGGCTTCCTGACCGGCGCGATCACCGAGAGCACGACGTTCGATGCGAGCGACTTCCGCAATATCGTACCGCGCTTCTCATCCAGCGCACGAAAATCCAATCGGACGCTGGTGGATCTGCTTGGCGAGATCGCCGCGGCGCGGAAAGTGACGCCGGCGCAGATCGCGCTGGCCTGGCTGCTCGCGCAGAAACCGTGGATCGTGCCGATTCCGGGCACCACCAGGCTGCACCGGCTCGAGGAGAATGTCGGCGCGGCGGCGGTGACATTGTCGGATGCGGATCTCGCGGCCATTGCAGCGGTGTTGGCCAGGGTGGCCGTGCAAGGCGACCGCTATCCCGCGCATCTGCAGGCCCGCGTCGGGCGCTGACGTCCGTCATGGAAGTCCGGTGAGCATCTGCTTACCGGACTTTCGCGCCTGTGTTCCGATTTGAATACCCTTGCCAGGGCTACCAAGCTGCGCCGGAGCGGCGCTAAACACCGGCCTTACCGGCTTATTCCAGCAGCATCGCGACTTCGTCAAAGCCGGTGCAAGATACGTATTTCCGATAATCAATTTTGTTCTCTTTCGGTTGGGCTGGGTTATATGTCGGGTATCCTTCATATGGGGGAAGCCGGAGCGGGCTCGTACGCCTGTGAAACCGGCAGGAGCAGGGGACCAAGCCCGTCAGCATGTACGAAGTGATACTCACCAGGCGTAAGCGGTTTGGCTGGCGATGGCAGGTGTGCGACCAGTCCGGCAAGGTCTTTGCCGATGGCTTCGAGCGCACGCGGCCGTCCGCCAAATATCAGGGCGAGCGCGCATTATTCTTCCTGTTGTCGCAAGCCTATCTGCGCAACCGTTTCGCGGCGTCCAGCGAGGACTAGCCCGACCGTAGCTTTGCAGAGCCGGGCTGCAGACTCCGCCTCAGACATCCACGACCAGCTTGCCCTTCGTCGCGTGATCCCGGATCAGCGCATAGGCATCGCCAACACTCTCCAGCGTGAAGTGTCTGGCGTCGAGCCGCGGCATCAGCTTGCCGGCCTCAACCAGCCGCGTCGCCTCCGTCATGATCTCTCCGTGATGCGCGCGGCCTTCGCCTGACAGCAGCGGCAGCAGCGTGAACACGCCGGAATAGGTGGCGGCGCGGAACGAGAGCGGCGCCAGCGCATGCGTGCCCCAGCCGAGCGCGCTCACGACATGGCCGAAGCAGCGCACCGCCGCGAAGGAGGCATCGAGCACCTTGCCCCCGACGGTATCATAGACGATGTCGAAGCCGCGTCCTCCGGTCTGCTCCGTAACGTAATCTTCGGGCGCAACGTCGCGGTCGATGAAGACAGCGCCAAGACTTTCGATCGTGGCGCGCTGCGACGGCGAGCCGGTCGCGAACACATCTGCTCCGAAGGCGCGTGCAATCTGGATCGCGACATGGCCGACGCCGCCCGCGCCGCCGTGAATCAAGACCTTCTGGCCGGCCTTCAACGCCGCGCGGTCGATCAGGCCCTCCCAGGCCGTGATGAAAATGAGGGGCAGGGCGGCCGCTTCCCGCATGTTGAGATTGCCAGGCTTGAGCGCCAGCAGGTCGGCACCGACAGCGGCGAACTCGGCCAGCGATCCCGGCACGCCGCCGACGCCGCCGGTCATGCCATAGACCTCGTCGCCGGGCTTGAACTGCGTCACGTGGTCCCCGGTGCGCTCCACCGTGCCGGCGAGATCGATTCCGAGAATGGCAGGCAGCGGGTGGCGCGCATGCGCCGCAGCACCAGCGTGAATCTTGGTGTCGAGCGGATTGACCCCGCTCGCACGTACCCGCACCAGCACCTCTGACGGGCCGATGTCGGGCGTGGAGATGGTTGAGATGCGCAGCGGTGCGTTGTGGGTCTCCAGCACAGCCGCACGCATCGTCGATTGTCTCGTCATGATCGTCCTGCTCCGTTGTCGGCCTCCAATATGCTCATGAATTTTTGCATGAGAAGGAACAATGATGTACGATTATCATACAATTTTGTATGGTGAGACGCCCATGGACTGGAGCGATCTGCGCATCTTCCTGGCGATTGCGCGCGAAGGCACGCTTGGCGCTGCCGCGCGAAAGATCGGCCAGACCCAGCCGACCATGGGACGACGGCTTCGAGCCCTCGAAACGGCATTGGGGCAGACGCTGTTCCAGCGCACCGCCGATGGTTTTGTCCTCACCGACGAGGGTACGGCCGTACTGCAGCATGCCGAGCGGATCGAGGAGGAGGCGATCGCCCTTGAGCGGCGAGCGTCCGGCACGGAGACCCAGCTCGACGGCTTGCTGCGTTTGTCGTCGTCGGAGTGGTTCGGGACGGTGATGCTGTCGCCGGTGATCGCCGCCTTCGGCGAGCGCCATCCCAGGGTGACGGTCGAACTTCTGACCGATGCGCGCCTCTACAGCCTGCCGCGCCGCGAGGCCGACCTCGTCTTCCGCATCAAGCGGTTCGACGAGCCTGAAGTCATTTCCAGGAAGCTGCTCCACATTCCCTACGCGCTCTACGGCAGGAAGGGCAGTAAAGCGCCGCGCGCCGGCAACGGAAGCGGCGCCCGCGTCGTCACCATGAATGCTGAATTCGCCGACATGCCCGACGCGGTCTGGCTGAAGCGCACGCTGCCGAATGCGGAAATCGCCTCGCGCAGCAATAACAGGCAGGCGCAGGCCGAGCTCTGCGCGAGCGGTGGCGGGTTCGCCGTGCTGCCGCGTCCGCTCGGCGACCGCGATCGCCGGCTGGTCGCGCTCGATATCGGTACAACGCCGCCCGGCCGGGACACTTTTGTCGGCTACCACCGCGATCTGCGCCGGCTGGCACGCCTGCGCGCGCTGCTCGATATCGTGGTCGAGCGGTTGGCGGGTGAGGTGATCTCGTAGGGTGGTTGCGCTGCGGGAACTCACCCTGCGCATCCACAACACCTTGCGTTACACGACGGGCAAAACACGCCATCCATGGGTCGATACCGATCGGCAAAAATATTCCACTTTACCGAAATTCGGAAACAACGTATGTGTCGTCTCACTCGGCCCAAGGAAGAGGGGCGTATCGCGATCGTCACGAACGCGGGCCGGACGGCGGTGGACGCAGGCCACACCGGCGCGAACGGCTTCGCAGGGCGGGCAACCGTGAGTGAAGGCCTCGCGCACACGACCGGTGTGATCCGCGTACGGCAAAATCGTGTGGTCCTGGCGCCCGGGGGTCTGTGCGCCAAGTCTTGTGGTGATGCGTGCCGTCCAACCGGGCGCGCGCATCAGCGATCCGCAAGGCGACGGGGGCAATAGTGCATCGCTCCCCGGGGAGAGCGCGACATAAGCCGTAAAGCCACTGCGCAGGGAAGGCCGGATGTCCTGGCTACACCTGTATGCCGCTGTGCAGATTTCCTACTGCAACTTCGCACAGTGGACCGCGGGTGCCAGCCGGCACCCGGTCTTCCCTGCGCCCTCTTTCATGAGGGTGAGTCGATCAAGCAAAGCTCGGGCGAAATTCGCCGCGAGGATGCGAGCCCATGTCGGTCATTCGACAACGCTCTCGTGCCCCGGACGCTGCGCAGCACGAAGTGATGCGCTGTAGAGCTTGGGGCCCATGCCGCCGTGATCCGTGTGGTCTTCTGGGTCCCGCCTCTGCGCGGCAGCGCAAGAACGCTGCAGCGCTTCCGGGACACGAGCGCGGCGGACGCGCTCGGCGCCTTCGCACAACCGTCATGGTCTCTAACGCGCACTAACCAACACTCGACTTAAAACTGTCATAGTCGCCGAATGGAACCTGCGCCCGAGCGCTCTTTACACGTCCTTAAGCGCGCCTGCATTGGATGCCCTCGGAAAGTGCGTTGGGGACTGCCATGAGTGCCGCGAAGAAAGTGTCGGGAAAACCGGCCGCCGAAATGTTTGACGACATCCCGGTGCTTCAACGCAAATGGCATGCCGCGTTGAAGCCGGGCGAACGGCTGCCGCGCTACGAGGACGTGATGCTCGGCAGCCTGGGACGGCTCGCCGACCACATCGCGCTGCTCAAGGGCGACGGTGCGCTCGAACTGTCGCGCAGCGGACGTTATGTGCAGAAATGGCTGGGCGAGGAGCGCTGGGACATACCGGTCGCCGGGCTCGCGCCCGATTGCGCCGCGGCGCTGTCGGAAGCGGTGGCCGGCGCACTCCACAACGGACGGCCGCACCAGGCCAGCGCACATTGCGTTCGCGACGGCATGGTCAGGACCTACGATCTGCTGGCGCTGCCGACGTCCTCGCGCTGGGGCGCGACGCTGGTCGGTGCCTACGTCAACGAGCGGGGCGCGCAGTACAACCTGCTGGATGCGATCTTCGCCTCGACCGACGACGCTGTGGTGTCGCTGGCGACCCTGCGCGACGCCGGTGGACGGCCGTTCGACTTTCAAGTCGTGCACCACAATCAAGGCGCCTCGAAGCTGCTGGGAGCAGGACCGCATACCCTGCAATGGCAACGACTCCTCGATGGTGAGAGCCTGCTGTCTTCGCCCGAGGTGATGGATCGATTGCGCGAGGTCATTGCGGACGGCGCCCCTCGTTGTTTCGAGATCGATAGCGATGGCCGGAACCTGCGGCTGAGCGCCACCGCCTTCGCCGACATGGTTTCGCTGACGATCTCGGATGTCACCGTGTTGAAGCGGCGCGACGCCTCGTTCCGCCTGCTGTTCGACAACAACCCGATGCCGATGTGGGTGTTCGATGCCGAGACCAAGCAGTTCCTCGGCGTCAACGACGCGGCGGTCCAGCATTACGGTTACAGCCGTGCCGTCTTCCTGCGCATGAGGCTGCACGAGATCTGGCCGCAGGACGAGTGGGACAGCCACGCCGAGGCGCTCGAATGCGTCGGCGACACCTATCACTCCTCGCGCAACTGGCGGCATCTGCGCGCCGACGGCAGCGAGATCGAGGTGCTCACCTTCGGCCGCCGCGTTGCCTTCGACGATCGCGACGGTTATCTGGTCGCGGTGGTCGACATCACCGAACGGCGCAAGGCGGAGGCGCGGATCGCCCATATGGCGCACCATGACGGGCTCACCAACCTGCCGAACCGCGAATATTTCCAGGAGCGCCTGAAGCAGGCGCTCGACCAGGCCGCGGGGAAACGGGTCGGCGTGCTCTACATCGATCTCGATCTGTTCAAGAACATCAACGATTCCTTCGGCCATCCGGTGGGCGACCGCCTGTTGAAGGAAGTCGCCGCACGTCTGGGCACCACGGTCCGCGGCGCCAATATCGCGGCGCGGCTCGGCGGCGACGAGTTCGCCGTGATTCTCGCGGCCGATGTCTCGCCGAACGAAGCCAGCGCCTTGTGCGAGCCTGCTGATCGACATGCTGAAGGCGCCCTACGAGCTCGATGGCCAGGAGATGGTGATCGGTGCCAGCATCGGCATCGCGCTGTCGCCGGGTGACGGCGTGACGTCGGAAAAGCTGATGCGCAACGCCGACATGGCGCTGTACCGGGCGAAGTCCGACGGTGGCGGCGTGCATCATTTCTTCGAGCGCGAGATGGATCTGCAGGCGCAGAAGCGCCGCGACATGGAGCTCGATCTGCGCCGCGCCTTTGCCAATGGCGAGTTCGAGCTGCACTACCAGCCGCTGGTGTCGATCGCCTCCGACCGCATCTCCGGCTTCGAGTCGCTGTTGCGCTGGCTTCACCCGGACAAGGGCATGATCTCACCGGCGGAGTTCATTCCGGTCGCAGAAGACATCGGCCTGATCACCCAGCTCGGTGAGTGGGTGCTGCGCGAGGCCTGCGCCGAGGCGGTGAAATGGCCGGTCGACGTCAAGGTCGCGGTCAATCTGTCGCCGGCGCAATTCCGCAGCCGCAATCTGGTTCAGGTCGTGATCTCGGCACTGGCGCGGTCCGGCCTGTCGCCGAAGCGGCTCGAGCTCGAGATCACCGAGTCGATCTTCCTGGCCGAGACCGACGCCAATCTCGCCATCCTGCATCAGTTGCGCGAGCTCGGCGTCAGCATCTCCATGGACGATTTCGGCACCGGCTATTCCAGCCTCAGCTATCTCCGCAGCTTTCCCTTCGACAAGATCAAGATCGACCGCTCCTTCGTCAAGGATCTGGCGCTGCGGCCCGATTGCGGCGCGATCGTGCGCGCGATCTCCGGCCTCGGCCGCAGCCTCAACATCACCACGACCGCGGAGGGCGTCGAGACCGAGGATCAGCTCGACTGGCTCCGCGCCGAAGGCTGCAACGAGGTGCAGGGCTTCTTGTTCAGCGCGGCGCGGCCTGCTGCCGAGATCGCAAAGCTGCTCGCCGATTTCGGCCGACGCGCCTCACGGGCGGCGTAGCCCTTCGGGATAGCAGTCATAGACCAGCGCCTTGAACGCGGGCGTGATGCGGCCACGCTCGTTCTGGGTCTGCTGCATCAACAGATAGACCATGTCGAGCTTGGGATCGACGCCGAAATAGGTGCCGCTGCCTGAGTCCCATTTCAACTCGCCAAGCGAGCCCGGCGGCGGAGGTTTCGCATTGCCGGGATCGGTGCGCATCGCGAGGCCGTAGCCATAGCCGAAGCCGTCGCCCGGGAAATAGAAATAGTCGCGGGCAACGCCGGAGCCCGGCCCGATGTGATCGGTCGTCATGGCCTTGAAGGCAGCAGCGCTCAGATAGCGCTTGCCCTCGAACTCGCCGCCGTTGAGCAGCATCTGCGAGAAGCGCTGATAGTCGCTGATGGTCGAGAGCAGCCCGCCGCCGCCGGACTGCCATTCGGGATGGTCGAGGCGGTCGCGCTCGGCGGCGAGCAGGATGTAGTCGTTCGGCAGCGGCCGCGCCATCCGCGCGAGCTCGTCTTCCGTCGCCAGCGTGAACTTGGTGCTGCTCATGCCGAGTGGATCAAAGATGCGCTGCTTGAGGAATGCGTACAGCGTCTGCCCCGAGATGATCTCGATGACGCTGCCGAGCACGTCGGTGGAATGGCCGTAGCGCCACAGCGTTCCCGGCTGCCGCGCCAGCGGCAATTTCGCGATGCGCTCGGCGAATTCCCTGTTGTTGAATTGCCCCTCGAAGATGTTGGCGGCCTTGTAGGCCTGCTCGACCCATTTGCCGCCGATATAGTCGTAGCTGATGCCCGAGGTGTGCCGCAGCAGATCCTCGATGTTGACGGGACGGACTGGCGGCACGAGATCCACCGCCAGCGTGCCGTCGGGATTGGTGACCTCGAGGCCCACCTTGGTATCGGCAAAGAGGGGGATGTATTTCGAGACGGGATCGGCGAGCGCGAGCTTGCCGTCGTCGATCAGCATCATCGCGCCAAGGCACGTGATCGGCTTGGTCATGGAGTGGATGGCGAAGACCGTATCGGGCGTCATCGCGAGGCCCGTCCTGGTGTCGCGCACGCCGAACGTCTTCAGATAGACCGGCTTGCCGTGCTGCTGGACCAGGATCACGGCGCCCGGCAGCCGGCCGCTCGTCACCTCGTTGTCGAAGTACGCCGTGATGCGGTCGAGCCCGTCGGACGACGGCGCCGGGATGTCGGCGGCGCGGCCTCGCGCCATCGTACCTGCAAGCAGCGCGGCCCCGACCAGAAATTCACGACGCATCATCCGGGCTTCCTCCCTCGCCGGGATCAAAGCCGCAAGACGTCGGGGGCGTCAACAAGCCTTCGATTAAAATCGCGTCACGATTTCAGAAAGGACCGGTCGCGGGCGGTCCTCGCTCGGCTTGGTCGGCTTGCCGATATGGACGAAGCCGGCAAGCTTCTCGTCCGGCTTGAGGCCGAGACCGTCCAGCACGTCGCGATCGAAGGAGAACCAGCCGGTCAGCCAGCAGGCGCCGTAGCCGAGCGCGGTCGCGGCCGTGACGATGTTCATGACGCTGGCGCCCGCCGACAATTCCTGCTCGAAGGCCGGCACCTTGGGATGCGGCCTGGTGAAGCTGACGATGCCGATCACCAGCGGCGCATCGGTGAGGCGTTTGCGCTCGGTCTCGACATCCGCCGCGGGCGCGCCGGGATTCTTCCGGGCAAAGACCTTCGCGATCACCTCGCCGGCGCGCTGGCGTGCATCGCCCTCGAAAATGATGAAGCGCCAGGGCGCGAGCTTGCCGTGGTCGGGCACGCGCGCCCCGATGGTGAGGATCGTCTCGAGCTCGGCCGGGGAGGGGCCGGGGCCGGACATCTCGCGCGGCTTGACCGAGCGGCGGGTCTTCAGGAGTTCGATGGCGTCGGGCACGGAGATCTCTTTCGTCATAGGGAGTGGCAACTCCTGTCACCGAGATAGGTCGGCGACGAAGCAACCGGAAGGTTGTTTCGAGAGATTGTAAAAAGACGGCCGGCCGGATTTGCGATGCGGCCTCGGTCAGCGTTTGAGGATTTTGCCGACATAGTCGTAGACAACGGGCACGCCGTCGATCGTTTCCGGCAGCAGGCTGTCGTCTTTCGGAGCGGTTCCAAGATTGACCTTCAGGGCCGGGTCGTCGCCCTTCAAGCCGATGCCGACCCCGACCACGTCGAGGCCCTTTGGCATCAACGCGCTGAACCGTTCCTTGGCGCGGCGAACCGCCGCCATCTTGGTCTCGTTCATGGCCGTAATCTAGTTGCCATGCAGGTCGATTGCCAGCCTCTTGAGCACGATTGCGAGCGGATTGGCATAGGTGAGGCCGCGGCCGTTCGATCCGCCGGTTTCGCTGCCGGCGAACAGCAGGGCACAGCCGCGGTTCTCCCCATCCAGGATCAGCGAGCCGGAATCGCCGCCCGCACTGAACGAGGTGGCGCCGGTGGATTCGATCTCCACCTGGTCGTCGAACGAGATCATTCCGAGGTCATACTGGATCACGACCTTGTCGAGCTCGATCGCGCTGATCCGCCCATGGGTAACGCCGGTGGTCCGTCCGACCTTGGATACCGCCATTCCGGGGGACAGGGGCGCGATGCGCGCCCCGGCGAGCGTGCCGATGCCTTTGTAGTCCAGCGGGTCTGCGTCGATGCCCTTTGACAATGCAGCGATGGCAGCGTCGAGAAGATTGGCGCCATTGGGCCGCAGGTCCACCCATTTCGTGAGCTTGGCCACCGCATCCTTCATCTTGCCCTTGTCGAAGGCGCCCGCCTGCAGAATGGCGTCGCCGGCTTTGGCGTCGTTTTCGTTCGCGAGCACATGGTTGTTGCTCAGGATGACGTCATGGCCGGTCTTGCGTTGCCTGGCGATCGCACCGATCGTTCCCGCCGTGATCTTGAAGTGTCCGACGGAACAGCCGCACTGAAGCGGCCGCTGGCGCTGGCGATACCAAGGCAGGGCGTGCTTGGCGATCCGGCCGACGAAGCGGACATCGACCTCGTTCTTGGCGCGCTTGCGGATATTTTCCAGCAATCCGCCCGATCGCTCCAGCGAATGGCGCTGCAATCTGACAGCGAGCCTGACGTCATTCTCGGTTTTTCCCGGTGCAACACCCAGCGCGACCAGGGGTTCGGCATTGGTCAGCTTGTGCAGCGCGAAGGTGGTGACCGAAAAACCGCCGGCGGCGCTGATGGCGGCCACGGCGGGAGGCACGACCTCGCTGGCGATCTCCAGCTTCAATGCGCGCGCGGATTCGAGCTTCATGCTGATCCCCCCGTCATGACGACGGAGGGATACTACATCTTCAGGTTGCGAAATCGAGTCGCAAAGCGTCGCAGGGACGCGCGGCTGCTAGCCGGCCGCACGCGCCCGTTTCACGTCCGGCGGGGTCGCCTCGTCGACGAGGGCGGCGATGGCCTCCACCGTCGTCGTTACCTTCTGGCCGTCGCTGCCGAGCCGGCGGACGGAAACCGACTGCGTCTCGGCCTCCTTCTTGCCGACCACGAGCAGCGCCGGGATCTTGGCCAGCGAATGCTCGCGGACCTTGTAGTTGATCTTTTCGTTGCGCAGGTCGATCTCGGCCCGAAGCCCCGCGCGCCGGACCTGCTCCAGCACCTGCTTGGCATACTCGTCGGCCTCCGACGTGATGGTGGTGACCACCACCTGCACCGGCGACAGCCAGAGCGGGAAGTTGCCGGCATAGTGCTCGATGAGGATACCGATGAAGCGCTCCATCGAACCGCAGATCGCGCGATGCACCATGACCGGCGGCTTCTTGCCGCTGTCGTGGTCGATGTAGAACGCACCGAACCGCTCCGGCAGGTTGAAGTCGACCTGGGTGGTGCCGCACTGCCAGTCGCGGCCGATGGCGTCGCGCAGCACATATTCGAACTTCGGCCCGTAGAAGGCGCCTTCGCCCGGATTGATCTCGGTCTTGATGTGATTGTTCTGCGACTGGATCTCGCGCAGCACGGTGGCCATCACGCGCTCGGCGTGGTCCCACATCGCGTCGGTGCCGACGCGCTTCTCCGGCCGCGTCGACAGCTTCACGGTGAGATCGCCGGTGAAGCCGAAATCGGCGTAAGTCGACAGGATGAGCTCGTTGATCTTCAGGCACTCGTCGGCGAGCTGGTCCTCCATGCAGAAGATGTGGGCGTCGTCCTGGGTGAAGCCGCGCACGCGCATCAGCCCGTGCATGGCGCCGGACGGCTCGTAGCGATGCACCACGCCGAACTCGGCGAGCCGCAGCGGCAGGTCGCGGTAGCTCTTCAGGCCGTGCTTGAAGATCTGCACGTGGCCGGGGCAGTTCATCGGCTTGAGCGCGAACCAGCGCTTGTCCTCGGCTTCGTCACCGGCCGACTGCGCCGCGAACATGTTCTCGCGGTACCAGCCCCAATGGCCCGAGGTCTCCCACAACGACTTGTCGAGGATCTGCGGCGCGTTGACCTCGTTGTAGTCACCGGTCAGGCGCCGGCGCATATAGGCGATCAGCTGCTGGAAGATGGTCCAGCCCTTCGGGTGCCAGAAGACGACGCCCGGACCTTCCTCCTGGAAATGGAAGAGGTCGAGCTCGCGCCCTAGCTTGCGATGGTCGCGCTTTTCGGCCTCCTCGATCTGCTTGAGATAGGCGTCGAGGTCCTCCTGCTTGGCGAACGCCGTGCCGTAGATGCGGGTCAGCATCGGGTTGTTGCTGTCGCCGCGCCAATAGGCGCCGGCCACCTTCATCAATTTGAAGGCGTTGCCGACCTTGCCGGTCGAGGTCATGTGCGGGCCGCGGCACAGATCGAACCAGTCGCCCTGATAGTAGATCTTGATCGGCTCGTTGCCGGGAATGGCGTCCACCAGCTCGACCTTGAACGCCTCGCCCTTGTCGCGGAACACTTGCTTTGTCTTTTCGCGATCCCAAACCTCCTTCGTGAAAGGTTTGTCGCGCGCGATGAGCTCGCGCATCTTCTTCTCGATCGCGGCAAAGTCTTCCGGCGTGAACGGCTCGTTGCGGAAGAAGTCGTAATAGAAGCCGTTCTCGATCACGGGGCCGATGGTGACCTGCGTGCCCGGCCACAGCGTCTGCACGGCTTCGGCCAGCACGTGGGCGCAGTCGTGGCGGATCAGCTCGAGCGCGCGGGGATCGTCACGGTTGATCAGCTCGATCCCGGCATCGGCTTCGATGGGATCGTCGAGGTCGCAGACCACGCCGTCGAGCGCCATCGCGACCGTGCGCTTGGCCAGCGACGGCGAAATGCCCTTGGCGATCTCGAGGCCGGTGATGCTCTTGGCGTATTCTCGCCGGGCGCCGTCGGGGAAGGTGAGGGTGATCTTTTCCAGCGGGGTCACGGGCCTCAGATTGCTGAGGCTGTACTGAAAGCCGGATTCGGATTTGGGCTGCTCGGACTTGGGCTGGTCCTTGGGCTGGTCGGTCATTGCTTTTCTCCTGAGGCTCACTCCTGCGAACGAGCGCAGGTAAGCGGGAACGAGCGATATATCAGGCGATTCGGCCTGCGCAATCCGGCATTTCCAAGAAAGTGGCGCGCAAAAGCCGGGGCGGTGCTCCAACTATTTCGCACGGCGCCCTTTAACCGGCCGGAGGCGTGTTCTACATGCAGCTGCATGGAAAAGTCGCCTTTCGCCGGCCGTTTCACGCCAACCGCCCTGATGCTCGGCAACCTCGTCACCGGCTGCTCGGTGCTGGCGCCGGCGGGGATGCTGCCGGAATTGGCGACGGGGCTCGACGTCAGCATCCATGCAGCCGGTCTTCTGATCACCTTCGGCGCAATCATCCTGTGCATCGGCTCGCCGCTGACGGCCTGGCTCACCAGTCGTATCGAGCGGCGGACGCTGCTCACCACGACGCTGGCGGTGCTCGCTCTCGGCAATCTCGCCTCGGCCTTTGCACCCGAATATGCGAGCCTCCTCGTTATCCGCCTGGTGATGCTTGCGGTCGGCGCGCTCTATACGCCGCAGGCCGCCGGCACGGCGGCGCTGATCGTGCCGGTGGAGCGGCGCGGCAGCACCATCGCCTATATCTTTCTCGGCTGGTCGCTCGCCGCCGCCGTCGGCCTTCCGCTGATCACTTTCATCGCCAGCCGCTACGGCTGGCGCGCGGCCTATGGCGAGATCGGCGTGCTCGGCTGCGTCAGTTTCGTGCTGTTGCTGCTGCGGCTGCCGGCGGGGTTGAAGGGCACTCCGGTGGATCTGAAGACCTGGAGCGCAGTCAGCCGCAGCAGGACGATCCTGCTGTTGCTCGCGATCACCATGCTGCAGATGTCCGGGCAGTTCGTGGTGTTCACCTTTATGGGCCCGCTGCTCAAGAAGCTGACCGGCGCCGGGCCCGATGCGATCGGCATGGTATTCGCTCTCTACGGCCTCTGCGGCTTCCTCGGCGTCGTCATCGCGACCCGCATCGTCGACACCTCGGGACCCTATCGCACCTCGCTGCTGTTCACTTGCCTGCTGCTGGCAGGGATCACGGGCTGGGCGCTCGGCGCCGGCACGCTCGTGTTGATGGCGGGTGCAGTCGCGATCTGGGGCCTCGGCTTTGCCTCGACCAATTCGATGCAGCAGGTGCGGCTGGTCGCGGCCGCGCCACAACTCGCATCGGCGACCGTCGCACTCAACACCTCCGTTCTTTATGTCGGCCAGGCGGTCGGCTCTGCCGTCGGCGGATTGCTGTTCGCCCGCGAACTGCTGCATGCGCTCGGCTTCGTTGCGGTCGGTTTCGTCGTGCTCGCGCTGATCCTGGTGGTCCTGACCCGGCCCCGGCCGGCAACCGCAGCTCCCGCCTGAATCCCGCCTTTTCGCGTGCGCAAGGTGCTTGGCAAACCGCGCGCCGGGGCGCTAGAAGGCCGGTCATGGGGACCAAAGAGAGTTGACTGAGATGAGGATGATTCTGGCGGTTGCCGCGGTGCTCTATTCAGCCTCCGCGTTCGCGCAAGCCGACAAGCCACCGATGGTCGGGGACAAGCCCTTGGTGCAGGTCAAGCCCAAGGGGACTAAGGCGGGCACCAAAGAGGCAACGGCCAAGCCGGCCGCGGCGCCGAAGGGCAAGCCGCAATCGATCGCGGCCCGACTCCAGGCCTGCCTCGACCTCGATGACGGCACCAAGGACCGGCTCAATTGCTACGACGCCATTATTCCACCGACGCCGAAGCCGAAGCCGGCGAAGGCCAAGGGCTACGCCGATTGCCGCTTCTTGAAGGAAGAGGACGAGCGGCTGGCCTGCTTCAACGGCTTTGCCGAGAGCATTCCGAAACTGCCCAAGACCTAAAGCCGAAATCTGAGGCCAAGGTCTGAGGCCAGGGTCTGAGCCCAAGTCTTGAGATCCGGGAGCCGGACGGTCAGTCGCTGATCCGGCTCAGCACGGCCCTGAAGGCAACGCCAGGCACTTGCAGTGCGGTGCCCTCGAATTCCGCGGTCTCGCCATCCTCCCGGCCGGCGAGCGTCAGGGTGATCCGGTCGATGCCGAACAGCGCCTTGAAGGACGGGTCGTCATTGTAGCGCTCGGTCGAGATCTTGACCTTGATGCTGTCGCCTTTGCCCGTGTAGGTGCCGACGAACGCGAAAGCGGAATTGCCGCCGCGCATCTTGCCGTCCGTCACATAGACGACGCCGCAACCGGTGCCGTGAACCGTGTGGAAGTCGACCTTGTACAATCCTTGACGCACGGCCTGTCCCCGCAGAATTCCTATGGCAGCTTGGCCGGCAAACTATGTTCGTTGCCAGCGGAAACAATCCGGTGGCTCCCGGGGATGTCGGTCATCAACATCACATTTTGATCAAGGTCCGAGTCAGTTGCAGGCACGCTTGGCCAAATACCGACTGGCGCAATATTGCAAGCCTAGCGGCTCGACGCGGATGGATTGGTGGATGCAACGCGCGTCAACGCGAGTGACGGCGTCGCCGACATCTTCACCAGCACGTCCTTGAGCGGGTCGCGTGTCCAGGCGCGCGTCACATAATCACGATGGGTGATGCCGTCACCGGTTTCGACGAACACCACGCTGCCGGGACGCAACGGGCCGTCCATGTCCTCGGAGACGCTGATGCCTTTCTGCCGCAGCATGCTCATCAGCTCGCGGTCGCGCCGAGCGGTGTAGCGGGTGTAGGAGCTGACGAAGAAGCCGGAGCGGTGGCTTTCGATCCAGGAGGCAAACTTGTCCATCTCGCCATAGACGGCGTCGAGCAGCACGACGCCGCGGACACGGTCGCTGATGCCGCCGACCTCGAGGCTCCAGGCCGTTGGCAGGAAGCCGCCGCTGTAGCCGACGATCACGATCGGCATGCTGGCGAAGGCGCGGGCGCTGTTGGGATCGCCGGTGAGGCGGGCAAGATGGTCGGCCGATTCCGCCATGAAACGCTTGAGGCCGCCGGGTTGCCAGAACTTGCCGGCGCTGGAATCGGCGGCATCCACCGCCATCTGCGGTGCGAGCAGCACGGCATTGGCGCCGGAATCGGTGATCTGCTGCGGCACCAGCTGCCGGTCGCGGACGTCTCGCTCGAGCGTCGCGCCATTGCCGTGGAAGAACACCACGATCACGCCCGGCTTGCGGACGTCGAAATGCTCGGGCACGTGCATCAGCACGCGGCTGTCATTGTAGGTCTCGTCCTGCCAGAACACGCGGCCCGAATAGCTGCGGTGGCCGCGGCGCTCGCCCTTGGAGATGTTGAGGAAGGGGGCGTCGGAGGCGGGGTTGTTGCCGAAATAGGGGAAGGCGGACGACTTCATGCTGACGAGCGTGGTCAGGTCTTCGCGCGGCGGGCGCTGGTAGGGGACCTGCGGCGCCAGCGAGGCCACCTTGTAGGGCGCCTGCTCCGGCTGCTGCTGCATGGCGCGCTTGGGCGAGAAGTCCGACATCTGCCGTTGCAGGAAACTCTCGCTGGCCGAGGGGAAGCGCTCCCTGAACTGCGGGGCCGGGAAGCGATCCTCGAACGTGTCGCTGCTTGCGACCTGCTGGTTCGTCTTCGCAACGACCTGCACGTTGGCCTGCGAGTTCGTCGCAAGCGCCGCCGGATTGGGCGCGTTGCCGCATTGAACCAGCGTCAGCGACAGCGGCACCAAGGCTGAGATCAAGACGAAACGGAGCGCACGACCGTGCAGACCGGACGTCGTCCGGTCTGCACGAATGTCAGCTCTCAGGTTCGGAACGGCCCCGATCATCCACCCATGACCCCAAGTCATGTCCACAAGCCCAGCGGCAATGTTTAGGCTAATTGAGCCGACGGGCGTTTAGGCGACGTTAAGTGTCCGGACAAACTTCCCCACATCCGGAACGCTCAAAAGGACCACGCAATCGTGTCCTGATTGTGGGGAAGGAAAACGGGCTTCTCCGATGCTTGCGCGGGTTTATTGCCCGAGGCCATGCGCAAGGGGTGTTTGAATACCTATCCGGCCCGCCTCATTTAACCCTTGTTAACCCTGCTTGAATTGACTGGACCAAACTGCACGATGCTCCCACGAGGCGTACGCCTGAGGTTGAGGACCCCGATGACGGCATCAGATGCGGGTACGCCGCCCTGGACTGGCCGGCTGACCGGAAGCGGCTCCGGGGTTTCCGTTCTGGTCGCAACCGCCATCGTCGTTGCCGACATGATCGGGGTCGGCGTCTTCACCAGCCTCGGTTTCCAGGTCAAGGACATCCCGTCCGGCTTCTCGATCCTGTTGCTGTGGACCGTCGGCGGCATCGTCGCGCTGTGCGGGGTGTTCTCCTACAGCGAGCTCGGGGCGATGTTTCCGCGCTCGAGCGGCGAGTACAATTTCCTCGGCCGCGCCTATCACCCCGCCTTCGGCTTCCTCGCAGGCTGGGTCTCGGCGACGGTCGGCTTTGCGGCGCCGGTCGCGCTCGCCGCGATGGCCTTCGGCGAATATGCCAAGTCGGTCGTGCCCGATCTGCCGCCGATCCCGCTCGCCATCGGCGTGGTGTGGCTGGTGTCGCTGGTGCAACTGACCGGCGTCAGGCACTCCTCGATCTTCCAGTTGATCTCGACCATCCTGAAGGTCGTGCTGATCGTCGCCTTTCTTGTCGCGGGCTTCATCATCGGCGTGCCGCAGCCGATCGCCTTTACGCCGCAGCCCGGCGACCTCGCGCACATCGTCAGCGCGCCTTTCGCGATCGGGCTGGTCTTCGTGATGTACTCGTTTTCGGGGTGGAATGCCGCGACCTACATCATCGGCGAGATGAACATGCCGCAGCGGGACCTGCCGCGCGCGCTGCTCGCAGGCACGCTGATCGTGCTCGTCCTCTATGTCGTGCTCAATGCGGTGTTTCTCTATTCCACGCCGGTCAGCTCACTCGCCGGCCAGCTCGACGTCGCCAGCGTCGCCGGCAGCGCCATCTTCGGCGGCCTCGGCGGTCGGATCGTCGGCGCGATGATCTGTTTTGGCCTGATCTCCTCCATAAGCGCGATGATGTGGATCGGTCCGCGGGTGATGATGACGATGGGGGAGGATATTCCGGCCCTGCGCGTGTTCTCGAAGCGATCGGTGGGCGGTGCGCCAGCCTATGCCATCCTGTTTCAGCTCGCGGTCGCCAATCTGCTGCTGTTCACGCGCAGCTTCGAGGCGGTGCTCGACTTCATCCAGTTCGCGCTCTTGTTCTGCTCGTTCTTCACGGTCGCCGGCGTCATCAAGCTGCGCATCACCGATCCCGACCTGCCGCGGCCCTATCACGCCTGGGGATACCCGTTCACGCCGCTCATTTTCCTGCTCGTGACCGCGTTCATGATGTACTACCTGTTGACCGAGCGGCCGGTGCAGTCGCTGGCGGGGATGCTCGTCATGCTCTCGGGCCTGTTGATTTATGCCGTTTTCCGCAGGCGGCCGGTCGCCGCCGGCACGTCACACAATCGCGAATAGACATGTTTCGACCCATGAGAATTGCGGCCGTCGCTCTCGCCCTGCTGGCTGCGGCCGCCTCGTCCGTGCACGCCGCCGACGCAACCTTCGATGACTCCGCGCGCTTCCTTGCGGGCATGCAGCCTTCGGCGGATTCGCCGCTGGTGCCACTCACGAAGGATCCGGGCTGGCAGCGCCACGCGAAATTCTTCGATGGCGCCTTCGCCCAGCTCGAGCAGCGCCAGCTCTCGAAGATCCGGAGCTGGGCCGACGTCAACCTGGCCGCACCCCGTCCGACCATGTTCTACATGTTCAGCGGTCCGGATTTCCTCTATGCCAATGCCTTCTATTCCAAGGCGAGCACTTATGTGCTCGGCGCGCTGGAGCCGGTCGGCGCGGTGCCCGACCTGACACGGCTGCCGCGCGGCTCGGTCGGTGCCGCGCTCTACAATGTTGAGCGCTCGCTCGGCTCGATCCTGAGCTTTTCCTTCTTCATCACCAAGCAGATGAAGGTCGATTTGCACACCAACCAGGTCAACGGCACCTTGCCGATCCTCTATGTCTTCCTGGTTCGCTCCGGCAAGACCATCCGCAATGTCGAGATGGTCGCGCTCGACGACAAGGGCGGGATCCATGTCGGCAACGACAATCCGGGACCGAACGCGACGCGCGGCGCCCGTATCACCTTCGCCGGCAGCGACGGCGAAGCGCGCACGCTGTATTATTTCTCGACCGATCTTTCCAACCCAGGTGCGCGCGCGGCGGGCTTCCTGAAGTTCTGCGGGACGCTCGGTCCCGGCAACAGCCTGATCAAGAGTGCGTCCTATCTCTTGCACTCCGGCAACTTCACCGTCGCGCGCGACTGGCTGCTCGCCAACAGTGCGACCATCATCCAGGACGATTCCGGCATTCCGCTCGCGAACTACAATACGCGGCAGTGGCGGTTCTTCCCGTTCGGCCGCTACCTCGGACCGATCAATGAATTCCCCGGCCGCTACCAGGAGCGTTACGCCGAGCTGTTCACGCGCGCCCAGCCGATCGATTTCGGCGTCGGCTACCGCTGGCGCATGCACGAGTCGAACCTGTTGCTGTCGGTGAGGGTGCCGGGGTCCGAGACGACGCCGGGTGCGGAGACCACCTCATCCGCCGAACCGGCGCCCAAACCACAGCGTCCGAAGCGGCCGCGTCCGCCCGAACCGGTGCCGCCGCCGGCACGCTTTTTCTGGTTACGGTAGAACTCGCCGACGTCAGCCCACCGGGCTCTGGGCCACGACGACCAGAACCTCGGCCTTCTGCCGGCCGAGGCTCCTGACCTCGTGAGGGGTCTCGCCTGAGAAGTACAGGCAGTCGCCCTTGCCGAGGACGAGATCTTCGCCGTCGAGCTTGATCGCAATCTTGCCGTTGACGACGAACAGCAGTTCCTCGCCTGCATGCGAGGCGCGCGTCGCCGATTTGTGCGGCGGGCTGAGGAGGAACGGCTCCATCATCTTGCGGGTGCGGCCGGTCGCCAGCGGGACCACGCCGAACGTGTCCTGAAACAGCGGCACGTTGCCGCCTTCGCGGCGGAACAGCGTATAGCGCGGTGCGGGCTCGGCGTTCGGGTCGAAGAAGTTCGCGACATTGACCTCGAGCGCGGCCGCCATCCGCAGCAGCGCTGCGAGCGAGGGGATCTTCAGGTTGCGTTCGACCAGCGAAATGTAGCCGCGCGTGAGGTCGCTCTGCCTGGCGAGTTGATCCAGCGTCAGGCCCTTGGCGATCCGCGCCTGACGGATATTGGCCCCGACGGCTGTCGCTTTGCTGACGTCAAGCACGCATGAGTCTCCTGAACTGCTGATGCCTCTTTTGCAACAGATGCCGGCCGACTGCCAGCCCGGCGGTCCGCACCGCGGGCGCGGGTCCCCCGACACCTGTATTCCAATGGAAAACTTATGCGCAGAAATTTCGAGCACAGCCGCGGATATTGTGAGCAGACAGGCTGGTATTTTGCAGAAGATCGCCGAAAAATGGTGCAAATGATGCGTATTGCCGCGATCCGCAGCATCTGCCGCGTTCTGCGTCGTTGATTTCCAACAGTAAACATGATCGATTTTACCGCCTTGGCTGCCGATGGGCTCCACGGACAGAACCAACTGCTTTCCCTGGCGCCGGTACTTTTTGGAGAGATCGATGACCGTAGCAGACGACGTCACCCTGAATGTAGCGCCGGACGAAGCGGCGAGCTTGCGACGGATCGTGTGGTCGAGCGTGATCGGCACCGCGGTCGAATGGTACGACTTTTTGATCTATGGCACGGCGACCGCGCTGGTCTTCAACAAGGTCTTCTTCGCCGCGGGCAACCCCACGCTCGCCACCATCGCGGCCTTCGGCACCTATGCGGTCGGGTTCCTGGCGCGGCCGCTGGGTGCGGCAATCTTCGGCCACTACGGCGACCGGGTCGGCCGCAAGGCGATGCTCGCGATCACGATCATGGTGATGGGCATCGGCACCTTCCTGATCGGCCTGCTTCCGACCTATCAGCAGATCGGCATCGCGGCGCCGTTGCTCCTGATCGGCCTGCGTTTTCTCCAGGGCATCGGCCTCGGCGGCGAATGGGGCGGGGCGGTGCTGATGGTGGTCGAGAATTGTCCGACGCATCGCCGCGGCCTGCTCGGCAGCATGGTGCAAGTCGGCAATCCCATCGGCAATCTCGCCGCGATCGGCATGTTCGCGCTGGTGGCGAGCCTGCCGGAAAGCGAGTTCATGGCTTACGGCTGGCGCATTCCTTTCCTGCTGTCGATCCTGCTGGTCGGCGTCGGCCTCTACATCCGCCTCAACATGGAGGAGACCGCCGCCTTCCGTCAGGTCCAGGCCAAGAAGGAGGTCGCGAGCCTGCCGGTGGTGGAGATCTTCAAGCACCATCGCAGGCCCTTCTTTACCGCGGTCGGACTGAAGATTTCGGAGATCGCCTATGCCAGCATCGGCGGCGTGTTCGTGATGTCGTACGCCACCGCCAATCTCGGCCTGTCGCGCTCGGTGGTGCTGAACGGCGCGTTCGCCGCCTCGCTGGTTGCGCTGATCGCCATTCCCTTATTCGGCTGGCTGTCCGATCTCCTCGGACGCAAGTCGATGTTCTATGCGAGCTGCCTGTTCTCGGCGTTATTTGCCTTCCCGCTGTTCTGGCTGCTCGACACCCGCAATCCCACCATCGTCGTCTGCACCATCGTGATCGCGATCACCTTCGGCCAGATGGTGATGTTCGGCATCGGCGCGCCCTGGTACTCCGAGCTTTTCTCCGCGCGGCTGCGCTACAGCGGCGCCTCGCTCGGGTTTCAGGTCGGCGCGGCCCTCAGCGGCGGGTTGACGCCGCTGATTGCGGCCTCTCTGATGGCCTGGAGCGGCGGTGCAACCTGGCCGGTGTCGCTGCTGCTGATCGCCTGCGCCGTCGTCACCGCGACCGCGACCGCGTTTGCGCCGGAGATGGCGAACAAGGAACTGACCTGATCCAGCGGCGCGCCGCTTGTTGCGGCGCGCCCATCGCCTCTCGAGGGGAAATTGTCATGCTTGATACTTTCAGCGCCGGCCCGGCGCAGAGCGGCGCAGCACAGCTCGGCTGGACCGGCGTGGTCCGCTTCCTTCATCTTGCCCCGCGCGCGTTCCTGCCGATGCGCGCAGCGGAATCGATCACGCTTGTTGCCGGCAGAGGGATTGAAGGCGACCGCTACATGGTCGGCCGCGAGGAAGGTTTTTACTCGCACAAGCCCGAGGAGGGCCGCCAGGTCACCCTGTTCGAGCTCGAGACGCTGATCGCGCTCAAGCGTGATGCCGGCATCGAGCTCGGCCCCGAAGAGCACCGCCGCAACGTGACGGTCGAGGGCGTGCCGCTGAACCATCTGGTCGGGCGCCGCTTCTGGCTGGGCGAGACCTTGCTGGAAGCGACCCGGTTGTCGGTGCCGTGCCGGCACATCGAGGAGATCACCGGCAAGGCGATCTTCGATCCCCTGATCAATCGCTCGGGCCTCAACTGCAGGATCCTGCAAGGGGGCACCGTCAGGCTCGGCGACACCGTGCGGAACGCAGCATGAAGTTGCGTCCGATCACGACGATCAAGACGGTGGTCGCCGGCATCGAAGAGGCTGGCGCCGGGATAAAGCTGTTCACGCTGACGGATCCCGATCAATGGGAATTGCCGCCCTTCAAGCCCGGAGCGCATATCGATCTGCACCTGCCGAACGGTCTCGTCCGCACCTATTCGCTGTGCAACGAGCCCGCCGACAACACGCGCTATGTCATCGCGGTGAAGCGCGAGACCGATGGACGCGGCGGCTCGCGTACGCTTCACGACGAGATCAGGATTGGCGAGGTCATCGGCGTCTCGCTGCCGCGCGGCGGGCTGGAGCCGGGCGGGCAGATTGCGCGCCATGTGTTCGTCGCAGGCGGCATTGGCGTGACGCCGTTCCTGTCGATGGCGCGGCACCTCGCACGAACGGGGGATGCCGACTTCACGCTGCATCTGATCGTGCGCGAGGAGGTGCCGCTTGCGTCTCACCTGGCGCCCTTGATCGATCAAGGTCGCATCGTCGTGCATTGCACGTCCCGGGGAGGACGTCCGGATCTTGCGGCGCTGGTTGGGGAGAGCGCAGCCGAGACGCTGGTGGCCTGCTGCGGGCCGGAAAGCATGATCGGCGATTTCGAGCGCGTGACCGCAGCGTGGCCGGCGGCGAATGTTCATATCGAGCGCTTCGTCGCGAAGCCACCGGCCGTCGACCCCGACGCGAAGCCGTTCACGTTGGCTCTGGCGCGCTCGGGAACCGAAATCCCGGTTCGCGCGGGCCAGAGCATGCTGGCCGCCTTGCAGGAAGCAGGTGTCGACATCGCGACGTCGTGCTGCGGCGGCATCTGCGGTGCCTGCAAGGTGGGGTGGCTCGAGGGCAAGCCCCTACACCGCGACCGCATCCTGTCGCCGTACGAGCGCGAACGCTATCTCATGGTCTGCGTCGGCGGATCGGACGCTGATCGGCTGGTGCTGGATCTCTGACGTCTGGCCTACCAGTGCACGCTCTGGCTTGGCACGATGAACGCCGTCGTGCTTGGCGGCGTGGCCAAGCTCATCGCCAGATACCAGCCGGAACCGACAACCAGCACCAGCAGCGCGATGATGGCGAGCATGTCGAGGGTCCTGGGGTCGTGATGCCCCCTGGAGCCGAGATTTGGGCCAGGCCTGAGGCGGAAATGAGGGCTGATTTTCCAGCGCATTGTTGTTTCCTCCCGGGGGAGCATCAGAACAATGCGAGCGGTGAGTTCAGGTTCCACTCAACGCCGCGTAAGCATGCGCAAAGCACTGCAGCATGCTTACGCGGCGTTGACTCCGCGCCACCGGCCGTAACGCCAGGGCAAGTACCAGCGTGCACCGGGTGGCGCGATCAGGGGCACGTTGTCGATGCCCGAGGTGCCGAAGGGGTTGCAGCGGAGCAGGCGCGCGAGCGTCATCCAGCCGCCGGCCCACAGTCCGAACCGCTCGATCGCCTCGTCGCCATAGACCGAGCAGGTCGGCAGGTGCCGGCAATTGTAGCCAACCAGCGGCGAGAGCGTGTGGCGGTAGAGCCAGATCAGAGCGCGGCCGAATCTGCGCGGCAGCCGGAGCGCACCCGCGACGGGATTGGAGCAATGCTCGCAGGCTGAATGCTTCATGGGCGCTTTGCTGCGATCGTGGGCGAGGTTTTGCGCGGTTCCGGCGCAGGGAACCTTAAGCTGTTGTTTGCACGCCATATTTTGCATGGTTTTTGGGAGCAGTGCAGCAAGTACCTATGGACGATCTGTATTCCCACGGATACCATTTTTGTGACGTTCATGTGAGACTCACTGGAACGTCAGAGCGGGACTTGCCTGAATCGGCTCGAACTTAAAGGCTTGGGCTTAAAGCTTGGGGCTTGGGGAAGGGACCAGTTTGAAACTTCTGAAGTCGCTCAATCTTCGCGGCTGGTTGCTGGTGGGAACCGCCGCTTGTGGAGTCGTGTTGGCTGGCGCCGTCGCGACACTCGGGTCGTCAGCCCGAGCCGGTGCTGCCCTCGAAGAGCGCAAGCTGCCGATGAAGTTCAACTGGATCGCCTGCGAGCCGAATTGCCGCGGTTGGGTCAGCGCGGTCGGCATCATCACCGCTGATACGCCCAGAGATTTCGAGGAGTTTTCGCGTGGACGCCAGCTCGGCGGCGCCACCGTGGTGCTCGATTCCAGCGGCGGTTCCGTCAACGACGCCATCACGCTCGGCCGCCGCTTCCGCAATCTCGGACTTCTGACCACGGTCGGGGTCAGCGTTCAGAGCCGCGGCGGGCAGACGGTCCGTGCGGCGGTCGCGCCTGAGGCCTATTGCGAATCCATGTGCGTGTTCCTGCTGCTGGCCGGCAAGAAGCGCTACGTGCCGGAGGCGGCGCATGTGCGGGTCCACCAGATCTGGATGGGCGATCGCGCCGACGACGCCAAGGCGGCGAGCTACAGCGCGCAGGACCTGATGATCGTTGAGCGCGACATCGGCCGGCTTGCCAAATACACCTTCGACATGGGCGGCGCCGGCGACCTGCTGTCGCTCGCGCTCAGCATCCCGCCGTGGGAAGATCTGCACGAGCTCGACACCGGCGAGCTCAAGCTCACCAATCTCGTGACGACCGATCTCGTGGCCGACGTGCTGCCCCATGTGGATATCTCCGCCCCGGCCATGGTGGAGCTTGCACCGAAGACGCAGGCCAGGTTCGGTTCGGAACCGGAGCAGCCGGCCAAGTCGACCAAGACGGCGGAAGCCCTGGTGCCGACGGGTGGCGTGGTGGCGACGCCGGGTGCAGCGTCCCAGAAGTAGCCTCAGACCCCTGATTTCATTTTCGGTCGCTGTGAAGCGACGCCCCCGGAATCAGCTTTGTGCCGAGGCCGGCTGCCTGGCCTTCGCCTCGATCTGGCCGATGGCATCGACCACGGCATCGAAGGTCAGGAGCGTCGAGGCATGGCGCGCCTTGTAGTCGCGAACCGGCTCGAGGAACTTGATCTCTTCCCATTTGCCTTGAGGAGGCAAGCCGTTCTCCTTCAGCATCTTGCGAACGGTTTCGCGTAACTCACGGAGTTCACTCGCAGTCGAGCCGACCACGTGACTTGCCATGATGGATGAGGAGGCCTGTCCCAGCGCGCAGGCCTTCACGTCGTGCGCGAAGTCCGTGACCCTGTCGCCCTCCATCTTGAGGTCGATCTTCACGGTCGAGCCACACAATTTGGAGTGGGCGGTCGCAGTGGCGTCGGGATCCGACAGCCGCCCGAGGCGCGGAATATTCCCGGCCAGCTCGATGATCCGCTTGTTATAGATGTCGTTCAGCATGTGATGGAGTCCAGCACTTCCTCGCCCGATCGGCCTTGGCGGGCGGCGTCCACGGTCCTATATAGGGACGGAACTGGCGGAAAAACAGTCCAGCGGCGTGCCGGCGGTGATCCAGAACCTCGCGGCTGGCGTTACCAGCAGGCCTTTTTCGCCGATATTGTTCTGTTCAGGCGTCCGGCGGCTTCGCCGCCCCGTCTGCCGGTGACACTCCGGCCGCAAGGCCGTCGAACGGAGTCGATATGGACGCTGCAATCAAATCCATCCGCCCCAACAAACCTTCCGACAAGCAGACCGAGGGCCGCCCCGCGGAGCTTGATCCTGCCGAATTCCTCGCCGCCGCCGTCCGCGCCGACCAGCCGCGCCCCGCGCGCGCCGAAGCCGAGCAGGCGGTCAAGACGCTGCTCGCCTATATCGGCGAGAACACCCAGCGCGAAGGCTTGCTGGACACGCCGCGTCGCGTGGTCGAGGCTTTCGACGAACTCTATCAGGGCTACCACCAGTGTCCGGCCGAGGTGCTCGACCGCACGTTCGGCGAGACCGCCGGCTACGACGATTTCGTGCTGGTGCGCGACATCGAGTTCACCTCGCAGTGCGAGCATCACATGATGCCGTTCTACGGCAAGGCGCACATCGCCTACACGCCGGTGGAACGCGTGGTCGGCCTGTCCAAGCTTGCCCGCCTGACCGACATCTTCGCCCGCAGGCTCCAGACCCAGGAGCATCTGACCGCGCAGATCGCGGCCGCCATTGATGAGGTGCTGAAGCCCCGCGGCGTTGCCGTGCTGATCGAAGCCGAGCATACCTGCATGTCGGTGCGCGGCGTCGCCAAGCATGGCGCCTCCACCTTCACCAGCCGATTCACCGGAATGTTCCGCGACAATCCGGCGGAGCAGGCCCGCTTCCTGTCCCTCGTGCGAGGCCTGCAGCGCTGACCTCGCGAATAAATTGGCGAGGTTACTGTGTCCGCTCACTCCCATGAGACCGAGGAAGGGCTTTCCTTCCTGCCGCGGTTCGACGCAAGCGGCCTCGTGACGGTCGTTGCGACCGACGTCGCTACCGGCGACGTGCTGATGGTTGCCCACATGAATGATGAGGCGCTGCGCAAGACGATTGCGACCGGCGAAGCTTGGTACTTCAGCCGTTCGCGCAATGCCTTGTGGCGAAAAGGTGAGACCTCGGGTCAGACCCAGCGCGTGGTCGAGATCCGCACCGATTGCGACCAGGATGCAGTCTGGCTACGGGTCGAGCAGATCGGCGCGGCATGTCATACCGGGCGCCGGTCATGCTTCTATCGCAAGGTCGAGGCTGATGGCGGCGGTGCCAGGCTTGTCTTTGTCGATGCGGGCAGGCTGTTCGATCCGGACGTGGTCTACAAGAAATAGCCCTGCCGTCATCCGGGTTCGTGCTTCGAGCGCCCGGAACGGGGGCGAGAGCCGAGTTAACCCCGCATTAACCATACCTGTCCCACGGTGAGACGACAGGCGCCGAATTGCCGGCGCTCTCAACGCCGCGCGGGGCGGGCACTTCATCATGTCGGTCGACAATTCCAGTGCCTCTCAGACGGCGGTTCTCGATCCGTCGCGGGCCCGCGTCGCCGGTGCGATCAAGCAGGCCTCGAACATCACCGGCGTCAGCTTCCAGTACATGCTGACCACCGCCAAGATGGAATCGGATTTCGATGCCGCGGCGGGAGCCACTACCTCGTCGGCGCACGGGCTCTACCAGTTCATCGACCAGACCTGGCTCGGCACGGTGAAGGAGGCTGGCACCCAGCTCGGCTACGGCAATTATTCCGACGCCATCTCCAGGACCTCGTCGGGTGGCTACACCGTCGATGATCCCGCCATGAAGCGGTCGATCATGAAGCTGCGCGACGATCCGGAAGCGGCCTCCAGCATGGCGGCAGCGCTGACGCAGTCGAACAGCTTCAAGCTCACCGGGCTGCTCGGCCGCAGGCCGAGCGACAGCGAACTCTACATGGCGCATTTCATGGGCGTCGGAGGCGCGGCGAAATTGATCGCCAATGCCGAGGACAATCCGCAAGCGGTCGGCGCGCGGTTGTTTCCCAACGCTGCATCCGCCAATCGCTCGATCTTCTACGCCAAGGACGGCCGCGCGCGCAGCGTGTCCGAGGTCTATTCGGTGCTGGACGCGCGCTACGCCAGTGCGGCAAATTCGAAGACCACCCGAAGCGCGATGGCCATGTACGGCGGCGCTCCGTCGACCACGCAGGTCGCAAGTGCCAACGGCGTGCAGCCTGCAGCGCCGGTGATCGACAATGCCGCCTATCTCCAGACCTTTCCGAACACGCGCGCCGTGACGCCCGTCAGCGCGGTGTCGTCGACGACGGTCGCGGACAATGCGCCGAGCACGCCGGCGTTTCGCTCGATCTATCAGCCCGGCGATGCCACGCAGCCGGTCTCGACGACCGTGCAGACATTGTGGGGCAACAATGCCTCGCTCACCGCGGCCGCATCAGCGACGCCGGATGTGCGGCCGCCGCAGCCGCTCGACCTCTTCAGCGATCGCAGCGGGACGTTCTCAAGCTAGTCCATGCTCTCGTCTCGCAGGCACCGCGGGACCGAGCCGGGCCAGTGAAAGCGCTTTTGTTCCCTTAACAAAACGTCAATAAAACCAGCCAGTTATGGTGAACGCTTTGTTAAGCGTCGTGGTTTATTTTGTGTTGCGGGTGACAAGCCGTCACCGTTTTCGTTGGGTTGCGTAAGCCGGAAGCCCCATGATTGTTCGGCAGTTCATCAATTGGATCAGGACGGCGCCCGCCGGCGAGCGGGCCGAGGCAACACGGGCGTTGGCCCGGGCCTGGCTGATCTCGGATCTTTCCACAGACGACCGCATCGCCGCCGAAGGCGCGCTGCTGATGCTGCTCGACGATCCCTCGCCGCTGGTGCGGCAGGCGATGGCCGAGGCGTTCGCGCGCAGCACCGACGCGCCGGCATCGATCGTGCGGGCGCTGTCGGCGGACCAGCCGACCGTCGCGCTGCCCGTGCTCGAACATTCTCCGCTGCTGATCGACGCCGATCTCGTCGATATCGTCGCGACCGGCAACGACGAGGTGCAATGCGCGGTCGCGCGCCGCATCGCGCTACCGGTTTCCGTCTGCGCCGCCATCGCCGAAGTCGGCTGCGCGGCGGCTGCGCTCGAGCTGATCGAAAATCCCCACGCCGAGCTCGCGCCGTTCTCATGGGACCGTATCGTCGAGCGTCACGGCCATCTTGCCGCGATCCGCGAGGCGATGCTGGTGCTGGAGGATCTGCCGTCTGCCACGCGCGCCGCGCTGGTGGCAAAACTCTCCGAGACACTGGCGCAGTTCGTCGTGGCGCGGAACTGGCTGAGCGCGGATCGAGCCGAGCGCATCGCGATCGAGGCGCGTGACCGCTCCACCATGAACATCGCGGCGCGCTCGCGCGGCGAGGACATGCAGGGTCTGGTGCGCCACCTGCGCATCACCGGCCAGCTCACCGCGGGGCTTATCCTGCGCGCGCTGCTGTCGAGCAATCTCGACCTGTTCGACGCGGCCCTGGCCGAACTCGCCGACCTGCCGCTGGCGCGCGTGTCCGCGCTGCTGCACGATCGGGGCGGCAGCAGCCTGCACGCGCTGCTCCGACGCGCCGGCCTTCCCGAGGCGACGTTTGCGGCGTTCCAGGTCGCGCTCGATGCCTGCCACGAGCAAGGTTTTGTCGATACCGACGACGGCGCGGCGCGGCTGCGCCGCCGCATGGTCGAGCGCGTGCTCACCCATTGCGAGACCGACCACGGCGCGACCGAACCGCTGATGGTCCTGCTGCGCCGCTTCGCCACCGAATCCGCGCGCGACGAGGCGAGGCTGTTCTGCGACGAGCTCGCCGCGTACGAGGCGATCGACCCGGTATACGGCGATCTGATCGCGGCATAATACAAAGTCTGCGATGGGGCAGGCCGGAAGATACAAACTCCGTCATTGCGAGCGCAGCGAAGCAATGCAGAATCCCTCGGTGGGGACAGTCCGGATTGCTTCGCTACGCTAGTAACGACGCGAGGAGAAAGTCGGGCCCTTATGCCGCGGGCACGATGCTCGGCGCCAGGATCGCCTCGAGATGCTCGGGGCGGTCGCGATTGACGTGGGCGAGATAGTCGTCGGCGACCTTGCGCAGGCGACGGCTGAGCTCGGCGGAGACGCTGATGCTGTCGAGCTTGGTGTTCTCGTGCACGATGGCGAGGATGGCGTTGATGTGGTGCGTGAACAGCTCGGCCGGCACCTTCTCGAGGTCGGGGGCGTGCTCGATGACGCGGCACAGGCTCTCGGCAATTCCCGCCGCCGCCGGGTAGCCGAAGGTCGCGGCATCGCCCTTGATGTCGTGCGCGGCGCGAAACAGCTCGTCGCGCCTGTCCTTGCTGAAGCCGTCGTGCCGGACGGCGACGTAAGCGGCCGACAGCCGGGCGACCTCGGTCGCCATCCAGTCATTGAACTCGCTGGAGAGGCCCGCGAGCGCCTGCTCGGCGCGGCCGACCGGATCGTCCATGTCCTTCTCTTCGACTCGGCGCATGACCTTGCGCAGCGGGTTGGGCTGCGTGATGACCTGATGCGTGGCGAAGGCCGTGACCTCGATGTCCCTTGCGCTGTTCTTCGCCATGATGTCGGCCTCGATCGTGAGAGACGTTGCGCTAGATGGAGGAGCGGGCCTTGTCGAGCAGCGAGGGCTGCTGCAGCACCTCGTGCTTTTCGCCGACGCGGCGCTCGGGGCCCATATAGGCGGAGTTGGTGTTGCGGCGCCGATCCGGGCCGAAATAGGTCTTGGTCTTGATGAAGGGGCGGGGACTGGCGACCACGTTGAGGATGCGCTGGTAGAGTCCCTTGGCCGAAATCGGCTTGGCCAGGAATTCGGTGACGCCGGCATCGCGCGCTACCGTGACGCGGCGCTTCTCGGAATGGCCGGTCAGCATGATGATCGGCGCGTAGGGATTGCCCTTGGATTCCGGCTGCCGGATCATCTGCGCGAGCTCGAGCCCGTCGAAGATCGGCATCGCCCAGTCGGTGATGACGATGTCGGGCACGTAATGGCTGTACATTTCCAGTGCGGTCGCGCCGTCCTCGGCCTCGTAGACTTCGCGCGCGCCGAAGGAATGCAGCAGCGTCCGCAGGATGCGGCGCATGTGCGGATTGTCGTCACAGACGAGGAAGCGCAGCTTGTTGAAATCGATGCGGAACATTGAGCCCGGGCCGAAGCGGTCAAGTTTCGTTAACCATATCTCGCCGGGAGTTAATGAAGGGTTGCGATTGGCCGCCTGGCCAGGCGCTCAGGAACCGAACTGCTCGCGCAGAATGCGCTCTTCCAGGCTGTGACCGGGGTCGAACAGCATGCGCATCGAGATGGTCTTGTCGGACAGCACCTCGACGCGACGGACGTCGCGCACCTCGTCGTGGTCGGCGACCGCCGCCACGGGCCGCTTGTCGCCCTCCAGCACCTCGATGACGACATAGGCGGTGTTCGGCAGCAGCGCGCCGCGCCAGCGGCGCGGCCGGAAGGCGCTGATCGGTGTCAGCGCCAGGAGAGCGGCGTTGATCGGCAGGATCGGGCCCTGGGCCGACAGATTGTAGGCGGTCGAGCCGGCCGGCGTCGCCACCATGATGCCGTCGGCGATCAGCTCGGACATGCGCTCGCGCTCGTCGATCAGGATACGCAGGCGCGCGGCCTGGTAGGTCTGCCGGAACAGGGCGACCTCGTTGATGGCGTGATGCAAATGGACGCGGTCGTTGACGTCGGTCGCGCGCATCAGGAGCGGGTGGATTTCGGATTCCTGCGCCGCCTCGAGCCGGGCCCGAAGGTCGACCGTCGAGTACTCGTTCATCAGGAAGCCGACGGTGCCGCGGTGCATGCCGTAGATCGGCTTTCCCGAGTGCATGTTCTGGTGCAGCGTCTGGAGCATGAGCCCGTCGCCGCCAAGCGCGACGACGACGTCGGCTTGCTTCGGGTCGCAATTGCCGAAGTCCCTGGTGAGCTGGCCGAAGGCGGCTTGGGCCTCGCTGCTCGGGCTGGCGACGAAGGCGATCCGGTCGTATCGCGCTGGCTTTGTCATGGCTTCCGGGCAGGGCCGCTGGCTGGAGAAAGTTCCGCCGCGCTCGTCTATACGACCTGGGCCTCGATTGTCGAGGATGACCGCCGGTCAAGGCAAACGGGCGACTGCCTATCCCGATTCAAGAGCAGAACCGGGCCGATTTGTGCCCGATGAGCCTCTCTGGGCGCCGCAGCACCGGCGATCCCCCAAACAGTCGCAATTCTGCGCTAGCCTTGCGATCCGCACCGGTTCTCTCAGCCGGGCAGGGAGAACGAACATGGTCACGAGCATGCTCCGCCGCGCCACCCTGGTGCTGGCGGTATTGGCTTTCGCCCTCGCGGGATTTGCGCACGCGGACGATCCGCCGCAGCCGCGCGCCGAGGCGGCCGCCTCAGCCGGACAGAAGGGCGGTCGTGGCGGCGGCGCGCAAAACGCGGCACCGACTTCATCGTCGGCCGCCGAGCTGCATCGTCTCCCCCCGGATTCGACCACGAAGCAGACGCTCGAACTGCCCGGCCGCACCCTCAGCTTTGCTGCGACTGCCGGCTCTATCCGCGTGTTTGACGGCAAGGGTGAGCCGCTCGCCGACATCGCCTATACGTCCTATGAGCTCGACGGCGCCGACCGCGCGACGCGTCCGGTGACGTTCCTGTTCAACGGCGGGCCTGGCGCCTCCTCGGCATGGCTCCAGTTCGGCGCTGCGGGTCCGTGGCGGCTGCCGCTCGATGGCGAGGCTCTGTCGCCGTCGGCCTCGCCCGAGGTGAAGCCGAACGCGGAGACCTGGCTCGACTTCACCGATCTCGTCTTCATCGATCCCGTCAGCACCGGTTACAGCCGCTTCGTCGCGAGCGGCGAAGACGCGCGAAAATCGTTCTACTCCGTCGACGGCGACGTCAATTCGATCGCGCTGGTGATCCGCCGCTGGCTGGAGAAGCACGATCGGCTGACCTCGCCGAAATACGTCGCGGGCGAAAGCTACGGCGGCATTCGCGGGCCGAAAGTGGTGCGCCAGTTGCAGATCCAGCACGGCGTCGGTGTCAGGGGATTGATCCTGGTGTCGCCACTGCTGGACTTCCGCGAGTTCACCGGCACCAGCCTCCTGCAATATGTCGCGACGCTGCCGAGCTATGTGGCGGTCGCGCGTGAAGCCAAAGGACTGGTCACGGGACCTGTGAAGCGCGCCGATCTCGCCGACGTCGAGGCCTACGCGCGCGGCGAATTCCTGGCCGACCTCGTCAAGGGCGAAGCCGACAAGGAGGCCACCAATCGCCTCGCTGAAAAGGTCGCCGGGCTCACCGGCATCGACCAGGCGGTGAGCCGCAGGCTTGCCGGCCGCTTCGACGTCGGTGAATTCCGCCGCGAGTTCGACCGCAAGCAGGGCAAGGTGACTGGACGCTACGACGCCTCGGTGCGCGGCTACGACCCCTATCCGGATTCGAGCAGCTCGCGGTTCGGCGATCCCTCGGGCGATGCGCTCCAGGCGCCGCTGACGAGTGCCGCGGTCGATTTGCTGACGCGCAAGCTCAACTGGCGGCCGGACGGCTCCTACGAGGTCCTGAACGGCGCTGTCGAAGGCCACTGGGATTTCGGCCGCGGCATCAACCCGCCGCAGTCGGTCTCCGAGCTGCGCCAGATCCTCGCGACGGATGCGAAGCTGAACGTGCTGGTCGCGCACGGTCTGTTCGATCTTGCCACGCCGTATTTCGGATCGAAGCGCGTGCTCGACCAGTTGCCGGCCTTCGCGACCCAGCGGGTCAAGTTCGTCGTCTATCCCGGCGGCCACATGTTCTATTCGCGCGACGGTTCGCGGCAGGAGTTCCGGAGCGAGGTCGAGGCGCTGATCAGGGAGTAGGCCGACGCTTGCGCGGCGGATATCTCCGCGCGATCTCGCGCGCGACGACTTTGGCCGGCTTCACATTGGCGCCGGCGATCCAGATGTCGCTGACCTTGCCGCGCTGGTCGCGCACGCGGCGCACCGGCTCGCCGTGGCTGGAGTAGCCGGCGGCCCAGGCGAGCGTGCCGGTGTCGCGGCCGGTGACCTCGATCTCGGCGGCATCCATGAACGGATTGTTGAACTGGGGATTGGCGACCAGCACGCGGTTGCCGATCGGCACGAGGTCGCTCGCGCCCCAGATCGTCCACCAGCGTCCGGTCCAGTCGCGCACGCGCCGGGCGGGTGCGCCGCGGCTCTGGAAGACGCGCAGGATCTGCATCGCGCCATCCATCCAGAACGGCGCCGCGCCGTCGATGGAGTTGCTGAGGATGCTGATCGCGAGCTCGCAAGACGGGATGGAGCAGGTCCGGGAGATGTAACCCTGAAAGCCGCCGCCATGGCCGAACCAATCCCAGCCCTCGGTCTTGCCGGCGTTGACGCCAAGGCCGTAATAGCCTTCGAAGGTTTGCGGGATGCGCCAATGGTTTCGCGTCATCTCGCGGCGGCTCGCGACCGACAGCACGCTCTTTTTCGCATTGGGGGCGAGCTGCGCGAAGAAGCGGGCCGTGTCGCCGGCGGTGGCGACGAAGCCCGCGGCTGACGCCATGGCATGCGCGGGATTGTCGCCGGGGATGACGCATCGCTCTCCCAGCGGCACTTTTCGCGTGTGGCCGCGCGCGAAAGCCGCGCCTTTGGGCAGCGGAGCGTCCGGCTCGGTCTCGCGAAGCCCTGCGGGCTCGATGATCTCGCGTCTGATCCAGACCGGGTAGGGCTCTTTCGTCACCGCTTCAATCACGAGGCCGATCAGGCCAAAACCGTGATTGGAGTATTTGAAGCGCGTACCGGGCTCGATCGCGGTGGGTTGCTTCAGCTCTGCGAGCAGCTCCTTGGCGTCGAGATAGGGACGGCTGTCGATGAACTGGCCGGAATCGGCGCCGTCACGCGTCAGTCCCGCGCTGTGCGAGAGCACCTGTGCCATCGTCGTCTCGGCGACGCGAGGATGCAGGCCGCCGACATATTGGCCGATCGTGTCGTCGAGCCTGAGCTTGCGCTGCTCGCGCAGCTTCATGATTCCGGCGGCGGTGAAGCTCTTGGAGTGCGAAGCGATGCGGAAGCGGTGGCGCGGGGTGAGCTTCTCGCCGGTGTCGAGATTGGCGAGGCCGAACGCATGCTCGGCGACGACCTCGCCGCGATGGGCGAATGCAACGATGACGCCCGGCTGCTGGATTGTCGTTAACTGGAATTCGATCCAGGAGCCGATGTAGTCGATCGCGGATCGCAGCCACGGGTCCATTGCGCACCAATTTGCGAGAAGATTGATGCGAGAGGCTAGCCGAGAAAGCAGAACGGGCACAACCCCGAGGTTGTGCCCGTTCGCTTCGTTCGAAGATGTGACGTCTAGTAGACGAGGGTCGCACCGGTCGGCTTGTCGAGCGCGGCGGCGAGCGAACGATACTCGGAGCTGTCGGCGCCGGCGAGCGAGGCGATCTTGTTCAGATGATATTGCGCCTGTTCGCGGTTGCCCTGCTCGAGCTGCCAGAGGCCGTAATACTGCCAGGTGCGGACGTGGTTCGGATCGTCCTTCAGCGCCAGCTCGTAATAGACCTTCGACGACTGGTAGTCGCCGAGCTTGCGATAGGAGTAGCCGATCAAATTGGCGACGTCGGCGACGTCGTCACGCTTGAGCGACTTCAACTGGTTGATCGCGCCGGTGTAGTCGTGGCTGTCGTAGATCGTGGTGTAGGCGGTGCGATAGGCCGCGAGGAATTTGGGATCGCTGATGGAGGAGCTCTTCTTCTTGCCCTTCTTGGTCGAGGTATCGGATTTCGGTGGCGAAGAGGGCTCGTCGCTGCCCGCGGCATAAGCGCTGGTCAGCACCGGCGCCGCTGCCAACGACACGGCGACAAGTCCCGGCACAAGAAGCATTGAGAGTTTGCGCATCTAAGTTCTCCCGTATGGAACGTGGCGATCCTACACGATTGCCCAAAGACCGGAACACCCGTCGGGCAAAAACATTCCCGGCATCCCGGCCTATTCGCCCTGCGGGCGGATGACAAACTTGTCATCCAGATGAACGGAAGCCTGCTGCGGGCTTCAGATTGGGTTCAGTGCGTGCCCTCTAGGCTCCGACCTACGATCGAAGGGTAGGCGAGAGGGCGCCCGCCTCAAGATCCTTCCAAGAGGAGACGAACCATGTTGAAGACCATTTCCGCAGCCTTGCTCGCAGTTTCCGTGATCGCAGCTCCGGCCTTCGCCGCCGAGGCCGGCAAGACCACCACGACCGCGCCGGTGATCAAGGCGGACCAGAGCCAGGCCAAGATGTCGACCACCGCCGCGAAACCCGACGCCGGCGTCAAGGCTGACGCCAAGGTGGATACCAAGTCGAAGGCGATGAACGCCAATGCCGCGGTCACGCCCGACGAGCACAAGACCGTGCGCGCGCACCGTCATCACCACAAGCATCTGTCGGCCAAGAAGTCGCCGAAGGCGCAGCCGGACGTGACCAAGCCGGCGACCGTCGAGAAGCGCAGCTAACGCCTGATCCCGCGCGGCGGCATCCCATTGCCCGCCGCCGTGTGTGGATTCAGGTCCGACCCGTCGTCTCGGCGCCCGTGCGAAAGCGGACGTCGGCGGCGGGCCGGTGCGTTGTGCGCGAGCCCTGCCGGCAGGAGCGAATTCCCTTCCCGCAACCTTGGGGCTAGAACGTCTTCCGAGTCTGATTGAGCGGAGAGCGCGACCGGTGGGGCGATTGGCTAAACGTGCGGTGAGCTTGGCATTGATCCTGGTATTGCCGTTGGCGCTCGCGGCATGTTTCGGCAGCGACGGGGACCGTCCAACCCTGATGGAGGGGACGCAGGCCGGCGGGCCACAGCCGTTCCCCGACAATTTCCGCAGCGATACGCTGGCCCTGATGCGCAGCTATCTGAACAATCCCGTCGGCGTGCGGGACGCCGGCATGGCCGAACCGGTGCTGCGCGAGGTTGGCGGCCGGCAGTTCTACGTCAGCTGCCTGCACTTCACGCCACGCGAGACTGACGGCACCTACAAGGCCATGCGGGAGCGCGCGGTCATCTTCGTCAACGGCCGGGCGGACCGCGTCGCCGATCGCACGAGCGAGCAGTGCGCGGGCGCGGTTTACGCACCCTTTCCGGAACTGGAAAAGATGACGCGGTAGCGCAAAGCCCGCCTTCATCGCCTGGTGGTAGGACAGAGGCCGCCGGCGCCGTGGATCACATTTCGGCGAGCCTTGAACGGGGTGATTTGACCTTGCGACAAATTGTTACGGCAGGTTTTGGGCGGACGACAAAATGAGTCGGCACAAGGCCACGTGATGGAACAAAATCGCGTTGTTGCCGCTCCGTCACAGTCACGAACGATCAACGTTCCGGCATCGCCGCGAAGCAACCCAATTCACGCCACGTTGTTTCCTGAGTGTCGTAATTGAAAGAACGGGGATGATGATGAAAACGATTTTGCTGGGTGCAGCTGCCCTGCTTGTGCTGGCGGCGCCGGCCGCAGCGGCCGACATGCAGCCGCGCACCTACACCAAGGCTCCGGCCTATACGCCGCCTCAGGTGATCTACAACTGGACCGGTTTCTACATCGGCGGCCATGTCGGCGGCGCCTTCGCCGGCGACGGCACCTTCCAGTCGAGCGACGCGCGCTTCCTGGGGGGTGTCCAGGGCGGCTTCGACTATCAGTTCGCGCCCAATTGGGTGGTGGGCATCGAGGCCCAGTATTCCTGGCTGCCGACCAACAACAACGGCGTCACGTTCCCGCTGGGTACGCAGGTAACGTCCAACACCGATCAGATCGGTTCGGTGACCGGCCGCATCGGCTACACCTGGGGACCGGCGCTGGTCTACGCCAAGGGCGGTTACGCCTGGCGCAACAACAGCCTGGGCGTCAACGTCGCGGGCGTGCCGCAGACATTCACCACCACGGGCAACAGCAAGGACGGGTATACCGTTGGCGCCGGCCTCGAGTACATGTTTGCGCCGAGCTGGTCGGCCAAGGCCGAATACCAGTACTACAACTTTGGCAGCACGACCTTCACCTCCACCTCCGGTCCGCCCGATGTCATCGGCGTTCGCGGCCGGGAGGACGAACATACCGTCAAGGTCGGTGTGAACTACCGCTTCGGCTGGGGCGGTCCGGCAGCATCGCGCTACTGACGCGTCGCCAGCGACCACGATCTGCCAAAGGCCGGCTCACACCGGCCGTTGGCTTGCCGCCCGGTTTGCCAGCCGTCTGTTTGCATTGCGTGAACCATCTGGCGCGTCATTTGCAAGCAAACGTTCCGGCGCGCGCTTTCTCACGCGCGTCATGGAGCTTGGGTAAAGCAAAAATAATTTTTGCCGCTTACGGAACTCGCGCTCCGGAACGCGTTATATGAGAACCGGGCTGGTGGGACGACGGACATGCGTATCTTGGTGTCGGCAGTGGTGGTCTTGTGCTTTGTCTCTCTGCCGTGTTCTGCCCAAACAATCCTCAAAATCGAGCCTCTGATGCTGGCACCCTATGAGGTGGCCTTCGTCAAGGACGCCTCTTGTCCCTCCGGGAAGGTGCTGAAGGTCACCGGCGCGATCCGTGGGCTGCACCGGCGGAAGGCCTGCGTGGCCCTGGCGGGCGAGCAGGCCTCGCTGGCGACCGCGACGCCCTGAGCCCCCGTCGGCTTTGACTTCCGGCTTCGGGCCGGATCCTACGAATTCAGCTCAAGCTCCATCCGGGACTGGCGATCGGCCTCGGCCTTGTTCTTGGCGGGGTCCTCGCCCTGCGCGGCGCGGCAGGGCTTGATCTCATAATCATTGTCGAGCACCCGGCGTGGCCCGGCGCGGTCGTCGTCGGCGATGACGTCCACGACCAGACCGCTCCGTTGCGCGATCTTCCAGACGTCGGACTCGCTTGGATAGGCCTTGCTGATCTGGGCGTCGTTGCAGAACAGGGCGTAGGGCATTCTTCCCGCTCCCGGAAAGCCCCTTAACGACTTCAAAGGGCTTGGGGTTCCGGCCGGCGGACCGATCACGCGGCCGTGATCAGGAGTGCGTGGGTTATGAGTCCTTAACGACTCCTGAATCCCGAAAAAAAGAATCCCCGGGACTCATTTGGCGGAATCAGCGGATGTTTTCGGCCATGACGAGCGACCTGAAAACCTCCTGCGGGCACATGCTCCTGCCGTTGACGCTGGCGCTGTTAGGTGCCTGCGCGGCCAATCTCTGGCTGGTGTGGTCCTGGCTGTAGGCCCTGGCGGGCGGTCCGGCTCTACTTTTCGGCCGGCGGGCCGGGCGAGACATCTAGGATGGCGGCGCGCAGCTTGGTCAGGGTGGCCGCGCAATATTCCTCGCGCTCGCGCTCGAACCGTTCCTGATGCTTGCGGAAATTGGCGATGCGGGCCTGCATCTCGGTTCGGAAGTCGTAGCCCGCGCGCGGCGGTGGGAGAAGCGAGGGCTGCGGCGGCGGAGCGGGCCGCTCGGACTCGTCGACGGACTTCGTATCGACGGACTTGGCATCGACGGACCTGGCGGAGACGATCTCCACCGGCGCGGCGGGTGCAGCCGTCGGGATCCCCAGCGGATGGAGGTCATCCTTTTTGCCGGTTACCGATTGGACGAAAGCCATCGTCTGCGCGATCAGCTCGTCGCGTTCCCTGATCCACTTCATTGGTGCACCTTTGCTGTGGCTATTCCAGCAAAGCCGGCCGGCCAAATCAAGAAGATGTCCGGTGGGGATTGCATATTTTTCCCGCCCGCCCGACAGTGGGGGATGGATGCCAAAGCGGACCATTCGGACGAAGCGATGGGCCTGAGGCTCGTCCGCGCGTTCCTGTTGCTGTCGCCCGACAAACGGGCGGAGGTGATCGCGTTCGCGGAGGAATTGGCGCGCGCCCAACGCCGTCCCGATGAGGCCGCGGAAGTCTCGCCGAGGTGAGCGCTACCGCTCTCGCGGATTGAGGTTGGGCTCGAACGGCGCCCCGACCACCCGAACCGGCGTCGGAGCGGTCACGTCGGTCGCCGCCCTCTCAGCCATCTGCCTTGCCGGAGCGGGCCCGGGTGCCGGTTCGAACAGCGCAACTGCGCCGGCCAAGGCGCCGCAGCACAGCGTCACCGTCGCCAGCAGAAACATGTTTCGGTTTTCTTCCCTGATAAGCATGGGCCGACAACGGCCGACGCCGGCGACCGGTTCCGGCCGCCGATGCCTGATTGCGCCCTGAAAACAGGCTGAAGCTGACGCAAAGCTTACGCCAAAACTCCAATTGGTTAGTTTTCCGTAAGACTACCCGGGGCATTTGGCATCAAATCTTAACGTCCGCTGGTTCCAATGCCCGTTGCTGGGATTATGCGTCGGCGGAACGGCTGTGATGAGCTTTTTGAACAATCTGAAGATCGTGTGGAAGGTCGCGCTGATCGTGGCCGTGATGGGATGCGCGCTCGTCGCCGTCGCCGCATTCGGTACGCGCCAACTCTCCGCGACCGTCGACGGCTTCGCCGAACTCTCCGCCTTGCAATCCTCGGCGCTCAACCTGACGCGGGCCCAGCGCCGTGCCGAGACCTATCATGCCGCGCTCTATGCGGTCTTCACCGAGGCGACGGAGGCGGGCAACGCCAACCGCCTCAAGACCGCGGCCCAGAATCGTGACGAGATCAGTCAATTCCTGGCCGCAGCGGAGCAGGACGATCCGGCACGCGCAAGCGACATCAAGGGCATCGGCGACCAGCTCAAGGGTGTGTTCAGCGGTTGCGACCCGGTGCTCCAGGCCGGCTCGCAAGCGAGCAACCCGGAAGAGAACGCAAAGGCCGCCGCCCGGGCGCACAAGGAGTGCGATCCGTTGATCGACGCGGCCTTGGCGCGCATCGTCAAGTTTACGGGCGAGACCGCCAAAGCGGTCGCCAAGCGCAAGGAAGCTATCGAGCGCGACGCCAAATCCGCGACCTCGACCGTGATGGGCGTCAGCGCCGGTGGCCTGATCGTCGGCATCGCGATTGCACTGTTCATCGGCCTCAAGGCGATGTCGCAGCCGATCGCCCGGCTCAAGCTTGCCATGGAGGGGCTCGCCCGCAACGATCTCAAGACCGAGGTGCCCGAGAAGGGCCGCGGCGACGAGATCGGCGACATGGCCAGGACGGTCGAAATCTTCAAGACCAACGGACTCGAGGTCGAGCGCCTCAAGGCCGCGCAGGTCGAAGTTGAGAAACAGGCCGCCGAGCAGCGCAAGCGCGACATGGTCGACCTTGCCGACGGCTTTGAGCGCGCGGTCGGCGAGATCATCGAGACGGTGGGCTCGGCGTCCACCGAGCTCGAGGCATCGTCCTCGACACTGGCCACCACGGCGCAGCGCGCGCAGGATCTGACCTCGGTCGTCGCGCTCGCCTCGGGTGAAGCCACCGGCAACGTGCAGTCGGTTGCGACCGCCACGGAAGAGCTGTCCTCCTCCGTCAACGAGATCAGCCGGCAGGTGCAGGAATCCGCGCGGATGGCGGGCGAAGCCGTCACCCAGGCCCGCACGACGACGGAGCGCGTCAGCGAGCTCTCGGTCGCGGCGACGCGCATCGGCGACGTCGTCGAGCTGATCAACACCATTGCCGGCCAGACCAACCTTCTGGCGCTCAATGCCACGATCGAGGCGGCACGTGCCGGCGAGGCCGGCCGCGGTTTTGCGGTCGTCGCCTCCGAGGTGAAGACGCTGGCCGAGCAGACCGCGAAGGCGACCGGCGAGATCAGCCAGCAGATTTCCGGCATCCAGACCGCAACCCAGGAATCCGTCAACGCGATCCGCGACATCTCCGCGACCATCGAGCGGCTTTCGGAGGTGTCCTCGACCATCGCCGCGGCCGTCGAGGAGCAGGGCGCTGCGACCCAGGAGATCTCGCGCAACGTGCAGCAGGCCGCGCACGGCACCCAGCAGGTCTCCACCAACATCACCGACGTGCAGCGCGGCGCGGCCGAGACCGGCTCGGCCTCCTCGCAGGTGCTTTCCACCGCCAAGATGCTGGCGACCGACAGCAACCGGCTGAAGGACGAAGTTGGAAAATTCCTCCGCACGGTGCGCGCCGCGTAGTCTGCGCGGCGGCGGCCATCCGTTGCGCCGGCAATAGCTACCGCGCCAGCAGAAATGCAAGCGCGATGACGAGCAGCACGGCCGTCATGATGATGGCCGTCGCCGCGCCAGCGGCGATCCTGGCCTTTTCTTTTGTTGTGGTGGGGCGCATGTGGTCCGGACGAGACGGGTGATTTGAGCGAGTTCGCTTCGGACGATTTCGGACAGCTCGCTTTGCCTGTATAGTGCGGCTGCGCCGGAATTTCGACTCGCGTCCTGTCCAATGACCGCCAATCGTCCACCCGTGCTTGCCCATGAGCGGTTCGTCGCCGACCGCGACAATTTCGCGGGCCTCGATCTCGCCGCGCGGTTCGAGCGGATCGAGCGGACAAACCTGTGGGGCGCGGCCACTTCTGTGTCGGGCCTCGGCTCGGAGGACTGCGCGACCGCCGCGATCGGCGAGGCGCTTCCCGCACTGCTGCAACGGCTCGGCGCGCGCTCGCTGCTCGATGCGCCCTGCGGCGATGCGGGCTGGATCGGCCGCCTGAAGCTCGATCTCGACTACACCGGCATCGACATCGTGCCGTCGCTGATCGAGGCCAATCGCGAGCGCACGGCGCGGGGCGAACTGGCCGGCCGCTTCCGCGTCGCCGACATCACGCGTGATGAGCTGCCGACTGCCGATTTGATCCTGTGCCGTGACTGCCTGGTTCATCTGAGCTTCGACAACATTGCCCGCGCCATCACGAATTTTCGTGCGAGCGGCGCGCGCTTCCTGCTGGTCACGACGTTTCCCGAATGGACCGGCAATCGCGATTGCGAGGACGGCGACTGGCGTGCCTTGAACATGGAGACGGCGCCGTTCAACTGGCCGGTGCCGCGCGAACTGATCAATGAGGGGTGCGAGGAGGGCGGCGGCGGTTGGCGCGACAAGAGCCTCGGGCTTTGGCGGCTCGATGAATTGCCCGATCGCGTCCGCATTGCCACGGGGATGTGACGGACGCAGGCGGAGCCTCCGTTGCTTCGGCGATCGCCGCTGCGCTACACTTTGGATTGCATCAAGCCGTCTCGCGTTGCCGTGACGATTCCGGAGCACACCATGAGACCGAGTGTTGTGGTCGTGGCCATGCTGATCTGGTGCTGCGCGCCGGCACTGGCGCAGCAGGACGGCGGCGCGCTCTACGCAAGCCATTGCGCCCAATGTCACGATGGCGGTGATGCCCAAAGCCGTGTGCCGACCCGCAGTGCCATGCAGGCGATGTCGTTCGATCACGTGCTGGGGACACTGACCTCCGGCGGCATGGCGGCGATGGTGAAGGAGCGCAGCGACGAGGAACGCCGCGCGATTGCTGCCTTCGTGACCGGCAAGGCCGCGACCGGCGGCGTCGCAGCCGACGCGGCAGGACGCTGCACGCAGCAGGTCAGCTTCTTTCCGCAACCGCTCGATGGTCCACGCTGGAACGGATGGGGCGTCGATGCTGCCAACAGCCGCTTCCAGCCGTCCGACATGGCCGGGTTGACCGCGGAAGAGGTGCCGCGTCTGCGGCTGAAATGGGCTTACGCCTTTCCCGGCGCCTCGGTGTCCTTTGCGCCGCCGACCATCGTCGGCGGCCTGCTGTTCATCGGCGGCACTGACCGCAAGGTGCACGCGCTTGACGCGCGAAGCGGCTGCACGCTGTGGACGTTGGCGACCGATGCCGCGGTGCGCGCCGCGATCAGCTTCGCGCCGGTTCCCGGCACCGATCAGTTCGCGATCTTCTTCGGCGATTTGCGCGCCAATGCCTATGCCGTGAACGCGCTGACCGGCGCGCTGATCTGGAAGACGAAGGTCGAGGAGCATCCGGCCGCGCGCATCACCGGCGCGCCGACGCTGCACTCCGGCGTGCTCTACGTGCCGGTGTCCTCGCTCGAGGAGGCCGCCGGCTCGCAAGCCAGTTACGAATGCTGCACCTTCCGCGGCAGCGTGGTGGCGCTGGAGGCCGTGACCGGCAAGCTGGTGTGGCAGGCCTACACGATCCCCGAGGTGCCGCATCCGACCGGCAAGAATACCAGAGGCACGCAGCTGTTCGGCCCGTCCGGCGCCGCGGTATGGTCGGCACCGACGATCGATCCGAAGCGCAACGCCGTCTACGTCGCGACCAGCAATTCCTACTCGAATCCGCCGGCCGCAACCGCCGATGCGATCCTCGCGTTCGAGCTTGCGACCGGAAAGCTGCTCTGGAAGCAGCAGGCGACCCCGAAGGACGCCTTCATCGTGGCGTGCTATGCCGCGGACAAGACCAATTGTCCTGAGGATCACGGGCCCGATCACGATTTCGGCCAGTCGCCGATCCTCGTGACCTTGCGCGACGACAGGCGAGTTCTTGCCATCGCGCAGAAGTCCGGTGTCGTGCATGCGCTCGACCCTGACGATGGCGGCAAGATCCTGTGGCAGACGCGGATCGGGAAGGGCGGTGCGCTCGGCGGCAGCGAATGGGGCTCGGCCGCCGACCAGGACCGCATCTATGTCGCGAACTCCGACGTGCGTTTCCTGCGCGACGGCACGCGGCAACTGGATTCTACACAAGGTGGCGGCCTGTTCGGCGTCGATCTCGCCAGCGGGAAAATTGCGATGGAAGTGTCTCCCGTCGCCTGCGGCGATCGTCTCCAATGCAGCCCCGCGCTGTCGGCGGCGGTAAGCCTGATCCCCGGTGTCGTGTTCTCCGGCGGCGTCAGCGGCTTCCTGCGCGCCTACGCCACTGCCGACGGCAAGCTGCTGTGGGAGTTCGATACCGCGCGAGACTATACGGCTGTGAACGGCGTCCCCGCTCACGGCGGCGCGATCGACGGCCCCGGGCCGATCATCGCTGGCGGCATGCTCTACACCAATTCCGGCTACGGCCAGTGGAGCGGTGTTGCCGGCAATGTGCTGCTGGCGTTCGAGGTGGGGAAGGAGTGAGGGCGAACACCGTCCCGGATTTGCGCTCCGCTCCATCCGGGCTGAAGCACCCGTCGGCCAACGAACGAGGAAGGAGTTTCGATGATCGACGCCCGATGCAATTGCGGCGCTCTTGCGCTGTCGCTTCCGGGGCCATCAAGCCTCGTCGTTGCCTGCCATTGCATTGACTGCCAGCGACGAACAGGTGCGCCGTTCGGTGTCGGCGCCTTCTATCCGATGGAGGCCGTCACGATCTCGGGAACGCCGAAGGAATACGTCCGTACAGCCGCAAGCGGCGGCAAGGTTCGCAACTATTTTTGTCCCGACTGTGGTTCAACAGTCTATTGGAAGGCCGATAATCTGCCAGCGATGATCGGCGTTGCGGTCGGCGCGATCGCGGCTCCGAACTATCCGGCTCCCATGCGATCGGTTTTCGAACAGTCGAAACATGTCTGGGTGGAGATCACCGGCGCTCTGCATCTCCAGCAAAGCAGCGCGCCGAAGACATCGGAATGAGCGTTGCGGGTCAAAGCTGGTGCCGGCTGAGGGGATTGAACCCCCGACCTTCGGTTTACAAAACCGCTGCTCTACCGCTGAGCTAAGCCGGCGAGGCTTGGAGGAGCGGGCAGGGACCGGCGTCCGCCGGGGGCTGTCCGCCCGTGCGCGCCGCAATACCAGACTTGATTGGAAAGTGCCAGAACCCGCGGTCCTTCTCATAGACAAGAATCAGGCGGCCCCGAGGGCCGCCTGATCTGTTGCGCTCGGTTCAAATCGCCTTACTGGCAGATGTGTCGGCGGCCGTCTGCGCCCTTGAACCAGGTGCCGGGCGTGCAGACGAAGCCGTTGCGCTGGGCGTAGGTGCGATTGTCCCACCCCCGATTGTCCCAGCCGCGATTATCCCACGAATTGTCATAGGCGTAGCTGTTGTCCCAGCCGCGGAATGGAGCGGTTGCGATCGCGCCCGCCGTTCCGATTGCGGCGCCGGCCACGCCGGCTGCGACGTCGGTCGGCCAGAAGCCGGTGCGGCTCCTGTTCCAGTCGTTATCCCAGTCACCATTGGTCTGGCGATAGGACACCCGGCGATGGCGATAGCCGCTATCGGCATACGGATTTCCCGGCCCGGCGTTCTGGCAATTGGCGTTGGGAGATTGCGCCACGCAGCGGCCGGGATTGGTGGTCACCGTCTGCGCCATGGCAGCGCCTGCCAGCATGGTCGCCGCAATCGCCGTGGCTCCGAGAAGTTTGATGTTCATGTTGTCTGGCTCCCGTTTTGTTGACGGGGGCTAAATACCGGGGGCCGCGGACGTTCCGGTGAAACCCGCTGATTTCCACTGCTGGATGGTCAAACGGATGTGAGCACGCGGCATTGTTCCGGCGAGAGAGTCCGGCGGTGTTAATGCTTCGCTAGTTCGCTTTGCAGCATTTGAGCGGCGTGCGATCCTTGCGCATTAGGCTTACCGGCATTTGGTGAGCAGGCCTTAACCCTCTCTGCGTCGCGGTCGGGTAGGTTGTCGCCGGATAACCGGGATCCTCTCATGCGCGCTCTGGCGCTTGCTGCCTTTGTGATCGGACTGCCAGCGACGGCGTTTGCCGGCGGCGGCTTCGATATCGTCGTTCCCGGCCGCCCGGGTGTGCCCATCATCATCAACAACATCGACGCGTCCTATGCCGTGATCGAGGGGACTTGGGGCCTGGGGAAGAACGTTCAGGTGCAGCCGACGATCTATGGCGGGCGCTATATCGAGGAGCGGCAGCCCACGGACGTCGGCCATTATTATCCGACCATGGGCCTTCGGCCCGGCTATGGCCGGCTCGAGGTCGAGCCGCCCGCGAAGCGCAAATTGCCCAAGCCCGCCGAGAGCTATCACCAGAGCTGGGGCGCGTCATCCGCGCCGCTGCCGCCGCAGATGGATGTGCCGGTCGATCCGCCGCCGGTGATCCTCGCGCCCGAGATCAACGACCATCCGCGGCGTCCTCGGCCGCGGCCGCGTGCAGAGATGCCCGGCAAGCCGCCGGGTTAAGAAACGACAAAATCCAACAAACGGAAATCAACAGGAGAGAGTAATGCGTCAGATGATTTCGGGACTGGTCGCGGCGGCTGCCGTGATGTTCGTCGCCACCGCGCCCGCCGCGGCCTGCGGCTTCAATCCGTGCCAGCCGATTGTCCCGGTCTATTCCGGCTGCAACACCGGTTGCGGCGGCTATGGGGCCGGCTACGGCTATGGCGCCTATGAGCGTCTCGCCGAGCCGACCACGCAGTATTATTACGTCAACCAGGGCCCGACCTACACCGGCCCGGGCGCCTTCGCGCCGTATCCGACCTATCGTGAAGACGCGGTCGTCGCGCCGGCCAATTACGGCTACGGCCACGGCTATGGCTATGGAAACGGCTATGGCTATCGCGCCGCCGCGGTCGCAACGCCGGGTGCCTATCCCTATCGTCGGCCGTACTATCGTCCGTATCGCTATGGCTACGGCCCGCGCGCCGGCTATCTGCCGCGCACGCACTACGGCTACGGTCCGCGCTATGGCTACGCTCCTCGCCATGCGCCGTATTACGGCGGCCACCGCGTGCTGCGCCGCTACTACTGATCGCTTGATCGCTTGAATGACGAAACGCCCGTCCGCGCGATGCGGACGGGCGTTTTGTTTGAGATTCTTGCTTTGACGTGTTTTCCTTGCGCGAACCGGTATCCACTTCGCTCGAAAAAGCCCTACCGCTTCATCAACCCGAGGCGGCTCGCGCCGACATAGAGCGAGAGCACGGCGGCATTCGAGACGTTGAGGCTCTTGATCTCGCCGGGCATGTCGAGCCGTGCGACGACGCTGCAGGTCTCGCGGGTCAATTGCCGCAAGCCCTTGCCTTCCGCGCCGAGCACCAGCGCGAGTGGCTCGCGCAGGACGACCTCGGAGAGGTCCGCGCTGCCTTCGCTATCGAGGCCAACGGTCTGGAAGCCGCGCCCGTTCAGCTCGGTGAGCGCGCGGGCGAGGTTCTGCACCGTCACCATGGGCACCAGCTCCAGCGCGCCTGAGGCGGCCTTGGCCAGCACGCCGGTCGCCTCCGGGCTGTGGCGCGCGGTGGTGACGATCGCCTTCACCGCGAACGCTGCGGCGGAGCGCAGGATCGCGCCGACATTGTGCGGGTCGGTGATCTGGTCGAGCACCAGCACCATGCCGTCCTGCTCCAAGTCCTCGATGTCGGGCGAGGGCAGAGCATCTGCCTCGGCAAGCAGGCCCTGGTGCACGGCGTCGGGCGAGAGCAGCCGGTCGATCTCCTGAGGCCGGACGATTTCGGGCGTGACGCGGGTTTCGATGTTTTCGTCCGCAAGGCGCCTTGCGGCGTTCTCGGTCAGGGTCAGCTTGCGGATCTGTCGCGCGGGATTGGCGAGCGCCATGGTGACCGTGTGCCAGCCATAGAGGATGACAGGCCCGTCGGTGTCCGAATCGCGATTGCGCCAAGCCGGCCGGCCGGCCGATTTATCCGGTCTGTTGAAGGGCTTAGCCCCTCCACGGGGCCCCCTGGGGATGAATTTTCGATCCTTCATGGGCTTGCTTGTGTCATGGGTCCCCGAATATGGCAATTTGGGTGGCTTCGAGGGCGATTTTAACCGTTCGCCTCGGTTGACTTTACCCCACGGCTTCGCCGATAACCGCGCCCGGTCGCGCCCCCATCCGGGCTGTCGCGGCCTTCACGTTCCATGGCCGTCTTCGGTCCGCCGGCAAGGTCCGGCCGATTGTGCTGCCGTCGAGCGGGGGAGTGTCCCGAGTGGCAAAGGGAGCTGACTGTAAATCAGCCGCCTCATGGCTTCGCAGGTTCGAGTCCTGCCTCCCCCACCAGCCTTCGCTCGCTTCGCGAGCTACGGCTGGGCAAGCGAGCAGAATGTCAGCGCAAGACATGTACCGAGCGGTTTGAACGCAGCTAACAGGCGCAGTCGGCCTGATCGCGTTCTCGTCCTATCTTGTGTGCTCTTCGCGTTCGTGGATCACGTTCGCGCGCCCGACCAGGAGATCATCGACCATACCGATGCGTTTGGTGTCTTTGCCGGCGTACGGCATGGCGTGCAACACGTAGCGCATCGCGTTCAGCCGTGCGCGTTTCTTGTCGTCGGATTTGATCACGATCCAGGGGCAGTCCGCGGTGTCGGTGTGGAAGAACATTCCTTCCTTTGCCCGCGTGTAGTCGTCCCATTTGTCGAGCGAGGCGAGGTCGATCGGTGACAGCTTCCACTGTTTCAGCGGATGACCTTCACGCTCCTTGAAGCGCCGCCGCTGTTCCTCGCGGCTGACCGAGAACCAGAACTTGATGAGATGCAGGCCGCTGCGTGCGAGGTTGCGTTCGAATTCCGGAACCTGGCGCAGGAATTCATCGTACTCTGCGGGCGAGCAGAAGTTCATGACGCGCTCGACGCCGGCACGATTGTACCAGCTCCGGTCGAACAGCACGATCTCGCCTGCCGTCGGCAGATGCTGCACGTAGCGCTGGAAATACCATTGGCCGCGCTCGACGTCGCTCGGCTTCTCCAAGGCCACGACACGGGCTCCACGGGGATTGAGATGCTCCATGAAGCGCTTGATGGCGCCGCCCTTGCCGGCGGCGTCGCGGCCCTCGAACAGCAGGACCAGTCGCTGTCGGGTCTCCTTCATCCAGTTCTGCAGCTTCAGTAGCTCGGTCTGGAGAACGAACTTCTGCTCCTCATAGTCGCGGCGAAACATACGGGATTTGTAGGGGTAGCCGCCCAACCGCCAGTCCTCGGCGAGTTCGTCGCTGGTCTGCCGCTTCGCACGTTTGCTTTCCTTGCCGACCAGAAGTGCCTGAAGACGCCTGGCGTCATCCGGCGCGGCGCCTGTGAGCATGGCCTGGACGGGGTCGCTGTCGGGCGGTAACGCGGGGAAACCATTGAGGACGTTGTCCAGCGCCGCCAGTTCTGTCTCGAGCGCGCCCGCGGACGATTGCTCCACCAGCGATCTTTCGACGGGACTGAGCTTGAGTGCTTGCGCGCGCGCCGCCGTCTTGCGCCTGACGGGCTTTGCTTGCGCTTTCCTGGGGCGACCTTGCCTGGGCTTCCTTGGAAGAGATGGCATTACCTGAACTCTCGCGTGATCTGTGCGGGAGCTTCCTTCTAGCCGGGAAACGCGGCTAAACGGCTTGACGTGAATCAAAACACGCCAGGCCCGGTCACCCCATCATCTCCCGCACCATCGGCACCACCTTCCGCCCATAAAGCTCGATGCTCTTCATCAGCTTCTCGTGCGGTAGCGGGCCCGCCGAATACTTCAACTGGAAGCGCGAGACGCCAAGCGCCTTTGCCGTCTTCGCGATCTTGCGCGCGACCGCTTCCGGCGAGCCGACATAAAGCGAGCCGTGCTCGGCCTCGCTGATGAACTCGTCGCGGCCCATCGGCGGCCAGCCGCGTTCCTTGCCGATGCGGTCGCGCATCGCCTTGTAGTCGGGCCATAGCTCTTCGCGCGCCTGTTCGTCGGTGTCGGCGACGTAGCCGGGCGAATGCACGCCGATCGGCTGTGCGGGCCGGCCGAACTCCTTGAACGCGCGGTGGTAGAGATCGACGTAGGGGGCGAAGCGCGCGGGATCGCCGCCGATGATCGCGAGCATCAAGGGCAGATCGTAATGCGCGGCGCGCACCACCGATTGCGGACTGCCGCCGACGCCGATCCAGGTCTTCAGCGTGCCGTTCTCGACCGGGGGATAGACCAGCTGATCTCGCAGCGGTGGACGCAGCTTGCCCTCCCAGGTCACCGGCTGCTGCGACAACAGGGCTGCGAAAAGATCGAGCTTCTCCTCGAACAGCGCCTCGTAAGAACGCAGGTCGAAGCCGAAGAGCGGAAAGGATTCGGTGAACGAGCCGCGGCCGAGGATCACCTCGGAGCGCCCGTTCGAGAGCGCGTCGAGCGTGGCAAAGCGCTGGAACACGCGGATCGGATCGTCCGAGCTCAGCACCGTCACGGCCGAGCCGAGACGGATGCGCCCGGTGCGCGACGCGATAGCGGCCAGCACGGTCTCCGGCGAGGAGATCGCGAAGTCGGCGCGGTGGTGCTCGCCGAGGCCGATGAAGTCGAGGCCGATCTCGTCGGCCAGCACCGCCTCGTCGACCACGTTGCGGATCACCTGCGCGTGGGCAAGCATGGCGCCGGAGGCGTCCCTGGTGACGTCGCCAAAAGTATCCAGTCCGAATTGAAGCGGTGCGGTCATTGATGAGGTCTCTGTCGGGCGCAAGCGGCGTCCGTCCTGTGGGAGGAAACTGTTTGCTGTGCAGCTAGGGCGCGACGGCCGTTTCGACAATGCTGCTCCGGGAAAGGCATGGTTTCCGGTTTTTCACCGCACCGGCGGGCTCAATCGGATCTGGCGAACATCTCGACCAGCGTTTCGCGCAGCCAGCGCTGCGCCGGCACGGTGTCGTTGCGCTGGTGCCAGAACAGGCTGACGATGCGCGGCGGCGCCTTGAGCGGAAGCGACATGGCATGCAGCAACGGCGCATGCCTTGATTGCGAGCGCAGGTCGCTCGGCAGCACGGCGATGAGGTCGGACTGGCGCACGACCTCGTAGGCGGCGCTGTAGTGATTGACGGTCGCGACCAGGTTGCGCGACAGCCCGCGCGAGGCGAGGAAGAGGTCGTAGGACGGCAAGGTCTTGCCCGCGAGGCTGACATCGACGTGTCCCGCGTTGAGGAAAGCGCGCGTGCTGAGCCGCTTCATGCCCGCGAACGGATGGCCACGCCGCATGAAGCAGGCATAGTCCACGGTCCACAGCGAGCGCGAGCGAATGGCCGCCGGCTGCTGCGCCTCGTTGACATAGACGCTCATGACGCAGTCAACCCTGTTGTCCTCGAGCTGGTCGGCGATCTCCAGGATGGTGTTGGGGACGGTATGGACCCGCGCCTTCGGCGCGACCTTGCCGAGATGGCTGAGGAGATCCGGCATCACGAGCGAGGAGACGTAGTCCGACATCGACAGGCTGAACTCGGTCTGCGCGCGGCCGGGATCGAACACCTGCTCGTCGAGTGCGCCACGCACGCTTTCCAGTGCCTCGCCGATCGGCCCCCACAGCACCACGGCACGCTGGGTGGGACGGATTCCGGTACCGGATCTCACGAACAGGGGATCGCCGAGCGCGTCGCGCAGCCGCGCCAGCGCATTGCTGACCGCGGGCTGCGTCATCGTCAGCGCACTAGCCGCGCGCGTGACGCTGCCCTCGGTCATCAGCGCCTCGAAGACTTTCAGGAGGTTGAGGTCGAGCGCGCGGAACGACATGAACATTCACCATGGTGATATATTAGATCATGATTATAAATTATGACGATAATGTCACCTTGTCTATGGTTCCCAAGGAACACGCGGTGCGCCGGGCCGCCAGACTGAGGGGACTTTCATGTCGATGATATCGGCGCGCATCGAGCGCCTTCCGTTCGCACGCTTCCACAAGCATCTGCTGCTGATGGGCGGGCTCGGCTACATGTTCGACGCGATGGACGCGGCGGTGCTGGCCTTCATCCTGCCGGTGCTGCGCACGGCGTGGAATCTGTCGAGCGTGCAGATCGGCGTGCTCGGCAGCAGCACCTATATCGGTTTCCTGTTCGGCGCGTTGCTGGCGGGGACGCTGGGCGACCTGATCGGCCGCCGCGCGGTGATGATGTCTGCACTTGCGCTCTATTGCGCGGCGTCCATCGCGAGCGCCATGGTCGATGCATGGCCGTCCTTCTTCGCCGCCCGCGTCGTCGCAGGCATGGGCACCGGCGCGGAGAGCGCGATCATCGCGCCGTATCTTGCCGAGTTCGTGGCGCGGCGCTACCGCGGCAGTTTCACCGGTGCCCTGGCGGGCTTCTTCTCCTTCGGTTTCGTCGCGGCGGCCTTGCTCGGCTATTTCATCGTTCCCGCTTATGAGAACGGCTGGCGCATCGTGCTGGTCATCACCGCGGTGCCGGTCATCATGCTGTTGTGGTGGCGCAGGGCGCTGCCGGAATCGCCGCGCTGGCTGGAAAGCCGGGGCAGGGAGAAGGAAGCCGAAGCCTTGCTGGACGGGATCGAGGCGGGCTTTGCACGCCAGGGCTATGTCCTGCCGCAGCCGGTGGTCGAAGCCGTCGTGCCGCAGGGTGCGACCGGAACGTTGCTCGCCAATTTCGCCGCGCTCCTCGCAGGCCGGCAGGCGCGCATCACCATCATGACCTGGATCATGTGGCTGACGATCACCTTCAGCTATTATTCCTTCTTCGTCTGGATACCCGGCCTGCTGGTCCAGAACGGAATGAGCATCACCAAGAGCTTCGCCTATTCGATCGCGATCTATTGCGCTCAGATTCCCGGCTATTTCAGCGCCGCGTATTTCAACGAGCGCATCGGCCGGCAAGCGACGATCGCGTCCTACATGGTGCTCGGCGGCGCCAGCGCGCTCGGGCTCGCCTTTGCGCAGAGCGACCAGCACATCATGCTGGCGGGAATCTTCCTGTCCCTGTTCATGAACGGCACCTATGCGGGCGTCTATGCCTATACCGCGGAGGTGTTTCCGACGCCGGTCAGGACCACCGGTGCCGGGCTCGCTTCCGCGATCGGCCGGATCGGGGCGATCGTCTCGCCGATCTTGGTCGGCTATCTCTATCCCAATTTCGGCTTCGCCGGCGTGTTCGGCGTCACCACCACCGTGCTGCTGCTCGGGGCGGTGACCGTCGTGCTCATGGGCGTTCGCACGCGCGGCCGTTCGCTGGAGGAGATTGCGGCGGGTGAGGTTGCATGACGCAGGTGAAACGCCAGGCCGATCCGTTGCTCTGTGCCGTCGCGGCGGCGCAGGGCAGGGCGGATCAACCAGGTGCGCTGTTCGCGGCGCTGGACCAGGCCGTGAAGTCGGCGATCGGGCACAAGCTGTTCACGATCCTGACCTATGACGGTGACAGCGGTGATGCGGCGCGGGTCTATTCCAATCTCCCGGGCCCGTATCCGACCGGCGGACGCAAGCGCCTCGTGCCGGGCCCGTGGACCGAGGCCGTGCTCGAGCGCGGCGAGGCCTATATCGGCCGCACCCAGGACGATCTGCGCATGGTGTTCTCCGACCACGAGCTGATCGCCACGCTCGGCTGCGAGAGCGTGCTCAACATGCCCGTGCGCTGGCGCGGGCGTACGCTCGGCTCGCTCAACCTGCTCCACGAGGCGGGCTGGTACGGCGAGGACGACGTCGCCGCGTGTCTCCCATTCGCCCAGCTCGCGCTGCCCGCGTTGCTGACGACCGACAGGTCCTGACCAGACAGGAAACGACCATGCCCAGTACCCTCTTCAAGAACGCCGCTCTGCTCGATCCGCTTCAGCCGGACCTGCTGGAGGGATATCACGTGCTGGTCGAGGACAATTCGATCAAGGAGATCTCGGACCGGCCGCTCCAGGTCACCGCCGATCGCACCATCGATCTGAAGGGCAAGACGCTGATGCCCGGCCTGATCGACCTGCATGTGCATGCGGTGGCGGTCGAGCTCAACCTGGCGCAGCAGGTGCACATGCCGAACGTGCTGGTGACGCTGCGCTCGACGCTGCTGCTGCGCGGCATGCTGCGGCGTGGTTTCACCACGGTCCGCGATGCCGGCGGCGCCGGCCATGCGCTGAAGCAGGCGATCGAGACCGGCCTGACCGACGGCCCGCGGCTGTTCGTCTCCGGCCGTGCGCTCAGTCAGACCGGCGGCCACGGTGACATGCGGGCGCGGTCGGATTATCTGGCGAGCGATGCACCATGTCCGTGCTGCGTGCGCGTCGGCGCCCTGGCGCGCGTCGCCGACGGTGTCGATGGCGTGCGCAGGGCGGCGCGGGAAGAGCTCCAGATGGGGGCCGACCAGATCAAGATCATGGCCTCCGGCGGCGTCGCTTCGCCGACCGACCCGGTCGGCGCCTTCGGCTACTCCGAGGACGAAATTCGCGCCATCGTCGAAGAGGCACGCGGACGCCAGACCTATGTGCTGGCCCATGCCTACACCGCTGCCGCCATCGAACGCGCGGTTCGCTGCGGCGTGCGCACCATCGAGCACGGCAATCTGGTCGATGAACCGACTGCGCGCCTGATGGCAGAGAAGGGCGCCTATGTGGTGCCGACGCTCGTCACCTACGAGGCGCTGGCCAACGAGGGCGCCCAATATGGCCTGCCGCCGGAGAGCGTGGCCAAGATCGCCGATGTCCGCGACGCCGGCCTGCGTTCGCTCGCGATCTACCGCGATGCCGGTGTCAAAATGGGATTTGGCAGCGACCTGCTTGGACCTTCCCAGCGGCTCCAGAGCGACGAATTCCGCATTCGCGCCGAGATTCTCGGGCCGCGCGCCGTCATCGCCAGCGCGACATTGATCGGTGCCGAGGTGCTCGGCATGGAGGGCAAGCTTGGCCGCATCGCGCCGGAAGCCATTGCGGACCTGCTCGTGGTCGACGGTAATCCGCTGCGCGATGTGGCCTGCCTGCTCGGCCAGGGCGAGCGCATTCCGCTGGTGATGAAGGCAGGCAAGGTCCAGTTCGACAGGCTGAACGCCTAGCCCCGGCGCTACCGCCACATCCCCCGCATCCGCGCGCCGATGTCGATCTTCGGTCCTTGCGCCGCGGTGCGGCCCGCGCCCGCTGCGGCCTTCGGCCAGGCAGTGCGCTCGAACAGATGGACCAGGGATTCCGGGATGAAGCGGGTGCGCGAGGCGTAGACGTGGCGGTCGCCCTTGGCGGCCTGGCCGTGAGTGAAGAAGCGCTGCGGCACGACGAGGTGCAGGTCGTCCTTGGCGCGCGTCATCGCGACATAGAGCAGGCGGCGCTCCTCTTCGAGCTCGGCGGAAGTGCCGGCGCCGAGATCGGACGGCATGCAGCCGTCGACGACGTTGAGCACGAACACCGACTTCCACTCCTGGCCTTTGGCGGAGTGGATGGTCGAGAGGATCAGATAGTCTTCGTCGCGCAAGGGAGGCCCGGACTTGTCGCTGGTTGCATCGGGCGGGTCGAGCGTGAGCTCGGTCAAAAATTTCTCGCGCGAGGCATAGCCGCTGGCGATCTGCTCGAGCTGCATCAGGTCGGCGCGGCGCGTCTCGGAATCCTCGTGGATGCGGTCGAGATGGGGCCCGTACCAGAGCCGCACGCGTTCGAGATCGACCGGCCATTCCGAATAGCGCAGATTTTCGACCGTGCGCACGAAGTCGGTCCAGTCCGCGCCCGTGCGCGGCGGCACCGGGAGCTGGCCGAGCGCAGCGAGCGGATCGGTGCTCTCCGCCATCTGGTCGAGCACGCGCTGCGCGGTCGCAGGCCCGATGCCCGGCAACAGATGCAGGATGCGGAAACCGGCGACGCGGTCGCGGGGATTCTCGGCGAAGCGCAACAGCGCCAGCACGTCCTTGACGTGGGCGGCGTCGAGGAATTTCAGGCCGCCGAATTTCACGAACGGGATGTTGCGGCGGGTCAGCTCGATCTCCAGCGGGCCCGAATGCGAGGACGTCCGGAACAGCACCGCCTGGTGCTTGAGCAGCGCGCCCTGCTCGCGGTTGGCCAGCACCTCCTCGACGATGTAGCGCGCCTGGTCGGCCTCGTCGTGCACGGTGACGAGCTGCGGCTTGTGCGACGAGGTGCGGTCGGTCCAGAGGTTTTTTGTGAAGCGCTCGCGCGCCAGCCCAATGACGCCGTTGGCCGCCGCCAGCACGGGTTGCGTCGAGCGGTAGTTGCGGTCGAGCGTGATCATTTCCGCGCGGGGCGAGAAGCTTTGCGGAAAATCCAGGATGTTGCGCACGGTGGCGGCGCGGAACGAGTAGATCGATTGCGCGTCGTCGCCGACCACGGTAAGGCCGCGCCCGTCAGGCTTCAGCGCCAGCAGGATCGAGGACTGCAGGCGGTTGGTGTCCTGATATTCGTCGACCAGCACGTGATCGAAGCGGCCGCCGATCTCATCGGCAATCAGCGCATCGCTCATCATCTGCGACCAGTAGAGCAGCAGGTCGTCGTAATCGAGCACGTGCTGGGCCTGCTTGGCCTCGACATAGGCCGCGAACAGGCCCTTCAGCTCGGCGGCCCAGCCGGCGCACCAGGGATAGTGCACCCCCAGCACCTTCTCGATCTCCATCTCGGCATTGACGCAGCGCGAGTAGATCGACAGGCAGGTGCCCTTGGCGGGGAAGCGGCTCTCTGTCTTCGACAGGCCGCGCTCGTGCCGGACCAGATTCATCAGGTCGGCGGAATCCTCGCGGTCGTGGATGGTGAAGGCGGTATCGACGCCGATCCGCTCGGCATATTCGCGCAGCAGCCGCGCGCCGATGCCGTGGAAGGTGCCGGCCCAGCTCAAGGCGTCGCGCATGATCGCGGCATTGTTCTCCCCTAGCACCTTCCGGGCGATGCGCTCGACCCGGCCGGCCATCTCGGCGGCGGCGCGGCGCGAGAACGTCATCAGCAGGATGCGGCGCGGGTCGGCACCCGCGACGATCAGATGCGCGACGCGGTGGGCCAGCGTGTTGGTCTTGCCGGAGCCGGCGCCGGCGATGACGAGCAGGGGCGCGCCCACGGTCGCACCATCGGCCACGCCATGCTCCACGGCGCGGCGCTGCTCCGCATTGAGCGTCTCCAGATATGTCGCCACGAATCGCCCCGGGTGAAAGGGTGAGAGTCGGCTATCGCGGTGCGAATCGCAATGCGGCTGGACCGAACCGGTGTTAAGACCTAGGGACAAGACGGCCCGAAGTTCCAGCCCGAAAAGCGCACACCCGGCATGACCGACCCCCGGCCCGAGCAGTTCGAGATGCGGCGGCTGGAGTCGCTCAGCAACACCATCTTTGGCGTTGCCATGACGCTGCTCGCCTACGACCTGCCGAAGGCGGCTGTGTTCACCGGCGCGCCCGACTGGAACGATCTTGCCCGGGTCTATTCGGGCAAGCTCGCGGGCTTTGCGCTCAGCTTCATCATCGCCGGCGTGTTCTGGATCAGCCATCACCGGCGGCTGGCGCGCCAGCCGGTGGGCAGCCGCGGTGCGGTGATGCTCAATCTGTTTTTCCTGCTGTCGATCGTGCTGCTGCCTGTGACCAACGGCCTCTACACCAACTACGCCATGAGCAGCTCGGTCGCCGTGCTCTACGGCCTGAACCTGACCGCGATCGCCGGCCTCAACGCCTGGCTGTGGTGGGTGATCCTGGGGAGCTGGCGCCAGGAACTCATGGCATCGCTGTTTCCGCTGCTGGTGTTCATCCCGGGCACGATCGCGGCGGCGTTTGCCCCGCACATCGCACCCTTCGTGTGGTTCATCGCCTTCGGCGGGCTCCTGATCCAGCGCTTCTACGCGGCGCCGACCGGAGCGGACTCGTAGGCCAGACGGTCATTCCTTCGATGTCGTCGCACCGAACCCGTCGGCCGGCACGTAAAGCTTGACCGGTCGGATTTCGTAGACCGCAGTCGGATTGACCTGGCGCAGCGTCCGCGCCGCGGCGAGCGCCTCTTCATCCGTATCGTATTCGACGAGGTGGAAGCCCAGAAGCTGCTCCTTGGTCTCGGCAAACGGGCCGTCCAGCACCATGCCTGCGCCGGGGCCGCGCAAGGTGCGGGCCTTTCGGGTCTCATCCAGGCGGGCGGCCGGCCCCAAATGTCCGCTTGCCCGCAAGGGAGCCTGAACCTCGATGACCTTGGCCACGACCGCGGCGTCCGTCTCGGGCGTCCAGGACAGGATCTCGTCTTCCACGTGATAGGCCAGGATGGCGTAAAGCATCGTCACCTCGTTGATTTTTGCTGCGCGCGTCCAAAGGACGTATCACCACCGTCGCGGCCGACAATGGGCTGCGGAAAATATTGCGTCCCGGGCCCGGCGACGAAACCTTCCGGAAACCCGATTGCGGCCCAAAGGTGTGAACGGCGCCCGAAACTGGCGCGACTGATGGCCACCAAGAACACTTCGGAGGCGGCCATGTCGACCATCAAGATCATCTGCGACGCGCGTCGGGCGGGAAAGTCCGACGCAGCGGATCTGCACGACCAGTCCGGCCACCATCGCTACTACGGCAGCTCGGCCGAGAACGGCGGCGAGCGGATCGTCGAAAGCCGCCGCGGCAAGCAGCCGCGTGCACCGGGTGTCAGTGGCTTCTAGAACCTTCCGGCCGAAGTGACGCGCGACAATGAGTGTCCTGCAAGTTTCGATGGCCGCGCTGCCATTCCTGCTCTCGCTCGCGAGCCGGACCGGCAAGGCAATCGTCCCATGCCTGCTGACCAGCATCTTCACGGTGCTGCTCGGCGGCGAACCTCACCGCGCCGCCTTGGCCTGGTGCGTCGGTACGCTGATCGCCGCCGTTGCACTGCGCGAGCGACTTCGCGCGAACTGAACCGGCCGCCATCGGGCCGACCTCCCCATCAAGGCAATTTCCAAAGAAAAAGGCGCGGCGGGGAGGCCCCGTCGCGCCCGATTTCTTGCTCGCTGGTCCAGGGCTGAGAGCGCCCCGATGCCAACCTCCATCTGGAGCTTAGCGGGCGATCCCAGCGAGGTGACAGCGCTTGGTAAGAGACACTGGATCACCTCCTTTCGTTGGTTTCGGGACGCCCAATATAGGGCGAAATCCAGCCGTCGTTAAGGGGCAGGGCCGAGGGCCTGGAACAAGTCCGCCCACGAGGTGGGAAAGAAGGGTCCGGGGCGGTTGAGACCGCCGCCCGACCGTGTTAGGTGAACGCGAGATGCGGGTGTAGCTCAATGGTAGAGCAGCAGCCTTCCAAGCTGAATACGAGGGTTCGATTCCCTTCACCCGCTCCAGTGTTTCAATGGCTTAGCACGAACCCTCAGATTTCATTCTGACAGCCATTCTGACAACGCGGCTGACTGCCGGTCCCCGACAGTCGCTCGCGCAGCAGCCAGACCCGATCGCTGCCCCAGAAAAGCTCGCCGGTTTCCTGCAGCACGAATGTCGGGACACCGAAGACACCCCGCTCTTCGGCTTCCGTAGCGATCGTCCGGCATCGGCGGACCCCTTCGCCGGATAAAATCAACTCGTCGAAGGCGCGGCCTTCCGCGCCTGCTTCGATGAGGAGGCTCCTGATCGCTCCCGTGTCTTCGATGTCGAGGTCTCTGCGCCAAAAGCGCTCGCAGAGCGTATCGTGATAGCAACGGAATACAGATTCGTCGGTCTGTGACGCGAGCAGCATTCCCGTATGCGCGAGCGTAGGGTCGAAGATTTTAGTTGTACCGCGGATGATCCAATTGCGGCGCGCAGCAAGCCGCCGCGCGTCCATGTAGGCATAGCGAACCTTGCGCCAGTCTCGGTCGGTCCTCTCTTCGACTTCGCCGCCGTAAGCTCCCTGAAGGTCAATCGTGAAGGGTTGCCAGAGCAGTGTCACATCGAAATCTCGTGCGAGCGCGTAGGCTTCTTCCTTGACGAGATAGGAGAACGGGCTGCGGTAATCGACGTAGAGGGTGACTTTTGTGGACATGGCTAGTTGGTTCCGGGCGATCTGGCGGCGCCCGACGCGTACTGCGGACCGCCGAAGAGATTCGTCCGCGCTTGCTCGCTCTTCGTCACGTCGACCCACTGATCCAGCAACAGTTTGATACCCCGCTCCACTGCCGGCCGGGCGCGGATGGCCGCATACCAGCGCGAGACCCGCGGCAGGTCGTCGAGGCTCTGGTTGGCCATCTTGTGGATGCGGACCCAGGCGAAGCAGGCAATGTCGGCGATCGAATACTCTCCGGCCAGATAGTCGCGCCCGTCGAGCCTTCGCTCCATCACGGTCAGCAGTCGTCGGCCCTCGTTGGTGTACCGTTCGATCGCGTACGGCACCTTCTCGGTGGCGTAGCGATGGAAATGTTGTGCCTGGCCGAGCATCGGGCCGAGCCCTCCCATCTGCCACATGAGCCATTGCATCACCTCGCATCGCGCGCGCGCGTCCGAAGGCATGAAGCGGCCCGTCTTCTCCGCGAGATATATGAGGATCGCACCCGTCTCGAACACCGTGATCGGGGCGCCGTCCGGACCGTCGCCGTCAACGATCGTCGGCACCTTGTTGTTGGGATTGAGCGCCAGATAATCCGGATCGAACTGCGCGCCGCGAGTAATGTCGATCGGATGCACCGTGTAGGGCAGGCCGATTTCCTCGAGCATGATCTGGACCTTGTGACCGTTCGGGGTCGGCCATGTGTAAAGGTTGATCATTGAAGGGCCCTTCTATTTGAGGCGATGCGATCACGCCGTGCGGATTTCCTGCAGCGCGAGTTCTCGCACCATCGCTTCCCGCATGATGAATTTCTGAACCTTGCCGCTCACTGTCATGGGGTAGGCGTCCACGAAGCGGATGAAGCGCGGAATCTTGTAGTGGGCGATCGCCTCGCGACAGAAGGATCGGATGCTTTCTTCGTCGCACGTCTGCCCGTCCTTGAGACGGATCCAGACGCAGACCTCCTCGCCGTACTTTGGGTCCGGAACGCCGAATACCTGGACATCCTGCACCTTCGGGTGCTGATACAGGAATTCCTCGATCTCGCGCGGATAGATGTTCTCGCCGGCGCGGATCACCAGATCCTTGATGCGACCGGTGATGTTGCAATAGCCGTCGGCGTCGATGGTGGCGAGATCGCCCGTGTGCATCCAGCCGGCTGCGTCGATCGCCTGCGCGGTCTTGTCCGGGTCGTCCCAATAGCCTCGCATGACCGAATAGCCGCGCGTGCAGAGTTCGCCCGGCATGCCGCGCGGGACGATGTCGCCGGCTTCGTCGATCACCTTCACTTCCACGTACGGCTGGATGCGGCCGACCGTTGACACGCGCCGTTCCAGGGGATCGCCCCGATCGCTCTGAAAGCTGATCGGGCTCGTCTCCGTCATGCCGTACGCTATGGTGATTTCGCCCATGCCCATCTCGCCGATCACGCGACGCATGACCTCGACCGGGCAGGGAGCGCCGGCCATGGCGCCGGTGCGGAGCGACGACAGATCGAAACTGGAGAAGGTGGGGTGTTCCAGAATCGAGATGAACATCGTCGGGACGCCGTGCAGCGCCGTGCACCGCTCGGCTTGGACGGCCTCGAGCACGCCCAGCGGATCGAAGGCTTCGCCCGGGACGATCATGGCCGCGCCATGCGTGATGCAGGTCAGGTTGGACAGGACCATTCCGAAGCAGTGATAAAAGGGAACGGGAATGCAGAGCCTGTCATCGGGACCGAAGCCGAGGGCTTGCCCACAGAAGTAACCGTTGTTGAGGATGTTGTGATGGGTCAGCGTCGCGCCTTTGGGAGCGCCGGTCGTGCCACTGGTGAACTGGATGTTGATCGGATCGTCGAAACGTAGCTTCACGCGCGGAGGAGAGGCAGTCGAGCCGCGGCGGCAGACGCCCTCGAATGAAAGCAGGCCTGGAGTCGTCGTCTCGCCGATCTGAATGATCGTGCGCAGGTCCGGCAGTTTCTGAAGGTTCAATCGTCCCGGAATGCCCGTCGCGATCTCCGGTGCGATCTGACGGAGCATGCCGATGTAGTTGCTCGTCTTGAACGCGGTCGCTGTGACTAGCGCCGCGCATCCGACCTTTCGCAGCGCGTACTCCAACTCCTGCGGACGATAGGCGGGGTTGATGGTGACGAGGATCAATCCGAGCTTTGCGGTGGCGAACTGCGTGACCACCCATTCGGCGTTGTTGGGCGACCAGATGCCAACGCGTTCGCCCGCGACGAGACCGAGCGAAGCCAGGCCGCTCGCGAAGCGATCGACGACCGCGGCAAGCTCGCGGTACGTCCATCGGACGCCTTGAGACCGCACCACCAAAGCGAGGCGATCGGGGTGGGCGCGGACCGTGGCATCGAAGCAGTCGCCGATCGTCATGCCCAGGAGGGGCGTCATCGACCCTCCGCTGACGTAGCTCGGTGTGATCGACGAACCGTCGGTTGCCTGGCCGCCGTGCATCAGTCCCTCCTGTTTTTCGTTCTTTTCGATGGCCTCTACTTCACGTCCTCCTTCGGATGGCGCCTAGGCGGGCAAGGGCCAGGTCACGTCCTTGCCCTTCAATTGCTTGTAGCGTCGCGTGTGGGCGCGGATGCTTCCGAGATCCGACATGCCACGCGACAGCAGGTCCTTGTCGAGGCGGGCCGCGGCATCGATGGCGGCCATCGTGGTCGCCTGAAGCGCACGCTTCGAGAAGGCGTACGCCGCATGGCAATCTGGCGGCACCAGCGCCGCCCAGGCGACGGCTGTCTCCAGCAGCTTTTCCGGCGCGACCGTCTGCTGGACGACGCCGAGACGCTTGGCGGCGGCGAGATCGTAGATTTGACCGAACAGCGTCATCTCGAACGCCGATCGCGGACCGATGGCATGCTTGATGATCTCGCAGTAGACGGCCGGCATCGGAATTCCAATTGGCACCTCGTTCAACGCGAACTGCAGCGGGCCTTCGCTGGCGATCCGGTGATCGCAATCGATCGCGGTGATGAACCCGCCGGCGTAGGCGTGGCCGTTGATCGCCGCCACGGTGGGCCTCGGATACGTGAAGAGGCGCAGGTTCGTCGCGCGGTATGCGTCAAACCAGGCATCGATCTCCTTGATCGACCGGCGTGCGAACATCGGAAAATGATGATCGAAGTCGAGGCCCGCCGTGAACACCGCGCCCGATCCGGTCAGCACGACGGCGCAATCGGCGAACTCGGATTCCAGACGATCGAACGCCGCGTGGAGCTCGGCGAAGAAGGCCGGATTCTGCGCGTTGACCTTGTTGGTGTTCATCGTCACCACGGCTACGTGGGGGTGCTTGCGTTCAATGGTCCAGGGCATCGGTCATCCTTCGGTTCGGGGTCTCGGGTTGCGGAAGATCAGGCCACCTTGAACTGGCGACGCGCGTTGTCGGTCGGGGAATGACGAACGGGCGTCGACGCCGAGGTGGAGGCTGGCGATGCGCTCGTCCGCCCGTCTTGCTGGTCTTCAGCGCCGCAACGATCGAACCTCGGATTCCCGATCCATGCGGCGTTCGGGTGCTGCATCCAGGCGTCGATGATCATTCTAAGGAGCTCGCGTCTGACGGTGTCGAGGTCGAGGCCTACGACCGGTCAGCGCGAAAGGCGGACCTGCTCAACCGGCTTCGGTCGTGGTCTCAAGTGGCCACACCGCCATCATTAGGCGCGTGGATCGGCCGGCGTCTTGAAGAAATCGGACAGCCTGCGCGCGGGGCCTGCACCAGGCCTGCCGGAACGCGCCGGGAGTGACGCCGGCGTGTCGCCGAAACTCTCTGGTCAGATGAGCCTGGTCGGAGAATCCGAGATCGGAGGCGATCGCCGACAGACCGTCGCCTCCCGCCGCGATTTCGTAGACCGATCGGCGGAACCGCTGCATGGCGAGAAAACGCTTCGGCGGGCAGCCCGTCGATGTTCTCACTCGCCTCTGCAGCGTCCGGACCGATCTGCCTACGCGGTGCGCCAGGTCCCTGACGCGGCCGTGCGGCGTATCCAGGGGGGCGCCGCCCGCAATCGATCCGTGCCTTGGTTGCCGCGAAAGTGCGAGCAGGGTCCGATCCATGGTGTCGAGGATGTCGAAGCACGATGGACCCTCCCGGACGAGGCGCGCGAGCGCATCGCGACAGGCGACGATCGCCGGATCGTCGACGCTCGGTGAACCGGACCAATTCGGCTTGAACTTGACGCCCACGATCCAGCCTACGAACGCTCTGCCTTTTCTTCGGTGATCGAGGCTGGGCTCGCTGAAAACTACTCTGCCGCCTGGACCGTCCTCCCGAAATACGAAGGTGAGCTCCTTGAGCGGGGAAGCGAACGACATGCGGCTTTCGGTCAGCCGTCCCCGGTCCTTCAGGATGTAGATCGAGTCGACGCAGCCGGCTTGATCGTCGCGCGGCGCGAACTCGGCGTAGAACGAGGGGAGGGCGAAAACCTGCTCGTTATCTTCGGCGCTCCAGGCCGTCCTCGCTCGCGGATGTGGGTCTTTCGCTGACAAAGTCGAGCTCCAGTGATGCCGGGGCGGCTTCCTTGACGTCATTTAAGTAACACTGTTATATTTCAATAGCAAAGGTCTCTGCGCACCGCCCGGTCCGGCACTTGAGCGGCGACAATGGCGCTGAGGTCGGGCATGAGTGCCGCCCGCCAAGGCCTCGCGAAACGGAAAACTATCGATGGCGGAAGCTTCCGATCCGAAAATCGAACAGCGCAAAGCCGCCGTGAGCGCTTTCAAGCGCGAACTGATCCGCGAGGCCGCCAAACGCGTTTTCGTCGAAGTCGGCCTGCACAAAACATCGGTGCGGGAGATCGCCAAAGCGGCGGGCTACACGACCGGTGCGATCTACGCCCAATACGCAAGCAAGGAGGAGGTCTACGCCGACATCCTGCGTGAATCCCTGACGAGCATGGCCGAAGCCGTCGAGCAGGCGGCCGCAGCAGCCCGGGTGGGTCGGAAATGTGACGCCGCCTTGCGCGCTTGGTTCGAGTATTTCCGCGAGAGGCCCGCGGAGTACGATCTCGGGTTCTACCTGTACGGCGGTGCCAAGCCCGCAGGTGTCGGCAAGGACCTGAACCGCGAACTCAACGTCCGTCTGAAGCGGGTCTATGCTGCGGTCGCGGACGCGCTCGAGGCCGACGGTCTGGTCGACGCATCCAAAAAAAATGAGGTGGCAGTCGCCGGGGCGTCCTGGATGTTCGGCCTGCTGCTCATGTACAGGACCGGTCGTCTGAAGATCCTGGCAGTGGACGTCGACGTGCTGATCGACGATTGTCTAGCCACGCTCTACCGAGGCACGGCACGCTCCCGGTCCGGACGGTCCCGCGGCTGACCCGCCTCCTTAGCCGGGCTGCATTGATGAATTGATTGGGGGATCAAGTCCGTCCTGATCGAGGCACGCTTGGCATCGACCAACACCCGCCGTGCGTCTGTGGATTGCAGACAAGGCCTCCAAAACCTACCGCATGTCGATACGCCACAGGGGCATTGCCGCCATTCTGACAGCAAGAAATTCTGTAACGATCTCAATGGGCCAAAACTGCCGAAAATGTCAGAACGGCCGCTGAAAACATTACAGCTTTTCGAGACTTCCAAGCTGAATACGAGGGTTCGATTCCCTTCACCCGCTCCAATGTTTCAGTCAGTTGTAGTTCAGCCCGTCCGCACAGTCGCGACTGAGCATCAAGCACCAATGCGAGCGCTTGATTGCGTCCAGCTCTTAATCATCAGCTCAGGGATAGATCGCCGCATCAACGGATGCACGGCGTCAACGAGGATGGCGTGGCAATCCGACAGCAACGGGAACTGGCTGACCGGCTTTGCGGCCGGAAGCAGGAAGTCTCGCTCGTCGAAGTCGATCTTGATCTTTTGCTCGGTTGTAACTCAGTAACGATCCGGGAAACGGGGCCTGCTATTTATCGTGGTGCAATGCAAATTGACCGTGCCGTAGCTTTATCCTAGGTCGCTCCTGCCATCGCTGCAAACCGGGAGCGCTCAAGATCAAGGTGGCGCCTGATCTTCGGCGTCGCGGGGGCACGCTATCGCAAGCCGCCATCTGCGGTATACTCACTGAATTGCTGGGCGAAGGTCCGGGCGAACGAACCCCGACCGCATAATTCGGGACATTGGGCTAATGGCGATCAGGATTGCGGCGGTGAGCTCCGCCACCATGACAGATGACAGCAAGGAATTCGTGGTTCAGACCACGGGCAAATACACCGGTGCGCTGGAGCTGAGATTCGCCAGTGACTGTGTCGATGATCTGATCGCAGCACTGACGCGCGCGCGGGGCGGCGTACAGCCCGCGATGCCGAATGGCGGTGGGTCGGCCTTCGCTGCCGAAGCAGTCGCGCCCGGTGCGGACGCGGCGGCGCGGATCGAACCTGGCGCAGCTGACAAGAACAAGCCAAACGAGGTGAGATTCGAAATCCCCCAGAACTGCACGATTTCCGCGGACTCCGGCGGTCGCGGCCTTGTGCTGTTCATCCTCAATCACCGGCTGGACCGGCAGGCCGGATACGCGTTCTCTCCGGACGCGGCGAAGCAATTGGCCGGAGGGCTCACCAAGAGCGCCGAGGCGTTGTTGGCGCAGCAGGCGAGACCCAAAAACTGAACGTCAAGCAGCGGAGCGTTGGCTTCGCTCATCTCCAACTCCATTACTGCAAGAATTTACGATGATAAATAACGCCATCACGCTCAGCGTCCGCCCGAAATGGCCCGAGATCGCCGATCACTATGCGGTCTGGTCGCAAGGCCGCGAGATCGGCAAGATCCGCCACGCGCTCGATGCCGGCGGGCCTGATCACGCGTGGGAGTGGTTCATTCTGATCCCGATGGGCATGCCGGCATGGGCAAGCGGGGCTGCCCGCGACAGGGATGCGGCGATCAGGGCCTTCAGCGCGGCTTGGGGACGGCTGCTGCAGGAAACGCAACCGGAGCGGTTGCAAAGAGCATGGGAGCTTGGCCGGGCGGCGCAACTGCGGGCCGCGACACCACAGCCTGCGCGGTCCCCGGCCGGCAGTTGAGAGCGGGACCGTTCACATCCTCATCGTACGGTCGAAGCCATTGATCCACCTGCGGAAAGCGACTTTTTGCCAGATTTTCCCGATCGCGTGACTTCTTGGTCGGAAGGCAAGCTCTCTATAAACATTGCATTAATTGTAAATAATTGCTTAAAGTTCCCTGTTTGGCTCGTTTAGGGCAGGGGCCGTTTTGATTAATTCTTGTACCCGGAGGTTTGCGTAGGCCGGCACGCGTGGCGCGTGAGCCGGCCTTTTTGTTGTGCAACCAAAGGTGGCATTTTGGCCTCTTCCTGCGAAGCCCTGGAATTTTTTTGCGAGTTTTTTTGGAGAGTTTAAGTCATGGCAACATTCAAATACGATCCGGCGACGGGGACGTACATTCTTGTCGATGACTCTCAGTTGATCTTCGACCCGACGCTTGCGGCCATTTCCATCAGCACCGACCAGGCCGACTACGCACCGGGCTCGACCGCTTATTTCACCGCAAATGTTGGCGTCGGCGACGCTGTCACCTTTGAAGTTACCGACGTGGGTGGCAACGCCGTGTCCGGCACGAATATGCCGTGGACGATTACAGACGGCGGCGCCGGCGATCTTGACAACGTTGCAAACGGCGTCGTTCAGACGGCCTGGAATGTCGGCTTGGACGCGGCCGGGGAGTCCTTCGTGCTCAGCGCGATCGACCAGACCGCGGGTCTGATGGCCACAACCGCGTTTACCGATTCCAGCGGCACCGCGACGACAAATATTTCCTACCAGGTCCAGGTCGACCTCTCGACCGTAGGCTCGACTGCCCTGGTCAATCAGGCAACCATTGAACAAATTCCGGTCGGCTCAACCGGTTCTTCCGGCACCGGCCAGTTCCCGGCGTTCTTGCGGATACACAATCCCGGCAACGATCACACTGAACAGGGCTACAACACCGACGGCGACACGAATCCGAGCACTGGCGCGCAGAATTTTCAGTTCGATCAGGTTGCCGGCAATTTTACGCACTCGGTCCAATTGGGCTCGATGGCGATCGTCACCGTCGACGGGACGGACTACAGGGAGTTCCGGCTGGATCTGGGCGAGAACGTCAACAATCTGATCTCGCTGGATGTTCTGAAGCTCTATGATTCAAACAATCCGGCACTCACCAGCTATGACCCGATAGGCGCTCTTGGTGGCACCGATACCGGCTTTGGTGCGGCGGCGACGCTGATCTGGAACATGGATGCAGGTGCAGGAGGGGATGTCTCGCTCAAGCTGAACGACCTCTCGTCGGGCAATGGTCATCCGGACTACAGCTTTCTCATCCCGAACTCCTTCTTCGTCGGCCTCAGCAACAGCTCCTATATCTACCTGTATTCGGTCTTCGGTGGCGTGAGCGGCGAGCGGGTCGACGGCACTTTCGAGGAGTGGTCGTACCGGGCGTCGGGCAACGTCGAGCCTCCGCCCACCCCGCATGCGACCGTTTCCATCACCAAGGACACTGTCTGTCCAGAGGAAGGGCAGAGCGTCGCGGGCAAGACCTTGCTCACCGGTGAAGACGTTAAGTGGACTTATGCAATCACGAATACCGGAACGGTGGGCCTGAACAACGTCGTTGTCACGGATGACAGCGGGACGCCCGGCAACGCGCTCGATGATTTTGCGGCGACCGGTGTCAGCGTGACTTTCAACAGCCAGCAGTACAACGTTGGTGACCTGAATCATAACGGCATCTTGGATGCCGACAATCTCATCACCACGGATGTCAACGAAGCCGAGACCTGGCAGTACTTTGCGACAGGGACGACGGTTCACGGCACCTACTCGAACATAGCGACTGTCACAACGAGCGCGACGGGTTACGACCCGGCCAATCCGCCCGCCGATCTGAATCCAACCGCATTCGATGTCAGCGGTTATACTGGCGTAACCGTGGCGGAAGATTCGGTCACGGTTAAGAAGGAAGTGTCGGTCGACGGCGGCGCGACCTGGTACGACGCGAACGATCCGACCGGTCCGACGCTGATCGCGGGTCATGATGATCCGCAGTATCGATTCACGATCACCAACAGCAGCGACGTTGCGCTGGACGTCCACCTGACAGACGCCGAGCTGCAGATTGATCTGACTGTCACGGTTGCGGGCGGCGGTGGCTCCGAACTCGTGGACACTATCGGGGGCAATGCCATTACGGCTGCCTGGGCCGAGGGGCAGCAGACCAACACGGCGACAGTATCGGCAACCTACACTGACGCGTGCGAAAATCAGGCAACCGCTTCCGGCTCCGACGACGCCAACTACTTCGGCGCGGCGCCGTCGATCACGATCGACAAGAACATCATATGCGCGGACGACAATAGCGTGCTGTCGGCCGACAGCGTCGTTAACCTGCTCAAGGACGGCGATGGTATGGTTGAGTACCAGATTGTCGTTACCAACAACGGTAACGTCGATCTGGCAGGGCCGACAGTGACTGACACCAAGCTGACGTTGGGTAGCCCGACGGAGTCGATCTCCGCCGACGGGATACTGGAGGTGGGCGAGACCTGGACCTACACGGTGACAGCCGCATGGCTTGCTGGCGGACCCAACACGAACACGGCTAACGCCACCGATAGTTTCACGGACAGCGCCGGCAATACCGCAAATCTGGATGAAAGCGATTCCGCCATCTACTTCGGGCTCGATCCACACATCACGTTGGACAAGAAGACGAACGGTGCCGATTCCGCTACCGTCCTGGTCGGGCAGGCGATCACCTGGACCTACGCGGTCACAAACGACGGCAACGTTGGGCTGACCGGTGTCGGAGTTTCCGACAACAACGGCACGACCGGCACGACAGCCGACGATTTTGCAGCGGCCACGTTGTTCGGATCCAGCTCGGATCTTCTTGGGTCGGATACCACTCACAACATCGGCGACCTCGACAATGACAACGTGCTCGATGTCGGCGAGACCTGGCAATTCACGGCTACCGGAATCGCGGGGTCGACTGCCTACACCAACATCGGCACCGCCACGACCGATGCGGTCTCAGACGATTGCGGGGATTCGACGACGCCCACCGCAACCGATACCAGCAGCTATACGCCGATCGGTGTGACCTTGGCCGGCTTGACCAAAGGCTATTGGTCGACACATCTTACGTTGTGGGATGCGTCGTCCGGCAACGAAAAAGGCTCCGGCGCGGAGATCAACGTCACTCCGAAGTACGATTGGGACCACGATACAAAGATCGGCTTGAACGATCTCAGCACGCTTACGACGAGCGGCCCCGCGAGCAGTCTTGGCCTCGTTAAGGGTGCAAATAACGGAGGTGGCGACTCCGGGCTTCTGATGGGCGACCTGAACCATGACGGTTGTGTCGGCGGTGACGGATCGTCAGATCACCTGTTCTTCGATCTCGCCTCCGCACAGATACTTGCCAACAGCTCCGTCTCTGGCGATGCCCGCATCATACTGGCAAGTCAGGCGGTCGCGGCGCAGCTCAACGAGTACAATGACTACATCTACGATCAGGCGCACGGCGGCCTTGCATCAGGCTTTGATGCATCGCCCACCGGCCTGATCGAAGAGGCCGTGGCGTGGATGAAGGGGTTGGGGCCCTTTAGCAACGGCGACAGCAAGATCAATTTCTCGGCCGGAAATGATCTGGGTTCGCCCGCAGTTCAGGCCATCATCAACGATGCGGCCGGAGTGGATTATACCTTGAGCGGCAATGCGATCACGTTCAAGAGCACGGCCATGTCCTCAAGCGACGCTTCGTGGTCGAAGCTTGCTTCGACCGGCTTCTCCTACAAATCAGATTACATCGCCGCCAACACGGACAGCAATTCCTTGAACGATGTGATCACCACCGTGTATGCGGACGGCGAGGGGCTGAAGAACGCTCTCGCCGCCTACAACCACGGACTGGACGGGTCGACTGGAGGCTTCGTGATCTCGACCGATGGCAGCCTGATTGGCTGGCAGGACAGCCTGGGCGGCACCGTCTACGACGTTCACGCGAACACGACGGACGCGTTCTGGGGCATTCTGGAAGACCAGAACCTGATCGGCCTGCACCCGATTGCGGGAATTGCCAATCACGCCTAGGCGTGACGGGTTGCCGGAGTCCAACGGAGGCCCCGCGGCGAGTTCGTCGCGGGCCTTTATCTTCGTTACACGATCAAGCTCCACGATATCGTGCTCTCGTGAAGCAGGCTCGGCGCGATGCCGACGACATCCACGATCGCCTGCGGCGCCGCGCCGTTGTGTGCGTCGAGCACGACGTTGGTGCCGCCCTTTGCATCCGAGATGAAGCTCAACCATCCGTCGCTCAAGGGATTGCTGCCGGCATAACCGATCGAGCTGAGCAGCTGCCCCACGTTGATGCTGTTGTTTCCCGACACCCAGTTCAGGATGGTGTCGGTCGTGCTCGAGAGGGCATTGAATATGAAATTGTCGCTGCTGCCGGTGGCTTGCGCGGCGTAGAGGATGTCGGCCCCCTTGCCGGTGACGATCGTGTTGTTGCCGAGGCCGGCCTGAATCGTGTCGCCGAAATCGTTGGCGATGATCGTGTCGTTGCCGACGCCGGCCCACACGTTCTTGATGATGGAGGTGGAGGCGATCTGAAGCGTCTTGCCTGCGATCGTATCGGTCGCTCCCGGATTGAGATCCAGATAGGAGCCGGTGGTCACGGCCGCGGTGTTGATCTGTGCGGTGCCGCTGGAGTCCGTGAGCACGACACGGTTGCTTCCGGCCATGGTCGCGAATTCGTCGGTGTAGACATAGGTGGTCGGGGTGGTCGGTGCATCGCCCAGTGCCGTCAGCGTCCAGCTGTTCAGCGTGCCGCTGTTGCCGGATACGCTGTCGGTGACCGTCAGGGTCCAGGTGCCCTTGGCATCGTCGCCCCAGAAGCTGTTCGCGGTGGTCTCGAACACGATCCCGCCGCCGGTGCCGCCCGTGGGATGCGAGACGAGTTTAGCGCTCATGCCGTCGGGCCCGGTCAGGGTGACCGTGAGGTCGCTGGGGCTCGCATGCGTGATGTTGAGATCGATCACCATCTTCTCGACCTCGAGCGACGAGGCAAAGGTGATCTGGCTGCTCACGCTTCCGGTGCCATCCGGAATCGCGGCGTTGTCGCCGTGAGTTGCCGATTCCGTCGACATGTCGGCGTAGGTCTTCTGATAGCGCCAGCTTTCCGCGAGCCGAACTGCCGCCGTCGCGTCGACCAGCCCGAAACCGTAGTCCTCGCTGTAGTGCAGGCCGCCGCCGTTCCAGTCGTGGGCACCGTTGACGTGCCAGCTGGCGTTGGTCGGGTCGGTCTCTTTGGAGGAATAGGCCAGGATGTCCTGAATGTCGCGAAATCCCAGGTTGGGATTGGCTTGCAGCATCAGGGCGATGACGCCGGAGACGGCCGGCGCCGAATAGGACGTGCCGGAGATCGAGATGTAGTCGCCAGTGGTGTTGTAGCCGGCGCTGCCGACCCGGTCATCGGTGTACGCGCCGCCCGGGGCGGAAACAAGAAGCGCCGCGCCCGGCGTGCTGAAGGTCGCGACGTGTCCGGTGGGATCGACGCCGGCAACCACGATGACATAGGGGTCATTCTGGTAGTTGTGATAGTTGACGTTGTCGCCCGATCCCCGGCCGTTGCCGGCTGCGAAGACGACGCTGGTGCCGAGACCCCCGCGACCGTACATGACCACGTTGAGGATGGCCGTCTTGGACGAGGCGAACGCAGAGGAGAAGAAATTGTCCGAGTAGGCGGTCGAATAACCCCAACTCGCGTTGACGACATCCATACCGCTCGAGAGCGTGTGATTGAGGGCATCGGTAATCTGGCCCGGGCCGCCGCCGGTGCCGTAGCTGATACGGAAGCCGGCGATCCCGGCATTGTAAGCCACGCCGACAGTGCCGCTGCCGTCGCGCGCGGCTCCGATCACGCCGGCAACTGTCGTTCCATGATTGTCGGTAGACGTGCCGTAGGCATCGCTCCCGCCATTGGTCGCGTCGTAGTCCAGAGCGAAGAGATAGTGCGGATTAAGATCGGTGTTGTTGTAGTCGATGCCGTCGTCGATGACGCCGACCTTGACGCCCAGACCCGTATAGTTCTGCCAGGCCTTGGCGACATTGATGCCGCCGGTGCTGCTGGTCAGATTCCATTCCTTGTAGAAATATGTGTCGCTTGGCAGCGCGCTGTTGCCGGTGGGTGGGTTCAGGGTCGGCGACATCATCGTTACCGCCGCAAAGCTGGTCGTCGTGGTGCCCTGGCCGGCGGTCGTGCCGGTGCCTGTTGTGCCGCTTCCGCCCGTCGTTCCGGTGCCGGCGGTGCCACCATTCGTCGTTCCGCCGCCGGTGGTGCCGCCACCCTTTTTCCCGGCGAAGCTCTCCGGTGCGCCTGCGTCTGAAGTCGAAATCTCTATTTCGACGCCGCGGTCCCCTGCGTGGGCCGCCGGTGTGTCCATCGATCCGACGTTTGCCGAGGCGATGTTCAGTCCGACGAATTCCCATTCCAGAGCATTTGCATTCGCTTCAGAGAAATTCCCGTACTGATCATTCACGCCCCGCTTCGCCATTGAGTCTCCTTGCATGTGCGACGGAAGAAAACGCGCGTCATGTCGCGCGTTGGTGCGGAGAGCGGACGACGGAGCAAATTAAAGGTGGGTAAATTCAGCTGTTAAACTGGGATCATCGGTTCCGGAGCGCTGACCGCCGTCGTCCAAGTTTCGCAATTTCTTTAAGGGCGCATAAATCGAATTTATGCCCGTTACGATCGTCGCCTTTGTGCGGTAAAACTGTGCTGGATTTGACTTGATTTCGCTTCTGACGGAGCGTCGTTTCCCCACACCCGATGATAAGTGGAGCGGGCACCGATCCGATGATCCCGGCAATCGAGCGCGTGGGCTGCGAGGTCCGAGGTGCCGCCCGGGCATGCCGCAGTCTCCCCGGGGGAGCGCGCGAAGGAAGCCGCTAAAATCGTCTGACGGAGCCCGAGACGTCGGCTTCACCTGTAACCCGCCCCGGCCTCCTTTCTGCGCACGCGCGGTCGCGGGTGCCGGCCGGCACCCGGCCTTCCCTGCACCCTTTCTTCCGAGACGGGGTTTAGGGGCAATCTCGGGCATGGTGCGCCGCGAGAATGCCAACCCATGTCCGCCGTTTGCTCCATGTCCGCCGTTTGGGCGCCCGCTTGGCTTGCGCGAGCGCTTGCCGCTTTAATGTGACCGGGAGCGAATTTAAGTGCGCCTCAGTCGAGCTAAATACCGTAAATGAGCGGCAGGCCGTAACTCTACGGGCGACTTTAACTTTCAGCGAGGATTGATTTCGCGGGGCGTGACAGCTGTGCTAAACATTGTCTTGCATTAGGCAAGAATTGTAGCTGTTGCCAGAAGTCGTTAATTCGGCCGGGCGTTGTCGCGCCGGCATAAGTTTTGATTAGAGGGGCGGAAATCCGCCGGATCGTGTGAGTGCGCCTTTCAAAAGGCCGGACGAACTCCGGCGCTTGCTGCAGACATGCCAGGGTTACTTCCTTACGGCGGGCATCTTCAGCCTTGCGATTAACCTGCTGTATCTCGCCGGCCCGCTCTACATGCTGCAGGTTTATGACCGTGTGATCTCGAGTGCGAGCGAGATCACGTTGTTGATGCTGACGATAGCGTTGCTCCTTGCGTTCCTTGCGCTTGCCGGGCTGGACGCGGTTCGTGCACGGGTCCTGACCCGCGCCAGCATACGCCTTGACCAGAAGATCGCCTCGCGGGTGATGACGGCAATCATCGATCGGTCGGCCGGCGCGAACGGCGCCCGCAGCCAGGCGCTCCGCGATTTCGATACATTCCGTCAATTCGTGACCGGGACGGGCATCCACGCCGTCTTCGATCTGCCGTGGGCTCCCATCTACATCGCGGTGATCTTCGCGCTGCATCCTTTTCTGGGGGCGTTTTCCCTGGCATGTTCGGTCATCCTGGTGCTGATGGCGCTGCTCAGTGAGTGGCTGGTGAAGTTGCCGCTCACGGAATCGAACGAAGCGGCCGCACGCAGCTACGGCTTCACCGAAATGAGCCTGCGCAACACGGAAGTGGTGCGCGCCATGGGCATGACCGGAGGCCTGTTACGCCGCTGGAGCCGCGATCGCGACCGGATGCTCGAGCGTCAAGTCGCAGCAAGCGACCGTGCCGCCGTGATCCAGAGCCTGATCCGTTTTCTACGGCTCGCCATGCAATCGCTGATCCTCGGCCTGGGAGCCTATCTCGTCATCGAGCGGATGGCGACGGTTGGTTCGATGTTTGCCGCCAGTATTCTGCTCGGTCGTGCACTACAGCCGGTCGAGCAGATCGTCGGCTCCTGGCGTGGCCTCGTATCAGCGCGCGGTGCGTATTTGCGCATTCGCGAACTGCTTGCGGCTCATCCCATTCCAGATACCGGTCTGACACTGCCGAAGCCGAAGGGACGCCTTTCGGTCGAGGCGCTCACCTTTGTCCCTCCCGGCGGCTCTAAGCCGATCTTGCGCGGCGTCACCTTTGCGATCGAAGCGGGAGAGGTCCTCGGGGTCATCGGGCCGTCCGGAGCGGGAAAATCGACCTTGTCACGTCACCTTGTCGGCGTCGCCATGCCTTCGGCCGGCGCCGTGCGACTGGACGGCGCCGATGTCTCCACCTGGGTCAAGCGGGCGATCGGAGACCATGTCGGCTACCTGCCACAGGATATCGAGCTGTTTTCCGATACGATCGCCGCGAACATCGGACGCTTCGAGGAAGGCAGCGACAGGGAGGTCATCCTCGCCGCGCAACTCGCGGGCGTACATGAAATGATCCTGAGGCTTCCGAACGGTTATGACACCCAGGTGGGAGAAGGCGGCGCCATTCTGTCCGGCGGCTTCCGCCAGCGAATTGGTCTGGCCCGCGCTGTCTATGGCAGTCCCAGCCTTGTCGTGCTCGATGAGCCCAGTTCGAACCTCGACGCCGAAGGGGACGTCGCGCTTGCAGATTGCGTTGTGCAATTGAAAAAGCGCGGAACGACCGTCGTCATCGTCTCGCATCGTCCGGCGACGATCGGCGTCGTGGACAAGATCCTCGTCCTCAGAGAGGGCGTCGCCGAAATGTTCGGGCCACGTGCAGAGATCATGTCACGCCTGACTCGCCCCGTGCCTGTGCACGCGGTGCAAAGCTCCAGCGGTTAGGCACGAGGCATGGCCATTCTAGAACAGACGCCCAGGAGTCTTGCAGCTGTCCGCGGCCGGACGGGTCGCGCCGGCGGACCGCCAAGCGACTCCATCAAAAACATCGCGCTCGCAGGCTGGGTTATCATCGCAATCTTCTTTGGCGGAATCGGCGCATGGGCTGTCACGGCTCCGCTCAACGGTGCGGTGGTGGCGAACGCAGTTGTCAAGGTGGATGGCAATCGCAAGAGCGTACAGCACCTCGACGGCGGTATAGTCAAGGAATTGCGTGTCAGGGAGGGCGACAAGGTCCGCGCTGGCGATGTCCTGATCGTGCTGGACGAGACCCAGGCGCGCGCGGAATACGAGGTTCTGACCCAGCAATGGGTTGTGCTCCGCGCGACGGAGGTTCGTCTACTGACGGAACTCGACCATGGCTCCGAGCTCAAGATGCCGTCAGATCTGAAGGCGCACTCCGATGACCCCTATCTCAAGAGTGTATGGAGCGGACAGGTCAGCCAGTTCGAAAGCCGCCGGGCGGCCCTGGATGGGCAGCGCAGCGTCATCCGGGAGAAAATCAATCAGCTCGGATCGCAGATCGTCGGCGCCGGGGCGCAAGTCAAGGCATTTACGGATCAGATAAACTCCGTCCACAGCGAGGCGAAAGATATCGCGCCTCTGGTTGAACGTGGACTGATTGCACGCCCGCGTATTATGCAACTGGAGCGCTCCGCCTATGGCCTGGAAGGTCAGATCGCAGATGCAAACGCCAACATGGCCAAGGCGCGTCAGGCGATCGCCGAGCAAGAACAGCAAACGGCGCAGCTCGACAACGATCGTATGACCGACGTGACAAAGGACCTGCGCGACACACAGGCAAAGATTTTGGAGGTCATACCAAAGGCCGTGAACGCAAAGGCGGTTCTTGGCCGCATGGAGATCCGCGCTCCCTATAGTGGGCAGGTGGTCGGACTTAACGTCTTTTCCGTCGGCGGCGTCATTCAACGTGGCGACAAGATCCTGGACATCGTCCCGGAACTGGATGGGTTGACGATCGAGGCGCAGGTGGCGGTCGAGGACATCAGCGACGTGCATCCAAACGCGCGCGCCGAGGTTCATCTTACGGCCTACAAGCAACGCATCGTGCCGATCATTCACGGCGACGTCGTTCAGATCTCGGCAGATCGTCTGACCGATCCCAAGACCAACAACCCGTATTATACGGCCTTCGTACGTATCGATCAGGATGAGCTTGCGAGCATGCCGAACATAAGACTTTATCCGGGCATGCCTGCGACCGTTATGATCCCGACTGTGCAGCGCACCGCATTTGAATATCTGGTCGGGCCGCTAATTATGTCGTTTAATCACTCGTTCCGTCAGAAGTAGAGGCCGTCGGCCTTGTTCAACGCATGTGCTCCGACAGCTGTGAGGCAATGAACAATGCACCGAGCGGTAATGGCTCCGGCAGCATTGCTCTGCTGATGCAGTATGTGGTCGTTACTCTTCTTTTGAATGTGCTTGCAGGCTGCGGGGGAACCCGACAGGCGCTCGAAACTGAAAGCGAAGACGCGTCAATCAACCTGACGGAGGCGCTTGCAGATTGCCGCAACGCTTTTCCCGATCAGATTGCGCAGGCCGTGCCGCGCGCCGAATGCATCGTGAAAGCAACGGAGCTTTCGGTCCGGCCGGGCTTGCGGTTTCCGGAACTGCTCGACCGTGAAAACGCCTTGCGCAAGGCGCTGGCCGTTCAAGTCCAGGCTGGCAAGGTCTCGCTGCTTGAACGAAATGACCAGATTGCAAAGGCCCACATGGCCATCGTCTCGGAGGAAGCGGAGAGGCTGAAAGCAGCGCCGTCGGACGGGCAGGGGAAAAGCCCGATAGCCGTCGTGCAATGGCGGGGATCCAATTCGAACGCGTGCGCCGGGCTCGGGGGTAATTCTCCGAATTGCTATTGAGGTCGCCTGGAGGTTGTGTGGCGTTGCCACGATCCCGGCGCAAGGCGTGATCGCGAAATCATGCTTTTCCGCATCGCCGCAAGGTTCATTTGAAAGGGTCATCAATCGATTTGCTTGATTGCCTCACGCGCCGGACGCCGACGGGCGAGCCGTCCGAGACGAACTGCAGCTCATAATTCCGTCCTCGAGAGTCTGTTGCGGTGCAGTTGACGCTGGAGACCCGCCGCGCGGCGAAGTTGCCGAACTGGCGGCAAACACCGGTCGATACCTCTTCCGAAGGCACAGGGAGGCCATGGATTTTCGGCCGGTCCTTGGAATTCAGAAGCATCCGGTCGATCGGAAGCTCGTAGGAGTTGTCGTCGAAGCGCTTTCCGTTCTCGCCGGAGAAGGACACGACGTGGGCGTCGTCCGTTGAATCCTCGAGAGCTACCGCGAAACTGACGCGTCCGGCTTCACTGTGTGCGTAGGCAACAGCCTTGCAGCCGTAGTCACGACCCGCGATCTTGAGGGTGGTGCACTTGCCGGACATGAGGGCAAGGATGTCGATCATAGGCTGATGACGCTCGACGCGCCTGGTGGTGGGGGCGTCAGAACGCTGCTCGGCGGCTGGCCGGTCCCCCGGAGTCTGAGCGAGGCATGGAGCTGTCAGTAACACTGACGATACCCCGGTCAGCAACAGCCGGGCGCCCGACCGGAGCAGAAAGCGCGAAAAACTGTTCAACCCAAACCCCGCTGCCGGGGCGAGAGCGGCAGGGGAGAAAAGTCCCGTCCGGTCATGCTCTTACCCTGCTTGTCCCACCCGCATGGTGCCATTCTCGCGATCATCGATCAATCGCAATAGAGCCGGGCGAGGCTGCCTCGCCTGTTTACTTGGTCCGGGCAATGCATTACGGCGGTCCGCACCGGCCCGGCTGCTGCCGTTAGATCCGGCGGGGCCCGTTAATCGCTAACTACCCTGTCGAACCGACGTTGATCCCTGGAATTAGGAACGCGTTTCGTTGAGCGATATTGGTTGTGTACGTCGCTGGCTTGAGCCTTGCATGCTCGTCCGGCTGGTTGGCTAATCTGTGAGGGGCTGCACTGGGCTGCGCCGGTTTCCGGGTCGATTATTGACGGGAATCGAATAAAAATCCTAATCTTGCCTACTTCTGGTCGCCAACGCTGACCCCTACACATAAAAATGGAATTTACCCGTGCCTAAAATCAAGAACAAATTGGTTGCCAGCTTTGGTTCGCGCTTGAAACAGCTGCGAGAAGATCGGTCGATGACCATCACAGAGCTGGCCAGACGGATCGACGTGACGCCACCCGCCATCTGGCACTGGGAGAAGCGGGGCAGGGTTCCGAAGCCCGCTACGATAAAGGCTGTGGCAAAGGTGCTCAACGTCAGCTCTGAGTTTCTTGAAAACGGTGTCCACCTCGTGAGTGAGCAGGATCAGGGCCCGTCCGACAGTCCCTTGATGCGGATCGATCAGATGAGCCTCGAAAAACTGATCCGCGCCATCGAGGCAAAAGGTTTCCATGTCCAGATCTCTTCGACCGGAGATCGCGAAACTAGCGCGGAATAGGGTCGGCGTAATACCCCGTATCGACGAGCAACCGTTGCCCAAGCCTCGGGATGAACTGCGCGATCCTACCGGGCGCTCGAGCGGCGCGGGTTGAACCATGGGCGGCCGCACCGCGTAACTCTTGCGTGGGTGTCGAGACCAGCGCCGCTAATGCGGATGCAATCATAGCGGGTTCCTCTCTTGCGCCTCGCGCTTCTGGCGGCGGTCCCGGCCATGCTGATGGGGATACCGCGTTTGGGGAGGCCCACTTTCAGGTTGCCGTATGCCCAAGCACAGACACGCAACCATCTTCGATGACGAGGTGGTGACGCCGCTCGCGACAGGGCGATCTTCGGCACAGTAGTCTCGCTGCGCGATTGGGCTTCAAACGCCGTTCCGGGCTTGAGATCGAGCAATCGCAAAATAGGCGGCAATTCGACAATGCCACTAAATAACGCACGCACTCGTTTCGTGGTATCGGCCATGTTTTACAACTATTGATATCGTGCCGCTGCGAATAGTAACGCGTTTTAAATCGCGGATGCTCACGATTTTAAACACGGCTAGAACGAGTCCATGCTGTTGAGAACACACGATTACTGAGTGGAAAAGAGCCGTATTTTCAACGCGCGGGCAGCGCACTCCCGCTGACCGCGGAGTAAACTCATAGGAGCCGATCTCGCAAATAACCGATGATCGCTGAAGGGGCCAAAACGCTTGTGGGCGGTCTGCGGCCGTGTCATAATTTCGCAGTTAAGGTCGATTTAAGGTACCATAAAATTTATTTACGCCGCCAACTCGTCGTTCGAAGGAGGCGCTGCAATGAACAAAGACTTTAGCACCTTAGAGGGTTGGCATTCAGCTCCCCTTCTGTCGCGTGCCGTTACCGGCGCAGACAGTCGAGTTCTCCCCGACAGACACTGCTAGCGTCCCTATCTCAAGCGCGTATTTGCTTGAGCTGTCTTTGCGTTCGTCAATGCGGCAAGCCGTTTCGGTCCATTTTTTGATGGAGCACCACGATGGGTATAGCCCGGCGCTGGAACAAGGAAGCTCACAAACGCTCCGCGTTTGAAACCCTTCTCGACAAGGTCATTCGCGAGATCCTCCCGGGGCGCGACAGTAAACGGCGGCGCTGGGGCGGCGCGGCAAAGCCGGCCGCAAAGCCGCGGCGGCAGAACTTCACGCTGGAAGCGATAGAGCCGCGCCTGCTGCTCTCGGCCGATTTGACTTATGGCGCTCCTGGCAGCATCCCGGGCGGCATCACCAATGCAAGTGACATCAGCAATTACGTTGCAACTCTGACGTCAACGACCTTTGTGCTCAAGGCCGAGGCTAACGGCAGTGGCGACGTGTTTTGGAACCTCCATGGGACCGGGTTGGATGGGACCGGTGACACGGGGATTGCCGCTTCGAAGCAGATCACGACAGCCGACGATCTGACCGTCAATATCAAGCGCGACGATCTCGGCGTGTTCAATGACAAACTCAGCCTGATCGATTTCGTCGGCGACAAGGTCACGATCGACACCGACAGCCTTTCCGTGCTCAACACGAAGTTTACCGGCAACAAGATCAACATCGATTTTGCCGGCGGCAAGGACATCGACCTGGGTTCGCTGATTGGCGTTACGCTTCCGATCCCGCTTGCCAACGACCAGGTTGTGATGACCGGCAATGGCGGCACATTTACCGGTCATGATTTTTCGCTCCACAGCTCGTCCGATATCGTAAACGACGCAAGCGGCCTGCAGATCACGGATGCAGGGGGCTCGTTTGAACTCGTCTCGGACTCGAAGATCACGATCGATCATGACTCGGCCATTAACGCGACCAACATCACTTTGAAGGCCGATGCCAAAAGCACGGGGGGATTGTTCCAGGGATTGTTGGCCGACGCGAAAAGCGAAGTCACGCTTGATAGTTCGAGCCTCACCGCGACGGGCGGTACCGTGGCGCTGCTGGCCCACTCCGACGCCACCTTCGTCGAGAATGGCGACACGTACTTCAGTGGCAGCCTCTCCGGCACCGCCGTGCTCAGCATATCGGGCGCGCTCGTCGACGTGAAGGGAACAGCATCCATTACGGCAAAGGATGCCAATCTCGAGGCCAAGATTCACACCGACATCACTGCGACCGCCAGCGATCCTGGAGCCACCGTAGCGGCAGTCGTTGTCACCGTGTTCAACACGCCCGAGATCAAGATTGGCGATACCGCCGACATCAACCTCACGGGAAATCTGACCGCGGAGGCAAAGTCGGATATCACGGTGAGCAATACCATCGTCCCGAACGGCTCCTCCAGCTCCGATTCCGACGCGGCAATCGCCACCACCATACTGCACAGCGACCCGTCTTTGACGGTCTCCGGCGGCAACATTGACGCGGTCGGAACGGTGGAGTTGAAAGCGACGAACACCATAAACGTGACCACAACCGCTGATGGGTCGTTGGGCGATGCGGGGGCCACGGTTGCCTTTACTTTGTTCACCGGCGACACCGCGGCAAGTGTCACGAACGGCACCATCGAAGCGGCGAGCATCGCGATCTCCGCCACCAGCGACCGTACTGCCACAACGCTGGCCCGGGCGACCGCGGGGGGCGCTACGGAGAGTGCGGGCGACGACAACGAATCCGAGAAGCGTCTCGCTGATCCCAACGACGACGGAGATACAAGCGATCAGGCGAGTACAGACGAAGGTAGCGTGACGTTTGCGGCCGCAGTTGCCGTGTCGGTCCTTACCGGGGACACCACGGCCAGTATCACGGGCGGGTCGGTCGCGGCTTCGGCAGGGAACCTTGATCTCACCGCCAGCGGCAAGGTCGATGTCGTCACCACTGCGGACGGCTCGAGCAAAACCGATTCGGGAGCGACAGCGGTGGGTGCTGCCGTCGCCATCAATGTCGTGACGCCGACGGTAACGGCAATGCTCGCCGGAACGGCCAACGTCGATGGCACGGATGTTAACGTCACCGCCCTGATACCGGATAGCAAGGTCGAGGCGGATGCGACTTCCGGCGCCGGGGGAGGGAGCAGTCTCGGCGTAGCCGGCTCGCTGGCCCTCAACGTCGCGGTGCTCAACGTTTACGCCAAGGTTGATGGCGCGGTGCAGGTCAACGGCGCCAATGTCATTCTCATTGCGGAATCGAGCACAACGAGCACGGCCTCGGCGAAGGCGACGGTCGACGGCAGCGGTGACGCAACCGGCGTCGGGGCTTCGGTGGCGATCAACATTGCCGATAATGATACGAATGCCCTGCTGGCGGACGGCGCGACGCTGGACAATGCCAATAATCTGACCTTGGATGCGGAATCCAAGCATGTGATGGAAACGGACGCCAAGGGCGGCGCCACCGGTGGCACGGCCGTAACGCCGATCGCGGCGGTCTCGGTTGCGACCTACGACACCGAAGCGCGTATTGGCACGGGTACCCAACTCACCCTATCGGGCGCTCTATCGGCGACCGCCTTGCACATTGGTTCAGTCACGACGCTGGCGGACGGCGAGGCGGCCGGCAGCAGCGCGGCGGTAGGCGCGTCACTTGCGTTTGCCTATGAGAAGGACACCGTGATCGCGACCACGCTGCGGGATATCGCGGCCGCGGGCTCAGCAGCATTCATTTCCGGTTCGATTGGAAGGACGAGCACCTTCGCCAAGGCGAGCGCCAGCGGCGCTTCCGATGACGGCGAGGATGCGCAGGCCAAGGGCGACAGCAAGCGCGGCGCCGCCAACGATCGTGCCAGCAAGAGCGGTGCGACAGGTTCCGGCACCGACAAGAAGGCGGAGGCCAAGACGTCGTCCAGCAGCGATAGCGGCGGCGACAGCATCGCGGTCGCGGCGGCGATCGCCATCAACATCGTGGATAGCGAAGCTCGATCCGAACTCCCGGCCGGCGTGACGATTTCGTCCGGCGGCGCGCTGACGGTCAGGTCCGGAAGCAATATCAACGGCTCTGCCGAGGCGGACGGCAGGGCGGCCGAGGGCGGCTCGGCCGCAGTCGGCGCCGCCGTATCGGTCAACTCCGTCGATGCCAAGAACACGGCGCGGGTCGCAGGCACAGTGACGGCCGCCGACGGGTTGGTGGTCGAGGCCCTGATGCTCGATCGCGCCATCGATCTCCAGACGGGGACGATCAAGATCGTCGACGATTCCGACGATACGATCTTCCTCGGAACCGGCCACGGCCTGACCACAGGCCAGAAGGTCAAGTATCACAAGGGAAGTGGTGGTACCGTGGTCGGCGGCCTGGTCGACGGCAAGGAGTATTTCGTATTCGACGCAGGCGGCGGCAAGATAAAGCTGTACGACAATGAAGCTGACGCGAAGCTGGGTGGTGCAACGGGGCTCGTCGATCTGACCGGACCTGGCGCGGGCAGTGATCATAGCTTCGGCACGTATATCAACGTGCCGCTGGTCGGCGAAATCGAGAACCCCCTGGATAGCAGCAAGGTTCGATTCGACCCTGACCCGAATAACATGCGCGTCATCCAGACCAACGACGCGCACGGGCTGAGGACGGGTGATGAAGTCGTTTATCACAAGGGCGCCGGCAGTCCGATCGGTGGGCTGACGGACGGGCATACCTATTACGTCATCGCGCTGGATGACACCCGTGTCCAGCTTGCCGCTTCGCGCGACGACGCCCTGGCCGGCAAGGCGATCAAGCTGACGTCCGACGACGACGCCACGCACGACGACACGCTGACCGAAGCCACGCATAGCATATACGCGAGCTCGGTCTCGGGCGCCGGTAGCGACGACGTCGGCGTTGCAGGGTCCGCGGCGATCAATCGTGCCGCCGTTGTGACCCTGGCGGAAGTTACGGGTGACGTCGTGCTCGCCGATGGCCTGGACGGCGGCACGTCAGTTGGCGCCGTGATCGTGCACGCGCAATCGACTTCCGACAATACGGCCAAGGCGGACCCCGCGGGTGATGGCGCCGTCGGCGGCAGCGTCGGCGTAGGCGCATCCTTCGCGCTCAATATGAACTTCAACGACACCACGGCCCAGATCACCGATGGCGCCGACATCAGCGGCGGAACCGCCGATAGCCTCGATGTCGCCGCCACCGGCCGGCATCGCACCTCGACCGAGGCGAGCAATGGTGCCAAGGGAAGCACGGGCGTCGGCGCGGCGATCGCGGTGGCCATCTCCGACGCGGACACGACCGCTGAGATCGGTACCGGCGCCACGTTGAACACAGCAGGCCTCGACAGCGTTACCGCAACGCACTCGAACATCATCGAGACCAAGGTGAGCTCGAAGGCCGAAGGCGACGACGCCGCGGTCGGCGCCTCGGTCGGTGTAAATTACGTCACCGATGACAACAAGGCGCATGTGGCCCGCAGTCTTCATTCAACGGGCGGTGCCGTCTCGCTCATCGCGGATCTGACCATCGTCGATTCGCTGGAAGCGCATGCCAGCGCGGGCGGTGGGGATTCCTCCGGCGACGATGCGGATTCTCAAGCCAACAGCAGCACCAATAACAACTCGAATACGCAGAACAACGGCGGCAACCGGTCCATGGAGTCCGCCAGCGGCAACACCAACAGCGGCAATTCTTCCGCGAGTTCCGAGTCCGGTTCCGGGGGCGGCGGTGTCGGCGTCGCGGCTGCCGTTGCGATCAATATCGTGAAATTGACGAATGCCGCGACCGTCACCAACGGAGCCGACCTGACTGGTGCCGGGGCGGTGACGATCGCGGCGCGCGCGAGCGTCGACAGCAAGGCCCAGGCCGATGGTCTGTCCGTCAATCTCAGCGACAGTTCGGGTACCAGCGTTTCGGCCGGGGTGGCGCTCAACTTCGTGTCTCTCGCCAATACTGCAACGGTGGATACAGGCTCCGTCATCACGGGCAATGGCATCACTATCGAGGCGGTCACCACGAACGCCGAACGTAACGATTTTGTCGCGACGGCCTTTGCAGCCAGCGGCAACAAGTCGAACGACCCGTCGATCGCCGGCGTATTCGCGCTGAACGTGATCGATGTCGATACCAGGGCGGAAGCGCTTGACGGATCGGATCTGGAGTCCACCGGCGGCGTGACCGTGACCGCCGAGCACAACATGGGGCTGCAGGCGATCGCCGCTACCGTTGCATTCTCGACCGGCGGCGACGTGGTGGGTGGCGCCATTGCGCTTGATATCATCGGTACCGGCGCTGGCGGTTCGAACACGATCGCCAGCATCGGCACGCCCGATGGCGATGCCAGTGGTGCGATCGTCCATGCGGACGGGGCGGTGAGCGTCTCGGCGACCCATACGATCAATATGATCGGTGTCATCGATCTTCCCGACAGCGTCAACAAGCAGATCGACGACCCCGGCATCAGTCTCGGTGCGGCGGCCATCTCTGCTGCCGGCGGCGGTGGCAGCGCTGCCGTTGCGGGATCGGTATCGATCGGAGTGATCACCACCACCACGCAAGCAAGCGTCGAAAACGGCAGCTCGGTTACAGGAAAGAGCGGGAGCGGAGCCTCGGCGGGGTCTCTCGTCGTAAGCGCGACGGATACCTATCATTGGACTTCGATCGCCGGCAGCGTCGCAGTGTCGCTCGATGGCGTCGGCGTCGGCGCGGGCCTTGATTTCTCGTTTATCACGAAGGACACGCGAGCCTATATCGGCGTCGGCGCTGATGTGAACGTTTCGGGCGATGTCTCCATCACCGCCGAATCGACGGAAGACATCATATCGGTTGCGGCGAATGCGGGAATCGGCGCGGGATCAGTCGGCATCGGGGCGACGTTCGGGATCCATATCGTCAATACCGGCACGCGCGCATATATCGCGGACGACACGCTGGACGGTAACACCATCGTCACCGCCGGCGGAAACGTCACCATTTCGGCCCATGGCGCAGCCACGCTCAAAATCATCGCGGCCGCGATCGGCGGCGGCAACAGCGTCGGCGTAGGTGCGGGCGACGAAACGCTGGTTCACACCGACGTCGTCGAGGCCTATGCCGGCAACCACGTCGTAGTGCACGCGCACGGCGGCGATGGCTTGCGCATCAGCGCATTGTCCAGCGAGGATCTGATCGGCATCACGGCTGCCGGCAGCGGCGGCAGCAGCGTTGCCGTTTCGGGCGCGGCAACGATCAACGTTCTGGACGAGACCACCACCGCGCGCATCGGCCGCGGCGCCGTGATCGACGCCACCTCACCGGGCGCCAGCACGCCGGACATTTGGGTCCACGCCAGCGATGATACCACCATCATCACGGTGGCCGGTTCGCTTGCGATGTCGGGATCGGTCGGCGTCGGCGTTGGCGTCGACGTGACCAAGATGGACAAGACGACAACGGCCTATATCGATTCGGGCGTCACCGCGACCGCCGATGGCGACATCGATGTGACGGCGCTGGTGTCGGAAGATATCACCTCGGTGGCCGCAGGCCTGACGCTTTCCGGCTCGGTCGCGGTGACGGCGGACGTCAGCGTGCACGTGATTACCAATCATACCCGCGCCTTCATCGGCGACGATCCCACCGAAGCCACTCTCTCGGCAGGTGAGGGCAATGTCTATGCACGTGGCACCGTTCGCGTGTGGGCAAACGACACGTCCGAGCTCGACAAGGTGATCGGCGCTGCGTCCTTCTCCGGCACCGCCGCAATCACGGCCGCAGCCGGCGTGACGGTTTCCAACAAGACCACGGAAGCCTTCATCGGGGCTGGCGCAAGAGTGACGGGCGAGGGCCACAGCCTCCTGGATGCGCCGACGGGCGGGTTCGATCTCAACGCTTCCAACGCATCGGCACAGTCCAAATACGACAGCGTCAATTCCGGCGAGATCAGCGTCACCTTCGGTAATGACGGCACGCACGATACGATCACGCGTAGCGACGGCGTTAGCTTCGCGGCCCATGATCATTTTACAGCGGGCCAGACGATCAATATTTCGGGTGCTGGCGGAAATAACGGCGACTTCACGATCGACAGCGTGTTCGACGATCACATCGTCCTTACCTCGAACAAAGGGCTCACGGGAACCCTGACCAAGACGATCGTTCAGTATGATTCGAACGCGCCTGGCATCGAAGCCAAGAACTCCGCGGGCGCAAGCGAGAGCGATCTCAAGAATTCTGGCGAAATCAATCCGCCGACCCCCATCGGCAGCGGCGATGGCGGCTCCAGCGTCAAGAATACCGACGGCAGCAATGTTGCGGTCAGCGACGACGATTTGGGCCGGAATGTCCATCTGAGCGTCGCAAAACAGGCTACCGGCGGCGTGATCGTTGCCGCGACGAACAACGACGACATCGAAAGCTACTCGATCGGCGTATCGGCCTCGGGGACCGCTGCGATCGGCATCGCGGTTTCGGTGAACGTCATCAACGCGACCACGAACGCCTTTATTTCCGATGGTGCGAAAATCAACAAGGACACGGTCGATCCGGCCGGCGGTCAGTCCGTGACCGTTGTGGCGGCCAACGATTTCCGTCATACCGCCGCCGCCGCCGCCGTCTCCGTTGGAACCGTTGGTGTTTCTCCCGCCGTCGATGTCACCGTTACCGACAATAAAACGAAGGCATGGATCGGTGCGGCCGACGTCACCGCGAAGGACGATGTGCACGTCATAGCGGATGCCAGCGAGAAAGTGCTGCTGGTCGGCGTCGGCCTTGGGGGCGGATTCGTCGGCGTCGGGGCTGGCGTGAACGTTCTGTCGCTGAATGGCGAGACGACGGCTTCCGTTGCAGGCAAGGTGCGGGCCGGCGGCGACGTCGTCCTGCGGGCCAACGACGACACCAAGGTCACCGTCATCAGCGGTGGCCTGGGCGCCGGCTTTGTGGGCGTCGGCGCGGGTGTCGGCGTCATGGTGATCTCGAAGGACACCGAAGCCTTCATCGCCGATGGCGCGGATGTCACGGCCCTTGGCGGCGGCACCGGCGAATTCGACATTCGGTCCGGTGACCTCGACGGCCTGCACGATTTCAACACGGTGGAAGCCCACGGCGTGCTTCTTGATGCGCGTTCCACCGAAGACGTATTCCAACTGGCGATCGCCGGATCCGGCGGCTTCGTCGGAGTGTCGGTGACGGTGGCCGTAACCGTCATCGAAGCGGAGACCGACGCCCGGATCGGGAATGGCTTCATCAATAAGAATTATGATGGTTTGTCCGACCCCGCCGACCTCCGGCAGGACGTCTTCGTCGACGCCAGCGACAAGGCGACGGTGCAAGCGGTCGTCGTTGCGGCGGCCGGCGGATTTGTCGGTGCGGCAGGCTCGATCGACGTCGGTGTCCTGAACAACGACACCAGCGCCAGCATCGCCTCGGGCGCCGACGTTCATGCTTTGCATGACGTCCAGGTCAACGCTGTTGCCTACAAGTCCATTGACTCCGTGGTCATCAGCGCGGCCGGTGGATTCGTGGGAGCCGCCGGCGCGGTCTCGGTGTGGAACATCGGTTCCTCGCTGAACTCGACCTACCAAAACCAGGACAGCCGGAACAAGGACAGCCGGATCGACGATGGGAGCAACGCCGGCGCGACCGATACGAGCCGGAATGTTCTGGAGAAGCAGCAAGACACCAACAACGACGGCACGGTGGACGCTGGCGACAAGACGATCACCGCGGACCAGGATGCCCAGGACAACGCGGACAAGAGCACGTCCATGGGTTCGGACACCATGGACAACAGTCACGTGAACCAGCAGGGTAAGTCCGGGAGCCGCATCAGCACCGCCACCGACAGCGCCCAAAGCAATATCACGTCCAGCAAGCTCAGCGACAAGGCCCAGGCCAAGCTCACAACTCCGCCTCCCAGCGGTACGTCCGCGATCATTGAGGGCGGCAGCACCTCGGTCACCGCCGGCGGCGCCATTGACGTGCAGGCGACGGAAGAACTGCATTTGACGACGGTAACAGGCAGCGTGGCCGTTGGCGTCGTTGGTGCCGGTGCGGGTGTCAGCGTTCGCAATGTCCACTCGAACGTCACGGCATCGGCCGGCGGCACGCTCTCGGCCGACGGCGCCATCACTGTGCGTTCCCACCTGGACGAAAATCTGCCGATAACGGCTTTCGCCTTCTCGGGTGGACTCGTCGGCATTGGTGCAGCGGTTTCAATCGTCAACGATGACAGCACGAGCAGCGCCTCGATCGGCGACGGCTCCACGATCGTCAAGGCGGACGCCGTATCCGTAACGTCCTACAGCAAGCAGAATCTCGTCCTCAACGTGGGTGGTATCTCGGTTGGCGCGGTCGGTGTGGGCGCCAGCTTCACCCAGGGAACCGTGAATGGTTCAACCTCGTCTTCGATCGGCGATGACGTCCAGATCGGTCAGTCGGAAACCGTCGGTAATCTCACCGTGTCGGCTGATTCCGAAGTCATCGGCACCGTCCACACTCTCGGCGTTGCGGGCGGCGTCGCAGCTGGCGCCACTATCAACTTCGGCTTCATGACCGTTAAGCCGAATGTCAGCGCGATCGTCGGCAGCGCCGACATCAAGGTCACGGGTGAATCGCTGATTTCGGCCACCTTCAAGGGCAATGTCGACGCGACGGCCGAAGGCGACGCTACGGGCGCGTTCGCCGGCGGTGCGGCATTCGCGATCGCGGACCTGGAGCCGACCGTGACGGCCACGCTCGGCAATGGCAACGACGGCACCTTCGTCGGGAAGAACCTGACCATTCAAGCCCAGGTCACGCGGCCGGATGGCTACGGCGCAACTGCGACCTCCTTCACTGCGGCCTTGGGCGGCATTGGAATATCAGGCGCCGTCGCGGACGCCACGGATAGCCCGACCATCACGGCGTCCGTCGGTTCCGGCATGGACATCGACAACACTGGAATCGTCAAGCTGACCGCGGATGGCAACAGCAATGCCGTGGCGGACGCCGCGGGTATTGCCGGCGGCGTGGCCGGTATCGGCATCACGATCTCCGGTGCGCATACGGAAGGAAAGATCAAGGCTCATCTCGACGGCGAAGTGAAGGGGCCGTCGGAGACCGCGGGCGCCTCGACGCTCGACGTCACGGCCGAGTCGAGCGATGTCGCCAGTGCGAAGTCGCAGTCCGTCACCGGCGGTCTTTTCGCGGCCGGCTTCAACTACTCGAACGCGACGATCAAGCCGGTCGTGCAGGCCTATATCGATACCACCGGCGTCATCAGTGCGAGTTCCAACATCACGGTCTCCGCAACCGAGCATCCGGAGGGCGACGCCGTGACCAAGGGTGTCGCGGTGGGCGGTATCGTGATTGGCGGCTCCCAGTCGGACACCTCGGTGGTTCCTGCGGTGACGGCCTATATCCAGTCGGCGAAGACCGAAGCCGGTCCACTCGGAAATATCGCTGTTACCGCTCTTGCGGAGCCGAATTTCGGTCAAGTGCCGGATTACCTCATCACCCACAGTGATGACGGATCCAACTCGCTGACGGTCACGAACCACGGCCTGAGCGACGGTGACGTCGTTGCCTACGACAACAACAACCAGGCAGCCGTCGGTGGCCTGCAGGGTACCGTTGGCACAGGGCTGCCGGCACCGAACGACAAGGAGTACCGTGAATACAATGTCATCGTTGATGACCAGGACCATGTTTCCCTCGGCGCCATCTTCAACGGCGCGACGTCGATCGATCCCGCCACGGACATCATCACGTTCGATGCGCCGCACAACCTGAAGACCGGCGAGAAGGTCATCTACACCAAGGGTACGGATCCCGACCATCCGTCCACGTCCGTCGACGGATTGGCTGATGGCAGCACCTATTGGGTGCTGGCGCTCGATGCGAACCGCATCAAGCTACTTGACTACGATCCGAGCGGCGGGCTGCATCTCACCACGTTCACGCCCACGATCACTGGCAACGAGATTTCGTTGGCAAACAGCTTCACGAATGGCGAGGCCGTCACCTATCACGCGCCGCCGTCGCTCACGTTCAATACCCGGCAGGTCGATGTCGACGGCAGCCTGACGAGCTACCACGACCCATTGCTCGGCGACATCAACAACGTTGCCACGCTCACTGCCGACACGAGCAAGGACAACATACAGTTCGTCGATCCGTCGACGGGTGTCGTCGCCGACCCGCACTTCGGCCTCAACAATTCCGTCAGGTACAGCGCGACGGCCTTAAACGGACCGGCGAAGGTCATCGAGGGACTGCAGAACGGCCAGACCTATCTCATACTGAATCCCGGTGGCACCGGGACCGATACGATCCAGCTCGGCGCGACCGCGACTGCCAATCTCGACTTCGCGCAGCATGGCGGCGGCGACACGATCACATTCCATACCGCGCCGGGCGCCGGGCAAAACTGGTTCGATCGTGGGTTCCAGGGCGGGCAGACGATCACGATTATCGGCGGCGGGGGTAATAATTCTCACACCTATCATATCGCCGCCAACGGTGTCAGCGCGAACACCCTGACGCTGACGGAGTTCAACACCGTTGCTGCCGTCTCCAACGTCTCGACGACGGTGAACAGCAGCAAGATCGCAATTGCGGGCGATCCGACCCTCGGTCTCACGTTCGCCAAGAATGCCGGCGGGGATACCATTACGGCGGCTGGGTACAATTGGGCTGACCACGGATTCCTGGCAGGCCAGCAGATCACGATCAGGGGGGCGGGCGACAACAACGGCACTTATACGATTGCCGCGGGCGGGGTCAGCGGAACGACGCTCAAGCTCACCGTGTCAAATCAGGTCACCAACGGCGCGTTCACCAAGACGATTGGCAACAGCACGATCCAGAGCCTGATCAAGGTCAACGACTTGCCGATGACCGGAGATGGCGTAAGCCTCGACGGCAAGACGTTGTTCGTCATCAAGGACGGATTAAACGACGCCACTACGTTTGGACTGTCGCTCACCCAGGGCGGGCCGGCATTGACGCTGGCGGCGCAGCCGCTGGCAACGAACAATCATCAAATCGGCCACGAAGCGATCGACCTTGGCACCGGTGCAGGTGCGCAGTTCCTGAGACTCGATATTACGTCGACCGGCGATATCGGCGGCGGTCAGAAATTGACCGGGCCGGGCGGCGTTCCTCTGAACGTGACTTCGCCGCCTTCTGGCGATGGGACCTCGTCGGCGAAGTCGAACAGCTCCGGCGGTGGAGCTGTCAGCGTCCAGTTCAACAATGCCACCATCAACAATGATCCGACCGTCAGAAGCTATGTCCATTCTGACCTGATGCGGGCCGGTCACGACATCACAATCACCAGCTCGTCGACGACCTCATCGACCGCTGCCAGCACGAACGCGGGCGGTGGATTGATCGGTATCGGCATCGCCCCGTCCAAGAGCACGCAAAACGTCACCAGCGACGCCTATGTGGATGCCGGCAGCCATTTGGTCGCCGGGCGCAACTTCATTCTGTCTGCATTTGACCAGAACAATTCCGATAACAGCGGTCGCACCATCACGGGCGGGCTGGTCGGCGTAGCGGTCTCCAGCGTGGACTCCACCATCGGATACAACACCACCGTATCCATCAAGGGCGGTGCCGACGTCCTGGCCGGCAACAACGCGGTGGTGAAGGCGGAGTCGCGGTCCTTCCAGCATACGAGCGCAGATGCGACCGGCGTCGGGATCGGCGGCGACGGAAATGCCGATGCGGATGTGACGAACAATGGCAATACCACGGCGCTCATCGACGTGGCCTCGTCGCTTGCGGGGCGTACCGTATCCGTGGCGGCGAAGATCACGCAGCTGGACGTCTATGCGCGGGCGGACGGCGAGGGCGGCGGACTTGTCGCGATCGGAACGGCCGATGCAACGGTCCATTCGAGCCAGAATGCGGACGTCACGCTCAAGGATCATGGTGCGATTACCGGCTACGAAGGCGTCGATCTCGTCACGCGCTACGCCCCCGGCACTGTCCCGCCTGACGTTATCAGTACCACTGCGGATTCCTTCGCGCGGGCAACCGGCCTGTTCGGCTACGTCTCGGCGGATTCCGTCAATCACACGACGCTCAATTCGAAGATTCTGACGGAGGCCGCCTCGCTGATCACGGCTGGACCGCGCGATCCGTCGAACGATCCGGCCCTGGAGGACAAGGATGTCGGCGGCGGCCAGTACAATCACCTGGCCTTGTTCGTCAGCGCCGAAAACGGCGACATTCACGTCAACACACCCAACGATACGAGCCTGCGTTCGCTGGCAGTCGACGGGTCCGACTCTCCCGACAATCAGAGGCACGTCGAACCTGTCATCGACTTCAGCGCCAACGTGCTGATCCTGTCCGGGAAGTCGCCGCAGCTGGAGATCGACGAAAACGGCAATATCTCCAAGATCGTCAACCTTCATCTGCTGAACATCGCGTCTCAGAATATCGACGACCCGGCCTATGACGGCAGCAACAACATCACGGTCGACAACATCGTCAACGATGATCCCGGTCAGGCCTATCTGGCTACGGGCAACGTTGACAACAGCGCAATCCTGAACAGCGCCGGCCCCGGCACCTGGACCTTCCGCGATACCTTCAGCAAGGTCGAGATCATCAACAATTCAAAGAAGAACTTGATCGTCAACGGCATCAAGGTGGTCAACACCACGGTTGATCCGATCGTCGACGTCTCGAACACGAAATCGCGGACGTTGGATTTCAACATCAAGCGCGACGTGGCACCCACCTTCATCGATATCGAAAATACCAATGACGACCCGCCGAGCATCACGCTGAACGGCGTGATAGAAAATCCGATCGGTACGACGCGAGTGACCGTTGCTGACGGTGACATTCTCTCGACCAACAATCGCGTGAATGACAGCGACCCCGGCTCGCTGATCCGGACCAATATCCTTGACCTCGAGGCACACAACGGGAATATCGGAACCTCCGCGAACCGCATCAATGTCGACGTCGTCGACAGCGGGACCGTGCCGGCACCAACCGCGTTCCTGAGCGCACGCGTCAGCGTCGCCGACAACTCGATCACGCTCGGCCAGCACCAATTCTTTACGGGAGAACTGGTGAAGTACGAGTCGGCGACCCCGCTCGGTGGGCTGGTCAGCGGCCAGTACTATTACGCCATCGTGTCGGATGATGGTCTGAGCCTGCAGCTCGCCCAGGTCCTCAAGGACGGGCCTGGCGCCGTCGTCGACATCACGTCGGTCGGCGCGCTGACCAATTCGCATACGCTCACGCCGGCTCAGCGATTTACCGTCGTTGCCGACGGCACTCCGAGCGCTGCGGGGAACGCCTATCTCGACGTCAAGGCGCGCTTGCGCGACACGGCCAACCACGTGCGACAGGACGTGTCCAATCCAGACGTGACGTACAATGTCATCGTCGATGCGGTGAACACGTCGGGCAATGCGGACCTTCTGCTCAGGGGCAGCGTTCAGGAGACCGACGTCAGCGTCGTGACCTACACGGGCACCCCGGCCGGGAAGATCGGCGGTGTCGACGTCATCTATCCAGGCGGACCGGGCTTCCCGGGCGAGCTGCACCACACCTTCTTCGACACGCCGGATGGCACCGACGGTGGCGATCTCAACATGGGCCTGTTCGCGAACGCAGGTGCGGGGGCCACGCATATCGACAGCACCTACGACATCCGAGCACTCAACGGTGTGGGAGCTCTCTACCGCGCCGGCATCACGTCGGAGCGGAACATCATCGTCGCGGCGGCGGATGCGAACTCGGCCAGCCCGTACATCATCAACGTCTACGGCATCACCGAGATCGTTGGCGGTGCGGCCGCCGATCCGGGTGATGTTCACCATATCGATGTGCTGACGAACGGCGATATCACCATCGCCGAAAAGACCGGCGACCTGCGGGTTGGCGAGATTCGCTCGACTTTGGCGAATGTGACGCTGAACTCGCCGGCGGCGATCATCGACGCGCTCGATGACGGCATCTCTCCGATCCTGGCTACCGCGGACGTCACCGCGGCAAACAACATCACTATGACGGCCGGCAATAATCTGATCGGCGACACCGACGACAAGTCCGGCCGTGGCGGCATCGGAACGCCGGGCAATTTCCTCGAGGTCAACGTCGATTCCGACGGCCTCGTGCTCGGCGTGATCAATGCGACCGACATCGCCTCCGATACGGCGCCGTTCAGTTACTTGTCACCGCCGTTCGACCCGGCTGGTGCCGGGACTTATGGCGTGTTCCTGACGGAAACCGCTGGGGACATGAAGATCGATATCATCCAGACCAAGGGTGACGTCGCACTCACGTCGGTTGCGGGCTCGCTCGTGGACCGCAGTGGCGGCGTCGGCGGCGATGATTCAGCGAACGTGATCGGGAACACGATCAACCTGTTCGCCAACGGCGGCAACATTGGCGAGACCACGGGTGGCGACATCACCGACCCGCAGGCCAACGGAAATAACGACCTGGAAATCGATTCGCAGGCCTACGCTTACGGCACGATCGGGGCGCGGGCTACCGGCAGTATCTATCTGACCGAGACCCTGCCGACCACGGGCAGCTTCTTCGCGCGCGATGCGCAGGTCGTGCTGCTGCAGTCGCTCGGGACCGCGGGTGTCGGCAATGTCCGCTTTACGGTCCGCGAGAGCGCCCAGCAGGGCGAAGACTTCAATCTGCTGGCGTCAGGGCCGGTACTCTTCCTCGAGGGCGCGACCGAGCAGGTTGCTCATGGCCTCGTCAACGCAGCCAACGGCTCGATCCTTCTCCGGATTGCCGACAACATTACGACGGATATCAACTCGCAGATCCTGGCCAGCAATAACGTCGACATCTACGGCGACTTCGCCCGGACGAGCGGTGCCAATCTCGATTTCGGCGATCTCAACTACGGCACCGTCATGCACCTGCATGGCGTCATCGCGCACGGCCCGACTGCAAGTGGTTACCTGACCCGCATCTTCGGCAACGCCGACACCGACCAGATCTACTTCGACGAAACGTTCCTTGGCGGCGAGAGCGGCACCGCCACCTCGTCAATCCCGGGTGGTGGAAACGTCCAAGTCATTCCCGACGGCGGCTTTACGACGAATTTCGGCGTCGGCAATGCCGGGAAGATGTCGGATTATTCCGGCGGCAAGACCCGTGCCTTCGGCAGCAACACGCCAACGCAGATCATCAATGTCACCGCATCGATGACATTTGCGCAAAATGCCGGCGGCGACACGATTAGTGCGGCGGCCGGGACATGGGCCGGCTTCGCGATCGGCGACATCGTCACGGTCGACACCGGGCTGGCGGACGATCCGAACAACCGCAGCTTTACGGTTCTGAACGTGACGGCGACAGTTCTGACGCTGTCCGCGGTGAATTTCGTGAGGGCCGAGACGGTCACCACGAAGGTCAAGAACAACAAGGTGGCTCCGGGAGGCGACAGCGAAGACTTCTTCATCGTCAACCAGCTGCAGTCGATGATCATCACCCAGGAGACGCAGACCGGCGTCGAAACGGGCGACACGCTGACGCTCGACGGCCAATCGGCCTCCGATACCTATGTGATCAACTCCACCGGAACGCACGGCGACGTCCGCAATTACGTGGTCAACGTGCTCGATACCGGTGCTGCCGCCGACGGGGTCGACAGCCTGTCCGTGTATGGCCGCGACGACAACGCGGCCAATGATACGAGCGCCGACTATCGCGGGGCCAACAAGGGCTTCGACGACGTGTTCCTGCTGCGCCGTACGACCGGGATCGCCCAGGAGACTGCGAACCGGCCAGTGCTCTATGCCGACGACTCGGCGTTCGTGGCGCTGTTGCATGTGAGCAACCTCGGCCAGGCGCAAGTCTCGGATCCGAACAATGGTCCGAACATTCGGTCGCAAAGCGTTCAGCGCATCAATTATGACAGCTCGATCAACGGTCGCTTGATGGTGTTCGGGCAGGGCGGCAATGACTACTTCGCCGTGGATGACAATGCCGCGATTACGACGCTCGATGGCGGGGCTGACAACGACTCGTTCCAGGTCGGACAGATCTACGGCTATCAGCGCGACGGCAGCATCCATTCGCCCGCGCCGCTCGGCAACACGCTCGGCGGCTCGGTCGTGACGCCTTACGATCAGTTCCCGCAACTGGTCAATTCGCTCACGCCGCAAAGCATCTATGGAACGGTCGCCACGACGCGCGGCTGGCTCTCTGCGGGTGCGACCTCGCCGCTGGTGGCCGAGGGCGGCACGGGGGATGACACATTCACCGTCTACAGCAATCAGTCGCCGCTGCGCCTTGAGGGCGACGACGGCAACGATCTTTTCACGGTCCGGGCCTTTGCATTGGCCGAAACCAACCCAGTCACGGGCGACATCGTCTGGGTCGATCCGGTCCAGGAGATCGCGAAGCCCAAGCTCACCAGGGGCTTCTCGACGGCGGCCGAGACGGCCATCCGGACGGGCGCCGGTGCCAACCAGGTCGAGTACAACATCAACGCGCCGGTCTCGGTCGACGGCGGCAACGGCTTCGACAAGCTGGTGATCCTCGGCACTGAATTTGCCGACCACATCGTCGTTACCGAAAAGGGCATCTTCGGTGCCGGTCTGACTGTTACCTACCAGAACATCGAGGTTCTCGAAGTCGATGCGCTCGAGGGTGATGACATCATCGATGTGCTGAGCACGCAGCCGGGTGTGGCGACACGGGTCATCGGCGGCCTCGGCAACGACACGATGAACGTCGCGGGTGACGTCACCGGGCCGGTGGTGTCGCGCGACATCGAAGGCACCAGCGGAATGGTGAACAACCGCGCAACGTCGGACGACTCGACCTATGACGGTCTGGTCGCCGACGGCATTGACCTCAGTGTTGCCCGGCCCAACCAGGGGCAGGTGATCATCGACGAGGAAGTGCTTGGCGATGCCAGCCGTGGTTTCACCGACATCAGCGAGAGCGGCACGCAAGACGTCTACGGCGTCTACCTGCAACACGCGCCGGTCCACGGCACACACGTGTACGTCACCGTGTCGGCGGCGATGCCGCCCGAGGAAGAGCATGTGAAGGACGGGCTGCTCCACTCGGGCGATATCCTGGACGAGCTCGGCAATGGCCTGGCTCCTCTCGACGCAAATGGCCTGCCGCCCGGCGACAGCATGCTGTTGGCGGAGGACGATTCGAACGTCGGATCGATTGCGGCAGCGAACTACGACCGCGAGATCTACCTGAACGGAACACTCATTCACGTCCCGGCGCGGTCCATTGTCCTGGTGTTCGACGACACCAACTGGGACAAGGCACACGAGCATCTGGTCCACCTGATGGCGGTTGATGACAACCGGCCGGAAGGCGTGCGGACGGTGGTGACGAGCCACAGCGTCCTCAGCGACGATGCCTCCTTCGACCATGCGATCGTGCGCAATGTCGAAGTAACGATTCACGACAACGACCAGCCCGGCATCTTGATCACGCAGTTGGATCCGACGACGACGAATCTGGCGCTTTATCCGGCGAAGTATCTCAACCACCCGAGCGATAACAACACGATCGTGCTCGAGGGCGACGCAACCACCCAGGTCACCGACCTCTATGCCGTCGAGCTCGAGAACCAGCCGGTCGGCGGCTCGGTCACCATTGCGCTGAAGCCGCAGGACAGCCGGATGACGCTGAGCTCGTCCGACGGGCGGTTCGGAGTGGGCCTGGACCAGTTCGGCGTCCGTTCGGGCGTCTATTACCTCACGTTCAGTTCGGGCAACTGGAACAGCCCCGTCATCATCACAGCCTCCGCCGTGAACGATGGCCAGGTCGAGGATCCGCACAACACGACGATCGTGCACTCGATCTATGTCGACCAGTCTTTGAACCTCACCTTCGCGGGGAACACGGTCAGCCGTCTGGATGCGGCGGATCTCGGCGCCGATTGGCTGACCGATGGTTACTCGGTTGGCCACAAGATCACCATTTCCGGTGGTCCGAACGCCGGCGCATATCTCATTACCGCGGCAACCGAGACGACGCTGACCTTGAAGACTCTGTTGAACACCATCCCGACCTTCACGGGCGGCGTGTTCCTGAATACGGTCAACCTGGACGGTCTCGCATCGACAACGAACACGGCATACAGGAACGCGGCGTTCAGCAGCGATACGCCGATCTACGCCAAGGTGTTGGACGACGAGACAGCCGGTGTGTTCCTGCTGGAGAGCGCCGGCCGGACGCTTGTCACTGCTGGCACGACCTCGGACGGGCCGGGGCCGGGCGATAGTTATACGATGCGCCTGCAGAGCCCGCCGAAGTCCGACGTCAACGTCGATGTGGTAACGGATGGACAGACCGACCTGGTGACGGGCGGACGGGTCAGTCTGCAGGAAACGGGTGGACTCCAGCCCGTGCAGCTCTTCACCGGCAACATCACGGTGACCAGCGTCGATGCGCACACGGTCATCATCACGCGCGCCAGCGGTTCCGAGACTGGCAGCTTCATCGGCGACGGCTTCCTGCCCGGCCAGCGCATCCGGATCGAAGGCACCGGCATCGTCGGACTTGATAACGGCGATATCAATTCGCCGAGCGGCTTCTATACGATCGATTCGGCAAATGACGCCGTCACCGCGAGCACCATCCGTCTATCGGATGCCGGCGGCGCTGTGCTGCCGACAGCCTTTGGCACGTACAATACCGACGACAACAAGACCGTGGCGGTCGATATGGTCGTCGAACGCGGTCGCTACACTGGAAACGTCGACTACAGCGTCACGAATGTTCCGTTCCAGCTCTTCACCGGCAATATCAGCGTGTCGGGCAACGTCATCACCCGCAACGATGTCGGCAGCTTCAAGAACGACAACTTTGCCATTGGGCAGGTGATAACCATTCTCCAGGCGGACCAGAGCCCCCTGGGGACGGCATTTACAGTGACCGGGGTGAGCGACTCGCAACTGACCCTCAGCGGCATCCCGGGCGCGGGCCCGTCGTACCAGAACGTCAGCATCAGAAAGATGCTGGACGTGCTTGTCCGCAAGGACGGCACAAGCTGGCTCGACAGCGGCTTCTTCGAGGGCGAACTGATCAAGATCAAGGGCATCGGCGGCGACAAGATCGAGAAGATCGATCTCATCACCGGCACCACGCCGGACAAACTCGATATGCTGGTGCTGACCGACCACCCGGCATCGGGCCTCTACAGCGGATCGCTCGGCGGCAACGGAAACAACGTTCCGGTCACGGTCATCCAGATGGCCGCGCGCGTGACCTATACGCCGCCCAGCCCGCCCAAGCCCGATGCGAGCTATCCCGACACCGGCAATTGGTATCAGCAGGTCACGGTTCAGCTGATCGCAGACCCGTGGTTCGACATCCAGCCGGGTCACGAGAACTTCCGCGCCTTCCCGAAGGTTGCGCACCGGCTCGATGGCATTCGCGGCCCGCTGGCGGTTGAAGGCGGCACCACTGCGGCCGACCGCTCGCTGGTGCAGGCCGTGCTGTTGCCGGGCGAGGCCAATGGGCCGCTCTTCAACATCCCGCCGCAGCCCCCGGAAACGCAATCGATCGACGTCCTCAACATCTACAACGACGGTACAGTCGCCAACGATACGGGCACGCTGACCTCGACGGCCCTGTCGGGCTTCGAGATGGGCGGGACGCTCGACTTCAGCAAGTTGCTGGCGGGGGCACCGGCGCCGTTCGGCGAGTCTGTCAAGTATCCCGGCGGCATCAGCTACGGATCTATCGTCGTCGATCCGGTCACGCATCAATTCAGCACCGACGCAAGCCATTCGACGATCGAGTCGGTGAACATCTTCCTCGGCTCGGGCAACGACCGGCTGGACATCAACAGCACGCTGATTCCGGGCCCGGATCACAACGCCGATGGCACGATCGGGCTGGTCTCCGAACACGGCGGTCTCACCACCGTGCATGGCGGCGGCAACGCGCCGATCCAGATGACGGCCGGCATTGCGCCCAGCAACGCCTTCAACATCACGCCGAGCCTGGGCGGCAAGATCGGCACGCTCGAGCGCACGGACGGTCGCTCGTGGGTGGATGCCGGCTTCGCGGTTGGCCAGCAGGTCATGCTGAGCGTCGACACGGTTGGCGGCTCCGTCACCGGTTCCTACACGATTACTGCGATCCTCGATCAGGACCTCAAGCCCGGCAGCATCCTGGTTCTGCTCGGCGCCAATGGGGCCCCCGCACTGACGGTTCGGACCAATGCCACCGGCACGATTTCCGTGACCGACTGGCTGCAGGTGACCAGCGCCTTCGACGTTCAGGCGGATCGCATCATCCGTCGCGACGGACTGTCTTGGGACAATCTCGGCTTCGCGGCCGGGCAGCAAGTGTCGTTCTCGCTGTCCAACGGCAGTGTCGGAAATGCCACGGTCCTTGGGTTCGACAACGCCAGCACGCCGTCCGGCACCGGCTACGGCAGTGCATTGCTTCTTGGCAGCACGACGCTGACCCCCGCGACTGGTCTTCTCGGCACCGTGGCCGTGACCAGCCGTAACGTGGTGTCCGGTCCGTTCACTGTCGCGGCGAAGTCTCTGACGCGCAGCAGCGGCAGCTGGATTGCCGACGGCTTCGCCAAGGGCCAGGCGATCGCCATCGACGGACAGCCGGGCGTGTGGTTCGTGACCGACGATCCCACCAGCACGAAGCTGAAGCTCACGGGCGGCGATTTGACAGCGCTGCCTGCGATCCAGAAGGTGGCGGTCATCCGCATCGGTGGTGATGCGATCAATGTCAACGGCACGACTGAATACATCAACGGCACCAACACCGTCGCGGCGGCTCTCGCCGGCGATCCGCAAGGAACGACCAACCGCATCACCCGGTCGGATGGTCACGGTTGGGCTTCGGACCATGTAGGCGACAGCGCGTTTGCGGTCGGCCAGCAGATCACCATTACCGGTGAGTGGACGTATGGCGGCGTCGCATTTGCGCGCAATGCCAACGGTGACACGATCACGCGCAGCAGCGGAAGCTGGATATCGGACGGCTTCATGGCCGGCGAGACGATCGTGCTCTCGGGTACGACCAGCACCAACGGCAATCTGACCAACAACGGCAACTTCACGATCAGGAGCGTGACGGACTCGACCCTCACCCTGACGGCAGTCAACACGGTCGTGCCTACGGCCGGCACCGAGCCCGTGACGATCGGTATCAGTGGCAATTTCCTGGTGACAGGCTTCGACCAGAGCTCCGGCGGCGTTGCCGGCGACACGCTGCTCGTCAAGGGCGCCGTCGGGCTGCCCATCTTTGCGGCCCCGATGACGGTCAACGTCGATGCGCCGCTGGTCGTCTACGGCGACACGACGCAGGATGGTATCTGGTACAACGGCAAGGCCGACAAGGCCTCCTCGCTCGGCAAGTTCAGCAACAAGCCGCAGCCGCATATGGACAACGTGCAATTCGTCATGGGGACGCCGTCCCTGGGCCAGGCCAACCCCGAGATCGCCGGCTTGGGTCTCGAATTCTCGACGTTTACGACCCTGGAAGGTACGTTCGGCGTCATCAAGCGCACGACCGGCGATTGGAACGGCAGCACCGATCTGACCCGCTTCCTGGTCGACGGCCTCATTACGATCGACGGCACGCCGATTGGCAATGTGAAGACACTCACCAGGACCGACCCAGCCCACCCGCTGGTCTATAACACCCTGATCCTGAGCGATCTGACGCCCGCCTTCACGACATTCGCGAATGGCAACCACACGATCAAGGAGTGGAACAGCGGCACGATCAAGCTGCAGCCCGGGCAGGGCGTGTTCGACCCAGGCTTCGTGCCGGAAGGCCTGATCGCCATCGGCGGGTCCTACCAGGTCGCGTTTGCCCGCGCCAATAGCGGCGACACCATTACGCGGCTTGACGGCGGCAGCTGGCTGACTGAAGGCTTCGCAAAGGGCCAGACGATCTCGGTGTCGCTGACCACCTACAACAATGTCAACTTCACGCTCGTGGACGTCACTGCGAATACATTGACCCTGGAGGTCAAGAACAGCGTCATTCCGACGACACTGGCCGATCCGGGAGCGCCGACGATTACCGAAGGCGCGCGTATCGCCGCTGACGTCGGCGCGGTTGCGGTTGCGGGTTCGCAGTATAGCGTAACGTTCGCGAAGCACGCTGGCGGCGACACTATCACCCGGAATGACGGCGGCAGCTGGATCGCCGATGGCTTTACGGCCGGCAAGAACATTGCCGTGTACGGCACGCCCGACGACACCAACTCGCCGTTCTCGCCGGCGAATCCCGGTCCCGGTAACAAGCAGGTATTCAAGGTCGTCGGCGTGACGGCGAATGTGCTGACGCTGGATCCGTTGAACAGCGTTGTCGAAGAAGGTCCGGAGCAGGCGATCATCTCCGGGCAGGGCACCAAGGTCGATACGCTGTTCATGTTCGACCTGAAGCCCGCCTTCCTGACGCTGACCAACAACGGCAATTCGACGCCCACGCTCACGCGCACCATCGTCGAACGCAACAGGCTTGGTCAGAACGCCGATTTCTACGTGTTCCCGCTGGCCAACGAGTACAGGTACGCCGGCAACGACGTGATCGACGCACACAACCTGTTCGGCGACGTTCCGGCCGGGCAATTGCCGACAGTCGGTATCACGGCTTATGGCGGCAAGGGTGACGATACGATCATCGGCAGCCAGGCCGGCGATCATCTCGCCGGCGGGTCGGGCAACGACACGATCATCGGCCAGCGCGGCGTCGACCACATCTACGGCGACTCCGGCTTCAACGTCGACGTCATCACGCGCGTGCTCAACGTGGCCCAGACGGCGGGCAACAGCGGCACCACGGTGCTCGACAACGTTACCGACGGCGGCAATGACTTGATCTACGGCGACGCGCCGGGATCGACGGCAACCGATGCATTCGGCGACTATGACGACGTGATCTTCGGTGACTTGGGCGACATCGGCCAGGCCACCTCCGGCTGGCGCGATACCACCAAGCCGGTCTTGCTCACGCCGCAGCGCATCGAGACGACGCTATTGTCCCGCACCATCGTCAGCCAGTCGCGGCAGTACGGCGGCAACGATACGATCTTCGGCAACGGCGGCGAAGACATCCTGATCGGCGGGATGGGCAACGACTCGATCGACGGCGAGAACGGCCGCGACCTCGTGTTCGGCGACAACGTCGCGCTCAACCGGACGACACATCTTGGCGACTTCCGCAACGGGCGGTTCGAGACGCTTTCAGGTACGCAGATCTACAGCACCGGCCTCAGCACCGACGCGTTGGCTGCCGGCCTGGATTACGCCAATGGTCTGCCGCAAGCCGATCCGCGCGGCCATGGCAGCTGGGGTGACTACCTGATCACCCTGTTCGACCACGGGAACGACACCGTTCTGGCTCCCGCGGGCTCGTACGGCAACGACTACATCGCCGGCGGCGCGGCTGACGACATGATCTTCGGCGAGATGGGTAACGACGTGACGCAGGGCGACGGCTCGATCGAGTACGTATCCCACACGCTGATCGACAATGGTGACGGCACCGCCGGCTACTCCACCGCGATCGGCGGGCGGGTCGGCGTCCTCAACGTCGCTGGAAACATCGCCGGCAATCCGTTCCGTGACGCCAACAATGCCCTGTTCCTGCGTCCGTCATTCGATGGAGCAGGCGACGGCCAGGATTACATCGAAGGCGGCGGCGGCAACGATATCCTGTTCGGCAACCAGAACCAGGATGACCTGATCGGCGGCAGTTCCGATCTGTTCAATCTCAATTCGCCGGCCAAGCGGCCCGACGGCTCTGACCTGATCCTCGGTGGTTCCGGCCGCGCCATCGCGCGCAACGCGATCGGCGACGCGACGATCGACGGCAACTCGTTGATTGCAACGACGCCGAATGGTCATGCCAACGACTCCGATTCGATCGTCGGCGACAACGGCGACGTCATCCGCCTGGTTGGCATCAAGGGCCAGGTTGCGCCACCGGTCGGCGCGCTGGTCATCGCCGGCACGGTCACGCAGGCGGGCAACCCGGTCCAGACGCTGAATGGCTTCCTGTCGTTCAACTACGACAATTACAACAGCGCGGTCGGTTTCGTGCGCATCATCCCGCGGGTCGACCGGTTGCTCGACTATACGCCGGGCGGCGTCGATTTCGACCCCGTGCACCAGCCATCCGATATCGGTGCAGCCGATGAGCTGCATGGCGAATCCGGCGATGACTTCATCTATGCCGGCAAGGGTGACGACTGGCTGTACGGCGAAGGCCAGGACGACGATCTGATCGGCGGCTATGGTAACGACTGGATCTCCGGTGGTACCGGTTCGGACGGGATCATCGGCGACGACGGCCGCATCTTCACCAGCCGCAACAGCCTGAGCGCCGATTCGGCTAATGCGACCTATCTGGTCAGCGTGGGCGAACCGCTATTCGGCATCGCGCCGCTGCTTTCCAGCGACGCCGATCCGAAGTACAGCAACGGCAACGCGCTGAACGAGTACATCTTCACGCCGGGCAACATGCAGACCGACACTATCAATGTGAGCGGTGCCCTGAAGAAGACCGTCGATCTGACGCCGTTCAGCTCCGATCCGACCTTCAACGGGACCGCCGACGAGTTCTCGGTCGCCGGCACCAAGAACAACGCGGCCGCAAGCGATGGAAAGACGCATCGGCACAACGACGACATCATCTTTGGCGGCCTGGGCAGCGACTGGATCCACGGCGGCTCCGGCGACGATTCGGTGTCGGGAGCCGAGGCGCTGAAGCTCTCCTACACGCAGACGCAGGACAGCTTCCTCGATCTGAACGGCATCGCCGAGACCGATTACTACCATCCGTACAACCCCGGCGACGCGCTGCGCTTCAATCCGACGGATCCGGACGGCAAGTTCACCCATCCGCACATCGCGAACCGTACGGGCGAGTTCGCGCTGTACGATGAGAACAATCCGATGCGGAAGATTCTCCTCAAAGCGGATGGGACCGCCAGCAGCACGGGGTCCGGCCTCGAGTGGTTCCTGAACTTCGACCAGACCGAGGGTGTCCTGCGGCCGGGCGGTACGACGCCGGGCAACCAGAACCAGTCCGTGACGTACGGGCCGGTCCGCGACGACGGCAACGACGATATCTTCGGTGACAACGGCAACGACTGGATCGTCGGTGGCACGGGCCGCGACCACACCTATGGCGGCTGGGGCAACGACCTGCTCAATGCGGACGACGACCTGACGACCGCGAATGGGTTGAACAACGTCCCGGAGACCGCGCCGACCTACGAGGATCGGGCCTACGGCGGTGCCGGCAAGGACGTTCTGATCGCCAACACGGGCGGCGATCGGCTCATCGACTGGGTCGGCGAGTACAACAGCTATCTCGTGCCGTTCTCGGAGTTCGGCATGGCGACGGTCAGTCGTACCATGCAGCCGTTCCTGCATCACTTCCTGTATGCGGAGTCGCTGAGCGACGGCGTCGACGCCACGCGCTACTCCGACCTGAACAATGGTGCGCTGCCGCCGGCGCCGACCAAGGCGAACGACCCGATCCCCAGCCGCAACGGCGAGCCGGCCGGCGAGCTCGGTCTGGTGCTGCAACAGGATGCGGCCTGGCACGCCCAGACCGGCGCACCGACTGACCCGCAGGCTGGTAACACGCCGGGCACGCAGCGCGATGTGCTGCGCAGCGCGAGTTACGCGCCCAATACCGTGACCGGCATGTTCGCCGATAGCGGCAGCTGGTCCGTGGCCAACAGTGCCTACCAGAACGCTACCGTGAAGGTGAGCGGCGACAACATCAGCCTGTTCGACCTCGATGCCTGGCTGCCTGGCAACTTCTTCGAAATCCAGTCGACGATGAAGGTTTCGAGTGGCGGCATCCTGCAGAACGGCTTCATCATTTTCGACTACCAGGGAACGACAAACTTCAAGTACGCGGGTATCGACGTCACCAACAACACCATCAAGATCGGCCAACGTTCAGACAGCGGTTGGACGGACCTTGCAACGCTTTCGGCGGGCAAGCCTGGACTGGGTTTGAACTCGCAGAACACCCTGCTGCTCACGGTCAACGGAACCACCGCAAGCCTCGCGGTGACGAGCGCAAACGGAGGCAAGGCCGCGAGCGCGCTGAAGGTGTCGTATACGTTCAACGCTCCGCTGAACACAGGAATGGTCGGCGTTGGCACGAACAACTCGATCGCTGCCTATACGTCGTACACGGTCCAGAGATTGCCGATCAGCTTCACCTATAATGTACTGGAGGACTTCTCGGACGGCGTCGCAAATAACTTCGCCGCCCAGACCGGGACATGGACCACCACCAGTGGAACGAATGGCCGCTATACCGCGGTTCCGCCATCGAACAACGCTGCCTTCACCACGCGGTCGCTGGCGGTGGCGCCGCTGTCTTATGTCGAATATTCGGCGACGGTGAACGCTGCGAAGGCCGGCACATCGGCGGGGCTCACCTTCGCTTACACGTCGACCAACGCCTTCCTCTATGCCGGCATCATCGCGGGAACCAACCAGGTGGTGCTGGGCCATCGCAGCAACGGCACTTGGTACGTCGATGCCGTCGCCAGCACGACCATCTCAGCCGGCAGCGACTACAATCTGCTCGTTGCCCTGTCCGAGGGCGTCGTGAACAACGTCAACGTGGTGCTCAACGGCAAGAGCGTCCTGAGCTTCAACTACAATATCCTGGTGCACGACGGCAGCCTCGGACTGTACGCGCGCAACGGCAACGCGTCCTTCGACAACGTGCTGATCCGCGGTGACGATATCGCCTATGCCGGCGGAGGTACGCCGCAGGTCGCCGCACTGGCGGCGCCTCCGGCGACCGATCTCGCCGTCGTGACGGCCGACCAGCTGGCGGCGATTGTCGCTACCGCCAGGCAGGCGTGGACCGCTGCCCTCGGGCCGACCGACCCGCGCCTGTCGATCCTCGATCAGGTCACGGTCCTGATGGCCGACCTGCCGGATCAGATGCTGGGCGCCACGACCGGCTCTACGATCGTTCTCGATCCCGACGCCGCCGGTTGGGGGTGGTTCATCGACCCGACGCCCGGCGACAGCAGGGAGTTCACGATCAGGCTGTCCGGCGAGGTATCCGAAGCTGCATCGTCGAGCCCGGCCGCCAGACGCATGGACCTCCTCACGACCGTCGTCCACGAGATGGGCAATGCCATGGGATTGCCCGAAGACCTCGGCGACGACGTGGCCGGCATGACCTTGCGCGCCGGTGAGCGACGGCTGCCGGAGCCCGCCGGGCATCCAGGGCCGGCTTCCGCGGCACTGCTGCAGAGCGCAGCTGTCGTTCAGGCAACGGCGCCGCAAATGACGCTGATCCCGGTTGCGACTGCGGCGTCGACGTTCACGGTCGCGCCGCCGGTGCAGGCGGTGGCCAAGGCGGACGAGCCCAGCGGCATTACGCTGATCTCGAACATCCTCCTGAGCCCGAACGCCAGATCCCAGATCGCGGAGTTCCGTGGTGCAACCGAGGATCCCGGCAAATCCTTCGTCTCGCTGTCGGCAAGCCTGACGGGTGGTACCCCGAGCAGCGCTGCAGTCTCGCAAGACGAAGTATCTTCGCCGGAGCATCACTCCTCGCGGATTATCAATAGCGCGAAGGAAGCAACCAGCATAAACTGGCATAACAGTCTTGATGCCGTGGAGAATCTCGCCTCCGGACCTTCAAATGGTTCGCAGGAGTGGCTCGACGACTTCCTGAACCATGTGGGGCAGAACAAGGCCCAGTGGAATCCGAACGCAAATCTCCGCGTACGCCCATCGTCGATTAATGATGCGGGCCATGCCTGAGCCCGAAATTGCAAGGGAAGGAGCTTAGTAATGACGGCGCAATTGTTGATTTATGAAACTGTTATTCCGTTGTCCGCCGCGCGTCACCGGGGTTGCGCAGTCGAGATCGCGAGAAATTATGGCTTCAGCAGCAAGACCAATTCGGTGCCGTTGATGGCTGTCGAGTTTCCCGCTGCCTCATCCGAATATGCCATTGTGTTTGCCGGCACCAAGGACAACGTCATGCCGGCCGTTATCCTCGGCGTGCGCGACAGCGAGAACCTGTTCCTTTCGCAGGATTCCAAGTGGGACGCCAAGTATGTCCCCGCTTTCCTGCGTCGTTATCCGTTCGTGTTCTCGACCAGCTCCGACGGTGAAAGGTTCGTCCTCTGCATCGACGAGGACTATTCGGGATTTAACCGTGACGGTCGGGGACAAAAGTTGTTCGATGACGACAACAAGCCGACCCAGTATGTCCAGAACATCCTGACCTTCCTGCAGGAATATCAGACCCAGTTCAATCGCACCCAGGCCTTCTGCCGCAAGGTGCGCGAGCTCGATCTGCTCGAGCCGATGCAGGCACAGGTCGAACTCGCCTCTGGCGAAAAGCTTTCGCTCGCGGGGTTCATGGCGGTGAATCGGGAGAAACTGAAGGCTCTGCCCGGTGAAAAGCTTGCCGAGCTGGCCAAGACCGACGAGCTCGAGCTGCTCTATCTTCACCTCCAGTCGATGCGCAACTTCCAGGCCCTTCCGTCGCGCCTCGCGGTCGTGAAGGGAGCGACTGAGCCGGCGATTGGGCCTGACGATGCCGCAGGGGCGGAAACAGGCGATCGCCTGAATGGGGCGAGAGCATCCGCCTAGAGAACGGGTCACGCCGTGTCCCCGTGTGATTGCAACGCCTCACCGGCGCCTCCGTCGCCCGCGCCGCGATGCCGTCCGCCATTGCGGCATCGCGGGCATAGTCCCGAGAGCGATGAGTAGCCATGACCACTGCGTCCCCGATCTATTCCTTCACCGAGGACGCAGCGCGCGCCGAATCGATAGCCTGGGCGAAATTCTCGGCAGCCAAGGACAGTGCGGAGTTCTGCGCGAGCTGGCTCGCGATCCTTTGCATGCAGGTTGAGCGGGTTGGCGGAGGCCTGTTGTTGCTGGGGCCCGACAAGGATGGCTCCTATGTTCCGGCGGCGGTGTGGCCTCACCCTGGTCTGGACATGCAATATCTCAGCCCGGCCGCCGAACGGGCTCTGACCGAGCGCCGCGGAATCGTGCTGCCCTCGGAGGGGCATGGCGCGTTGCGTGAGCACCACGCCTTTATCGGCTATCCGATAGAAGTATCCGGCACCCTGCACGGGGTCGTCGTGCTCGATATCGGGCCCGGCCCGGAAGCTGCACTACAGCGGGCTTTGCGGCTGCTGCATTGGGCGAGCGCTTGGCTGATCGACCAGTTCCGCAAAGGCGCGCTGGAGGAACGCGACGCACGGCTCGCGCGAATGGGCCTTGCCATGGATATCGTGGCGACCGCCATGCAGGAGCGCCATTTCTCCGCGGCGGCGCTAGCGGTCGCCAACGAACTTGCTGGACGCCTGGCGTGCGATCGGGTGAGCGTGGGACTCGAGCGCTCGGGCAGCGTCGAAGTCAAGGCGATCTCGCATACTGCAACCTTCGACCCCAAGATGGATCTTGGTCGGCGCATCGGCAACGCCATGGACGAGGTGCTGGACCTGGACGTCGCGCTCGTGTTTCCGCCGCGCGACGACGTGGAGAGCGCGGCACTCGCGCATGCCGATCTCGCGCGCGAGTACAGGGATATTGCGGTCTGCTCGGTGCCGCTCGCAGACGGCGGTCATGCAACCGGCGTGTTGACCCTGGAACGGGCCGCGGGCGAGCCGTTCGACACCGAAACCATCGAGCTGTGCAAGACGGTTGGCGCGCTGCTTGGTCCGATATTGAAGCTCAAGCGTGAGACGGAACGCGGCGTCCTGAGGCATGCCGCGACCTCGTCGTACCGTGGCCTGGAGCTCTTGTTCGGACCGCGTCATCCCGGCGCGAAGCTCATCGCGCTTGTGCTGGTCGGCGTCATCCTGTTCTTCAGTGTCGCGGCGGGCACGTATCGTGTCGCGGCAAAGACGGTGATCGAAGGAGCGGTGCAGCGGATCGCCGCGGCACCGTTCGACGGATATATCGCACAAAGCTTCGTTCGCGCAGGCGACACCGTGCGTGCCGGGCAGGTATTATGCAAGCTCGATGACCGGGACCTCAAGCTCGAACAGACGCGGTTGTCGTCCGAGCGCGAGCAGCTCGACCGCAAGTATCGGCAGGCGCTGGCTGCACAGGAGCGTGCGACCATGACGATCCTCAAGGCGCAGATCGAGCAGGTCGACGCCATGCTGTCGCTGGTCACTGACAAGCTTTCTCGCGCCACGCTGCTTGCTCCCTTCGACGGCGTCGTCGTCGCGGGCGACCTGCAACAACTCCTCGGGACGCCGGTAGAATTGGGCAAGATGCTCTTCACAGTCGCGCCGTTGGACAGCTATCGCGTTATCCTGCAGGTCGAGGAGCGAGACATTTCCTACGTGAAGCTTGGTCAACAGGGCGAACTCACCTTGTCGGGTATCCCGCACCGGCGGATGGACTTCTCGGTCGAGCAAATGACGCCGGTGTCGACAGCCCAGGAGGGCCGCAACTACTTCCGGGTGGAGGCGCGGCTCCAAAATGCATCCGAACGCGTGCGACCAGGTATGGAAGGCGTTGGAAAGATCGATGTCGGCGAACGCAAGCTGATCTGGATCTGGACGCACAATTTCGTGGACTGGGTCCGCCTGTCGATCTGGAGATGGCTGTTCTGATTGCGAGGTTGTGGTGAACGCGCCGTTGCTCAGCAGTTGGTGGTATCGTGTCGCAGCGCGAAAGCCAAAGTTGCGCTCGCACGCGCGATTGCATCGGCACATCTATCGTGGCGAGGTCTGGTACCTCTTGCAGGACCCCGCTTCGTCGCGGGTGCATCGCTTCAGCCCTTCGGCTCGGCTGATTGTCTCGCTGATGGACGGAGCACATTCCGTCGAACAGTTGTGGGAACTCGCGAACAGGCACCTGGGTGAAGAGGCGCCCAGCCAGGACGAGCTAATCCAACTGCTCGGTCAACTGCATGCCGCTGACCTGCTGGAGAGCGATGTTACCCCGGACGTCGCCGAGCTTTTTGCGCGCAGCGAGCGCGAGCAAAAGGCGCGCCATTTGCGTTCTTATGGCAATCCGATGGCGATCCGCATCCCGCTGTTCGATCCGGATCGGATGCTCAATCGGTGGGCGGGTCTTGTACGGTTTGTCTGGAGCGGCTGGGGGGCCATCGCCTGGCTCGCAATCGTACTTCCCGCCTTCATCCTGGTCTGGCCGCATTGGCCGGAGCTCAGCCACAATTTCAGCGACCGCGTATTGGCGATCGACAATTTGTTCATTATCTATCTGGTCTTTCCGGCGATCAAGGCGTTGCACGAGCTCGGACATGCCTCCGCCACCAAAGCCGGAGGTGGAGAGGTCCACGATCTCGGCATCATCCTGCTGGTCTTGCTGCCGGTTCCCTACGTCGATGCGTCGGCCGCCACGGTTTTCAGGTCCAAGTACCGACGCGCTCTTGTCGGTGCCGCCGGGATGGGCGTCGAACTCTTTGTCGCGGCGATCGCGTTTTATATGTGGCTTCTGGTCGAGCCGGGTTTGGTGCGAGCGATCCTGTTCAATGTCATGTTGATCGCGAGCGTGTCTACGCTTCTGTTCAACGGCAATCCGCTGCTTCGCTACGACGCCTATTACATCCTTGTGGATCTCATCGAAATTCCAAATCTGGCGGCGCGGTCGACGCGCTACTGGGGTTATCTGATCGAGCGATACCTGCTCGGCGTCTCCGATCTGGAGCGTCCTGAGGCTTCGGGCATGGAGCGGGCGTGGTTCTTCTTCTACGGTTTTGCTTCGACCGTCTACCGCATCATGGTAACGATCATGATCGCGTTGTTCATCGCGGGACAGTTCTTCTTCATTGGCGTTATTCTCGCCGTCTGGGCGGTGGGGGCGATGGCGATTCTGCCGGTCGTCAAGGCGGTGCGGCATCTCGTCGAAAATCCCCGCCTGCACAAGCATCGCGCCCGTTCTATCGCGATCGCGGCAGGTCTCGTGCTCGGCTCGGCTGTCTTGCTGCTCGCCGTGCCGATGCCCTACCATTCCAACGTGGAAGGAGTGCTATGGCTGCCTGAAGAAGCAATGGTACGTGCCGCTTCGAATGGCTTCGTCCATGAACTTCTGGTTACGCCGGGAACGCAAGTCGCGCAGGGAGATCCGCTTATTGAGAGCCGCGAGCCGACGCTCGTTGCGCAATTGCGCAGGAACGAGGCCAAAGTGGAGGAGCTGCAGGCCGAGTATGCTGCGCAATTTGTATCGGATCGCGCCAAGGCGCAGCTTGTTCGCGATAGACTTCAGCTCGAGCGCGCCAATCTGAAGCTGGCTCGGGAGCGCGCTTCCGACCTCATCGCTCGTGCCCGCAGCGATGGCGTGTTCGTGGTGCCTCAAATGGTCGACATGCCCGGGCGCTATTACCGTCGGGGCGAGCTCCTGGGTTACGTTGTTGGAAACGCGACGCCGCTGGCGCGTGTTGTCGTGCCGCAGGAGGCGGTTGATAGGGTGCGCCTTACGACCGATCGCATCCAGGTTCGTCCGGTGGACCAGCCGCGCCTGATTTTGGAGGGACGTGTATTGCGGGCGGTGCCTGCTGGTGGCGAATACTTGCCCAGCGCGGCGCTTGGCGTGGAGGGTGGTGGAGATTTCGCGGTTGATCCGCGCGATGCGAAGGGACCCAAGACGCTGCAGCGGACCTTTCAATTCGACATCGAGCTCCCAGGCCTGGAGGCGGTGGATCATTTCGGCCAGCACGTCTTCGTTCGGTTCGAGCATCGGATGGAGCCACTTGCGGTCCAATGGTATCGCAGCGTCAGACTGCTATTGTTGACGAACTTCCATGTCTAAAAGCGTTATGGAACTAGATCATCGCGAACTGGCGGTTGGCCGTCCCTATCCGGAGCGCGCGGATCGCGAGCCGGCAGTGCACGATCGGGTGGCCGAATACCTGGCGAAGGATCTGATCCAACGCGCGTTCAGAGGGCTGCGGGATCCCGTTCGGGCCTTGACGCCTATCGTCGAGCACGCCGCCGCACATGAGAGCGCTCTGCGGATCATGAGCGACGAAGAATTGCGTCTGCAGGTGCCCATTATCCGTGCGAAACTGCGAAACTCGGGCTTTACGCCGCCGCTCGTCGGCCGATGCTTTGCGCTGGTGCGGGAGGCGGGGTCGCGGACCATCGGTCAGCGGCACTATGACGTCCAGCTGATTGCGGGATTCGGGCTGCTGAAGGGCAGATTGGTGGAGATGGCCACCGGGGAAGGCAAGACCATTGCCGCGACGCTGCCTGCGGCCACCGTAGCGCTTGCCGGCTATCCCGTTCATCTGATTACCGTCAACGACTATCTTGCCGAACGTGACGCGGCCGAGATGAGGACGCTTTATGAGTTCCTGGGCCTGAGTGTCGGGGCGGTGGTGCAGGGCATGCCGAAAGCCGAGCGGCGTCGAGCCTATGCGTGCTCGGTCACATATTGCACCAACAAGGAGCTTGCATTCGACTACTTGCGCGACCGTGTGGCTTTGGCGCACCGAAGCAGCAGTCTGCACCTCTCGCTCGAACGGTTGCGCGGCAGCCTGCAGCGTGACGAGGATCTCGTGCTGCGCGGGCTCTATTTCGGCATCGTCGATGAAGCCGATAGCATTTTCATCGATGAAGCGCGCACGCCGCTGATCCTGTCGTCGTCGACGGGGGCAGCCGAGGAAAGATTGCAATGCGATCAGGCCCTTCAGTTCGCGAGCTGCCTTGTTGCAGGAGAGCACTATGAGATCGATCTCGCAGAGCGAAGTCTGGCGTTGACCAAAGAAGGTCGCCGGGAGATTGGCAGACTCGCCGAGGGGCTGCAAGGCGTCTGGAGTTCGCATCGTGCTCGCGAGGAGCTCTTGACCCAGGCCCTCTCCGCGATGCTGCTGTTCAACCGCGATCAGCACTATGTCGTCATCGACGGCAAGGTGCAGATCGTGGACGAGTCGACGGGACGCGTGATGCCCGACCGCTCCTGGGAGCGCGGCCTGCATCAGCTCATCGAGATCAAGGAAGATTGCGAGTTGACAGAGCGACGCGAGACGCTCGCCCGCATCACCTATCAACGCCTGTTTCGTCGCTACATTCGCCTTTCGGGAATGACGGGTACCGCCCGTGAGGTCGCGCGGGAGATCAAGTCCGTGTACGGACTTGACGTCGTTCGCATCCCGCTGAACCGGCCCTCGCAACGCCGCGTTGCCCGTCCACTGGTATGCACAACTCCGGCTGAAAAGCTGCGGATGATTGCCGACAGGGTGGAGCGGCTGGCTGTGGCCGAGGGCAGGGCGGTGTTGATCGGCACGCGCTCGGTAGGGGCGTCCGAAGAGATCAGCGCCGCCTTGAATGCACGTGGCATCACGCACGCGCTTTTGAATGCGAAGCAGGACCAGGATGAGGCGGAGGTGGTCGCGAAGGCCGGCGAGCCCGCGCGAGTGACGGTCGCGACGAACATGGCGGGACGCGGCACCGATATCCGGCTTGACCCAGGCGTTGCCGCGCGAGGCGGCCTGCACGTAATCCTGACCGAGTACCACGATTCTCGGAGGGTCGATCGCCAGCTGTTCGGCCGCTGCGCACGGCAGGGCGATCCCGGCAGCTGCGAGGCCATCGTTTCACTTCAGGACGACGTGTTCATGATCCATGCAGGATCGATGACGCGCATGATCGCACGTCTCGTCGGCAGCGGCATGCCTGTTCCGCTGCGAATCTACCAGTCGTTGCGCTGGCTGGCTCAATTCCAGGCGGAGCGACGACATGGCTACGTGCGCGTCCAGAATGTAAAGCTGGATCGCCGGCTCGACCGGGTGCTTGCGTTTTCGGGGAGGGGAGAATGAAACAAGCTCGAGACAGCGACGACGCGGGGCGTCCGGACGTATCGGGTGTCTGGCGCTGGGTGCTCGCCATTCTGGCCGTCTCGGTCGCCGCGGGAGCAGGGTGCGCCAATGCGCAGGAGAGAAAGCCGGAGGGGCAATTCGATTGCCTGATTCAGCCGAAAATGGTCCTCAAGCTCGGAACGTCGGTGCCGGGCCTGTTGAGCGAGATGCTGGTCGACCGTGGCGACATCATAAAGAGGGGCGAGGTTGTCGCGCGGCTTGAGTCGGGGGTCGAGCAGGCGGCGGTGTCGCTGGCGAAGACCCGTGCCGAAAACGAGGCAACGGTTCGCTCAAGCATGGCCAAACTCGAGTTTCAGCGGCGGAAGGACGAGCGATCCAAGTTGTTGCGCAAGAACGACTCGGTCTCGGCCGCGGTCGCCGATGAGGCGGAGACGAGTGCGCGGGTGGCCGAGCAGGATGTCGAGGAAGCGAAGGTCAATCTTGCCCTTGCGGGGCTGGAGGTGGCTCGCGCCAACGAAGTCCTGAAGCTGCGAACCATCCGGAGCCCCATCGACGGCGTGGTGGTCGAACGCAAACTCGGCCCGGGCGAGTATGCGTTCGACCAGGCCCATCTCCTGACGGTTTCGCAAATCGATCCGCTGTTGGTTGAGGTCTATGTTCCGCTCAGCCAATTCGGAAAGATTCGTGTGGGTGCGTCGGCGGAGGTTTATCCCGAGGAGCCGGTAGGAGGCCGGTACGCCGCACGCGTGACGGTCGTCGATCAGGTGTTCGACGCGGCGAGCGGAACGATCGGCGTTCGTCTCGAGCTGCCGAATCCGAACTACGCGATTCCTGCCGGGCTCAAATGTCGCGTCCGGTTTCCCGGCGTCGGCTGACACGAGGATCGAGCGCATGAGGAAATCCGGATAGTCCGTCCGCAGCAATTCCCGGAGCCACGCGTCTATTGAACTGAAAGGTTGCAAGATGCTGGAAGGTACGATCAAGACATATCACGGCGACAGGGCATTCGGCTTCATCAGGCCGGATTGCGGCGGCACCGACATCTTCTTTCATCTCAAGTCATGTTCCCCCGGCCTCGTTCCCGAGGCCGGTGCCCGGGTGAGCTACAACATGGCGCCCGATCAGCGCTCCGGCAAGCGGCAGGCCGTCAGCGTCAGGGTTCTCGCCAATGCGCACGCCGCGCCTGTCCTGACGCGCTATCTCAGATCGTCACGCTTGCCGCGCTAGTTGCTGGATTGCCAGGACACGCGTCGCCAATTGTGTTCACGTTTTGCCTGTTGGAGCGGCCTCATGCGGCCGACATGATTGCGGGGGACATCGTGCTTAGTCGGCTTCGAAAGCTCGTATTCAACATTAGGCACCGCAGGCCCGCCGCCCGCTTTGCCGAGAGCGTGCGGCGAGTGAGCCGGCTGGCGCGGCTCATGGCCGTGATGCCGCGAAGGCCTCGCCGCAGGCCGGCCGAGACCAGCGAATAGCGATGCCGGCCGATTTCGACAGCGGCGGCATAGCCGACAGGGAAACGCTCGTTCGTCGCCTGCTGAGGCGCGCCGTCGGACGCGTTCGGCGCCCACGAAAGCCCGCACCGGAGGTCCCGTTCGGCCGCGAGAGCGACCCCAACGTTGAATTTGCAGACCGCCAGACGGGCGGGACGGCCTGGCTTCTGGGGGCGCTGTCGGTCTTCGTGGCGGTCTATGCAATCTGGACGAAGCTCGGCGCGTCCTAGAGCGCGATCCGCACCCGGTGGGAATGACCGCCGGCCCTTGCGCTCTCCGGGAGGTTGAGAAATGCTGGGCCTTTAGCCATGGGGGCGGCAATGCGATTCTGTCTGGCGGTTAGTCTTGTTTTCCTTTGCTCTGCCGCCGGCGCCGCCCGCGCGGAATCCGCCTACATGGTGGACGAAAGGCCGTGCCCCGATCAGGACCCCGCGCTGCGGCCGCCGCGAGCCGGCGAGTGGTGCGACTACGTCACCAAGATCAAGAGCTGCCATGGCGATCTGGCGGAGCGCGTCTTCCGGCAACCCCGCGCGCCGTCCTACCTCGTGTCCGAGGTCGGGGTGGAGCATCCCCGCCGTCTGATCTGCCACCAGGACCAGGACGACTAGCATTCCGGGCGCGTCCAGCTTGCTTCAGCGAACCTCCCGCGTCGTGGTGGCGCTGTTGCCATCGCCCTTGCCTTGCGTCTCCGATATCACCGTCGAGTAAGGCTTCGGCCCGATGTCCGGATCGGCGCGACCGCAACCGACATCGGTGCAGTAGAAGCCGACATAGTCCTTCGTCAACTTCATGTCGAAGCCATAGACCCTCACCAGGCGACCGGCGTCCGCGACGGCGATGTAGGAGCGGTGGACCACATGACCGTCCTGTGCATAGGCGGTCATCAGGACCTGGCCGGCGCTGAGCGCCCGGATGGTGAAGGTGCGGTCGGTCTCCGGCCTGATCTCCGCAATGCCTTCGGCCGACACGGAGAACCTGGTCACGGGCTGCTCGAACGTAAAGGTCCGCGTCTGCCCGTTGCGCATCTCGATGGTGTCCGCCCCGATCACCTCCCGCGGCGCGGATTGAGCGTTCGCCATGCCGATGGTGCCGGCGAAGATCGCGGCACTGATCGCGCCGAAAAGAAAAATGCGCATATGCTCTATCCCGCTGATCAAAGGAATTCAGGATGAACGTGCAATGTCAGCACGCTAATTGGATGCGCGTGCAAATACAATCGCAAAGCAGGGCGCCAGGCACACGGCAATGCGGTTGCCGCCGCGGACAGCCGGCCCGCGCTTCGGACATCCGGAAAAGCGCCTGGACATTGAAGCTTTAATCGAGGCGATCGCGCGCCCGAACTTTACGAGGGGTGACGATCTCGCCGATCTCTCGGGTCGGCCATAAATAACTCAGGCCGGCCGTAAACGGCAGTCATGCTGACGTAAACCCGCCGGCGAAGCCGTCCTGAAACCATTTTCCGGATCTGCCGACGTGAGGCCGAAACCTCGGCGGGCCAGCATCACCGCTGTTCCAGATGATGGGGATGCGACATGTGGGCAATTTTCAACGACCTGTACCGCGACTACTGCCTGGCCCGAATGACCGAGATGCGGAAGTTCGAGCTGACGCATTAAACAGGATTTAAGGCGTGCGGCACCGGCAACCCGCCGAACAAGCTGCCGCGCGCTTTCATGGCCACGCTGGCATAAATTCTGGATTTATCAGAATTTAATTGCCCGTATTCCCACGGGGCCTGAATTTAATCCCGCCGTTCCCCGCTGCGCGCTTGATGAACTGCTGACCCGTTCGGCTGGTTTACAGGCAGCTTTTGCCTGCTTGTCAGGCTGCGGTCGCGGAACCTTAACTATTCCGACTCATCCGGGCGTTGTGGCCTGCCAAAGTAAGGTTAAAAAACGATTAGCGGGTGACAACCATTTAGAGACATACTACAATTTTTTTGTTGGCAGGGGGTCTGTCTTTGCCGGCGGTTTTCCAAGTTTTATCTCAGTAAAAGGATTGTCCCATGTTGAAGCATTACATCAAGACCTCGGAAGCCCTGAAGCAGCTCCGCGCCGACAAGCGCGGCGTGGTGTCGTTCGAATACGTGATCGTCGCCGCCTGCATCGTCGGTGCCGTGGTTGCTGCGTTCGGTCCCGGCGCGACCGGCACGATCTTCACGGCCCTGTCCGGCGCGATCGGCAAGATCACCGCCGCTATCAGCGCCATCACCGTCTGACGCTGGCGGGGGGGCGCCGAACCGCGCCCCCTCCCACTTTCTTCCGCATTCATTTGATGCGCTGGATATCTGACAGGTTCGTTTTCTGAAAATCATATAATTGGGCCAGAACGGCCGGCTCAGATCGCCAACGCAGCAGAGTTGCTTGCGCAAGCTCGGAAGGGCGCCGAAAACGCGACACCACGGTTTTCTGTCGTCGCCGCGATCGGGTTGATTTGAGCACCGGTGCTCTGCCGGTCGCAGCAGGGACCCACCGACGTCCGCGGTGAACGTGATCGGCCTCGTGTCAACTACCGGCTGTCGGAGGTTGATGCGGGCGGTTCGGCCAATGCCGCATCAAGGCAGCATTTACGTTGCGACCACTTTTTTGACGACCGCCTTTACGACCGCATTTAATGAGTTTGAGGCCGCGTTTTATGAATTGGATTGTTTCCATCGCCTCGATTCTGGAAATCCTGTTGTTGCTTTATGTCGCAACGCTCGATGTGGCGACACGATTGATCAGAAATGAAATTTGCCTGGCGCTGGCGCTGCTCGGCATCGCCGGTCAATTGGCGAGCCCGATGCAGATTGCCCAGTCGCTGCTGTCGGCGGGGATCCTGTTTTTGCTCCTGCTGGTCGTCTACACGCGGCGATGGATGGGCGGCGGCGACGTCAAGTTGCTGGTGGCCCTGGCGGTCGGTCTTCCACTGACGGGCCTCGTCCAGTTGATGACCGTCACCGCTCTGGCCGGCGGCGGTCTTGCCATGGTGCATCTGATGATGCGCAACCTGCCTTATCCCCGGTTGGCGCCCGCCGGATCGTCGCTGGTGCGCCGCGTCTACGCGGTCGAGCGTTGGCGTCACTTGCGACAGGCCCCGCTGCCTTACGGCGTCGCCATAGCGTGCGGTGGTATCTGGACCATTTTCAGTCGAGGATTTTGACATGTCGTCTGGTTTGCGCCTTTCGATCATTCTGGTGTTATTGCTTGCAACGACGGCGCTCGGGCTCATCGCCTACAACATGAACCTGCCGAGGCAGCTCCCGGTGGAGATCGCCGAGAAGGGCCCGGCGGCGCCTGCGACCGTCGGGTATTTCGTGGCGGCACGTGCGTTGCCCAGAGGGACCCTGGCCCGCGACGAGGATTTCACCATTCGCTCGGCCCCGCCGGAGCGTGTTCCGGCAGGTGCCATCCTCGAAACGCCCGATACCAAGATCGGGCTTCCCGGTTCGCTGGTTCGCAGGTTCGTCGAAGCCGGCAGTCCGGTTACGTTGCAGGACATCCTGCGCCCGCGGGATCGGGGTTTCCTCGCCAGCGTGCTGGCGCCGGACAGCCGCGCCATCAGCATCAAGGTTGACGAGGAATCCGGCGTCTCGGGCCTGATCAGGCCGGGCGATCATGTCGATGTCGTCCTGACCCAGGTGTTCGAGAAGGCGGATCCCGCCCGGCGCGCCCTGAGCGAAACCATCCTGCGCAACGTGCGCGTCATCGCCATCGACCAGGAGATCGTGCAGGGCGGGCGACCCGTCGGCGCCGCGCTCGGCAAGATGGCGCAGACCGTCTCGCTGGAACTGGCCCAGGAGCAGGTCAAGAAGATCACGGTCGCAAAGCAGCTCGGAACGCTCTTCCTCGCCGTCCGCGCGGCGGTTGACGAGTGGGACAAGGGCGACGCCGGCGTCATGTCGAGCTGCGATGTGTCGCCCGAACTGGCTCGCCAGAATGCGCTTGCCAGCCAACGAACGGCGGTCGTCGTTCATTCGGGCGGCGAGGTCAAGCAATATACGGTCAGGAGGCAGGACGTGGACGACAGCGATGTCGCCGTGAGCTGCGATGGTCCGTCGTCGGAATCCGCGCGCGAGACGACGACGGCGATGGGTTACAAGCTGCCGGAGAAACATTGATGAACGTCGCCGTGGTCACTCCGCCCGAAGAAACGACATCCGTCGTCTCGCGCAATCGCATCGTCTGTTTCGTCAATGACGAGATCAGTGCTGCGGCGCTCGCCAAGGGCCTCGAAGGCAGCAATGTCTTGATCAGGCACGGCACGATCCGCAATGCGATACGGATGCTCGAAACCGACACCGACCTGTTCGCGCTGGTGACGGATATCAGCGGGATCGACGATCCCTTTGCCGAACTGGAGACGCTGGCCGGGGTCTGCCCTCCCGATGTCCGGGTGGCGCTGATCGGCGAGAACAGGGAGATCACCTTCTATCGCCAGCTGATGGAGCTCGGCCTGACCGAGTACCTGCCCACACCGCTGACGCGGGACATGGTGCTCGACCAGTTGCGGCCGAAGCTGCTTGGCGAGGCCGCGCATGCCAACACCGACCGTGGCGGCCACGTGATCTCGATTTGCGGCGCGCAGGGCGGCGCCGGCGCGACGAGCATTGCCATCAATCTCGCGCTGCAGGTGGCGGAAACCACCAAGGCCAAGGTTGCGCTGCTCGACCTTCATCTGCAGGGCGGCGAAACCGCGGTCATGCTGGGTGTGCGGCCCGGGCCTGGGCTGCGGATTGCCCTCGAAAACCCGATGCGCGCGGACACATTGTTCCTCGAGCGCGCGGCGATCGAGGTCAATGAGCGGGTTTTCCTGATTTCCGCCGACGAGGAGCTGGATGCGCAACTCGACATCACGGAAGAGGGGGTGCGGCATGTGCTGGGTCTGCTGCGCCAGCGCTTCAACTACGTCGTGGTCGATATGCCTGTCCCGTTTCCGCCCTCCATGCATCCGGTGATCAATCTGTCGCGTCACGTGCTGGTGCTGCTGGAAGCCGAGGTGACCGGACTTCGCAATACCCATGCACTGCGTTCCGCCGTCAACAACATCGCCGGCAAGGATCGGGTCTTCACGCTGCTCAACCGTGCCAATCGTGCCGGCGGCCTTCCCAGGGCAACCATTGTCAAGGCCCTCGGCTCGGAACCGGACATGGTGATTCCCGATCTCGGGAAGGGCATGACCCAGGCAGTCAATCTCGGCATCCCGGCTCTCAGGCACGTCAAGGGATTGCGACGTCACCTCGCCCCGATCGTCCGGGAGATCACCGGCGTCGGCGCCGAGCGGAAGGGACGGTTGAGGAGGCTGCTCAGGCTATGAACAAGAAATTTGGCAGGCGCGAAGACGACACGCCGGCTCGCTCGCCTGGATCGACGCCGGATTCACCTTCATTGATACCGGGCCCGCCCACACCGGCGGCAGGCGTGTCTGCGTCGGCTGCAAGCTTGCCTGCGTCGATGCCATCCTCGATGCCACGCCCCGCGCCAAGGCGCGACGAGCCCTCGATACCCCATCTCGTGATGCCGGCTTCGCTGCGCGAAAGTGTCATCGAGCAGATCGATCCATCGGCAGCCGCTGTTGTTCCGCGCGATGTTCTCCGGCAGCAGATCGAGGAGATCATCCACGGGATCGCCAACCGCGACAGGCTCGAGCTCTCGGGTCGCGAGCAGCTTCGGCTCGCGGAGGAAATTGCGGACGACATGACGGGCTATGGCCCGCTTCGGCCGCTTCTGCTGGACCAGTCGATCAGCGACATCATGGTCAACGGCCCGGCCAACGTCTATGTCGAGCGAAGCGGCAAGCTCGAGCGGATCGCGGTACGGTTCCGCGACAACGATCATATCGCATCGGTGGCGCAGAAGATCGCCGCCCAGGTCGGCCGGCGCGTCGACGAATCCAGCCCGATGGTGGATTGCCGCCTGCCGGACGGCAGCCGGGTCAATATCATTTTCCCTCCGCTCGCGATCCACAGCCCCTGCATTTCCATCCGCAAGTTTCCAAGTCGCCGCCTGGGCATGGCCGGAATGATCGAGAACGGCTCGATGACCCCCGCCATCGGACAATTGCTGGAGATCGCCGGGAGGTCCCGGCTCAATGTCCTGGTCTCCGGCGGCACCGGCTCCGGCAAGACGACGCTGCTGAACGCCATGAGCCAGTTCATCGATCACAGCGAACGCGTCGTCACCATCGAGGATGCTGCGGAGCTGCAGCTGCAGCAGCCGCACGTGATCAGCCTGGAGACCCGGCCCCCCAGCCTCGAAGGGACCGGACAGGTGACGCAGCGCGACCTGTTGTGGAATGCCCTGCGCATGCGCCCCGACCGGATCGTGGTCGGCGAGGTGCGCGGAGCCGAAGCCTTCGACATGCTGCAGGCGATGAACACCGGCCATGACGGATCGATCTCCACGGTGCATGCCAACAGCACCCGCGACGCCCTGACCCGTATCGAGAACATGGTGCAGATGGGGCAGGTCAATCTGCCGTCGCGGGCGATCCGGTCGCAGATCGTCGCCGCGCTGGATCTCATCGTGCAGGTCGAGCGCATGCGGGATGGACAGCGTCGCATCGTCCAGGTCAGCGAGGTGATGGGCCTGGAAGGGGACGTGATCACCACCAACGACATCGCCGTCTTCGAGTACAAGGAGGAGGATGCTCACGGCCGGATAATAGGCAGCTACAAGTCCGCCCACGCGGTCCCGAAGTTCAAGAGCCGTCTCGTCTATTTCGGGCTTGAGAAAGCCTGGGCCGAGGCCATGAGGCAGATATGATACCGCAGTCCGTCATCGTCGGCGTTCTGGCCCTCCTGTTGTGCGCAATCGCCGTGTCGTTGTGGCTGGACTCGCGAGAAAGGCGCATGGATCGTCAGATGACGACCGCTCTGCGCCCCTCATCCGAGGCCAGCCTGCCCTCCGTGCGTCGCGCCGTGACCAGATCCCGCTCGCTGTCTCTGTACCGCCTGGCCAATTACAGGCCCGGGATCCCCTACGCCCTGCGCCCGGTCTATGTGCTGCTTGCCGCTGCCTTCGCGGCAACGGGCATCTTCTATGCCAACGGCATGCTGGGCTTTCCCGTCCTCTACGTCTCCATTGCGGCCGCATTCGTGGCGATGCTGGTGATGCGAGGGCTGTTTGGATGGCAGCAGCATCGTTTCGCCGATCAGCTCTTTCGGCAGCTCCCCGATACGGTCCAGCTGGTGACCAGCACCGTTCGAGCCGGCCTTCCCGTGAACGAGGCGTTTCGCACAATTGCGCGCGAGATGCCGCAACCGACCGCCGGGCAATTTGCGATCGTCTGCAGCGAGATCAGTATGGGAAGGCCTCCGGAGGAAGCCGTGGAAGCCATCTACCGGCGAACGCGGGTGCCGGAATACGCGATGTTTTCGGTGACGCTTGCCGTCCAGTTGAAGTCGGGCGGCAGTCTGGCCGAGACCCTGCAGACCCTGGGAGAGACCGTGAGACAGCGCGTTGCGCTGGCCGCACGCGCCAAGGCTCTGGCGGGAGAGGTGATCTTTTCCTCGCGCGCGTTGTCGCTTGCGCCCGTCGTCATAGGCGGGTTGCTGTACCTGCTGAATCCGCAATCGATCGATATGCTGTTTCATGATCCGGTCGGACAAAAGCTGCTGGCTTACGCGATCGGCTCGGTGGTCACCGGGCACTTCGTGATCCGCTGGTTGATCCGAAGGGAGACAGCACTATGACCGCGGGTTTCGGACTGGTCGCGCTCGCCATCGCGGCCGCGACTGCGACCTTCCTGTTGATCATCCGCGAAATACACGTTCGCGCATTGAACGTGCGGGTGTCGAATGCCGTGCTGGGCATCCCCGATCGCTCGACCCGCTCCAGGGATATGATCGGCTGGTTTTCATCGATCGGCACGCGCTATAAGCGATTTTACGCCGAAGAAGATCTCGACCATCTGCGTGCGGTCGTGCAGGCGGCGGGTTTCAATCACTACCGGACCTTGCCGATCTGGATCGGTGTCAAGGTCGTCAGCATGTTCGTGCTGCCGGCTGCTGCCTTCCTTCTTGCGCAGCTTTCCGAGAGACCGTTCGCCGATGTGCTGTTTTTCACGCTTGCCGGCGTCGTGATCGGAATCATGGGGCCGCGATTGGTTCTGTCGATTCTCAAGCGGCGCTTCAATGCTGCCATTCGCCTGGGCACGCCTGATACGATTGATCTGCTGGTCGTTTGCAGCGAATCGGGCATGGGCCTGGAGAGCGGGTTGCTGCGGGTGGCGGAAGAAATGAAGGAGACCAATCCGGCCATGGCCCAGGTCCTGTACGGCCTGCTCGACGATCTCCGGATACTGCCGAACCGCGCCGAGGCCTTCGAGAAACTGGCGTCCAGCTCGGATGGACTTCGCCGCTTCGGCACCATGGTCAGCCAGAGCCTGCAATACGGCTCGCCGCTGAGCCAGGCACTGCGCACGATCGCCGCGGACCTGCGGCAGGAACGTCTCACCAAGCTGGAGGAAAGAGCGCACAAGCTCGGCGCCAAGCTGACGATCCCGATGGTGCTGTTTCTGCTTCCGGCCATGTTCGTCATTCTGGGTGGAAGCCCGTTTCTGCATCTCATTCGCGCGTTCAAGCAGATTTAGGACGAATAAGAACCATGAGCACGGCTCGCATTTGTCGCGGCAGTTTCAGGAACCGGAAGGATTTCTTCCTGGCGGATCGGCGCGGCGCCGTCGCGCTCGAAATGCCGGTCGTCACGATTTTGCTGATGTTCGGCTTGCTGCTGCCGCTTGCCGACGTTGCCATTGCCGGCGTCCAGTTCATATCGGCGTGGGGGGCGTTGCGCGGCTTCGGGCAATCCATTCAGTACTCGCCGCCGACGGATCTCGCGAATAGTTCAAGCTGGACGTCAAGCGCACTCGCCAAGGTTGATTCCAAGCATCCCATTTCCAATTTCAAGCTTGTTTGCGGCGACGGTGGCAGCGCCTGCTCCGCAACCAACACGCAGTCGCCCAAATACTATTCCTACCAGACCACTGTTACCCTGGCGCCGCTGGTGTTGACGTCGGTGCTGTGCAGCCCTTCTTGCACCTTCACGCTGTCGTACTCTGAGCGGTTTCAATAGGATGTCCCATGCGTAACCTGCTTCGTAGCCGTCGTGGTTCAGTGGCATTCGCAACCGTTGTGGCCCTGGTGCCGCTGATCGGAGTCGTCGCACTCGGAGCCGAGGCGGGATCGTGGTACGTCACCAAGCAGCACGCGCAGAATGCCGCCGATGCGGCAGCCTATTCGGGTGGCTTGTGGTTGGCTTGCTCCCTTTCTCCGGCAGCGTGTACTGCCGACGCGCAATCGATGGACTATCGCGGCAAGCAGTTTGCGTCACAGAGTGCCTTCTGCAACACCGGCGACGGTACCGCATACCCCGGTAGACGGTGTGTCACCCTTGCGAGTAACGTCACCCAGAGCGTCACGATCGCCCTTCAGGGAACGGATGCGGTTAAGGCCACTGTCTCCCAGACACAGCCGGCATACTTGGCACACCTGCTAGGACTGTCCTCTGTGACGATAGGCGCAACAGCCACCGCCCAAGTCAAGATCCTGGCGCACCCGTGCGTCCTCAGTCTCAAGGACCCGCTCGCCTTCCAGGGGAGCACAACCGTACAGGCGCAAAAGTGCGGCCTGTCGTCGAACAGTACGCAGCCCAACTCCCTCAACTTCACAGGTAATGGGCTCGACGTCAGCAAAGCCGGATCAATCTCGGGACAGGGGGACTGTAAAGACAACGGCGGCGGGCAATGCAGCAAAGCAATCACCTTTGCACCGCCGGTGCCCAATCCGCTGAGCGGATTGGACGCGCCGATGTCAACCCTGACCCTCGCCAGCTTCACCGGTAAGTGCCCAAGTGCGGGCAACCCCGCGCCGACTGCGTATGGGCCCACCACGAAGTGCGTCAACGACGCCTTTACTTTCAAGAATAACGGCGGTCCCACCGGCAATGGCAACTATCCGCTGAACGGCGTCTATTTCTTTAGTGGCAAGCTCACGATCCAGAGCAGTACCATAACGGGAACAGCCACTTTGATACTGCTGCCCGGAGCGACCCTGACCGTCACCGGTAATCCACAGATCCAGATTACGGCACTTTCCACCGTATCTTCTACGCAAGTGCCGGCCGCTTTGGCGTCGACGTCGGTTCTCAACCTGATGAGTAAATTGCTCATCTATGATCCGGAAATAACTACCAATAACAAATCGGTGACGATATCAGGGAATTCCTCGAGCTACTTCAATGGCATCGCGTATGCGCCGAATGCCGACGTTGTATACCAGGGTAGCACCCAAAGTTACACCTGCGTCGAGGTGATAGCAAAAGGCGTCACGTTGTCGGGCAACTCCAACTTTGACAATTCAGGATGCCCGGCAAGCGTGACGATTCAAAGCCAGATTGTTCGTTTGGTGCAATGATGAGAAAGCTTGACCAGCGTGGAGTCGCGGCGTTTGAATTTTGCCTCGTTGCCGTGGCATTTTTCACGCTGGTGTTCACCATTTTCGATCTCGGACGTTATGCGATCACCACGCAGTCGTTGCGGGCGCTCGCGAATGCCGGTGCTCGGGCCACCACGGTCGGGGACTCGGGCAGCACCTGCTATACGGATGCCGTGATTGCAAAAAAAGCTCCCACATGCAGTGGCGACCCGCTGCCATCGGATACGGCCAAGAAGAACGTTGCCCCGTTCCTGTATTCAGGCGGTCTCACGCCGACATTGAACGCCACTACGGGAGGCAGTGCGGTTACAGTCACGGCGTCTGAACCGGGTTTCAAAATGCTGATGCCGATCTGGGGCACGTCCCTGGATGCGCCGAGCGCGTCCATCGCGGTTCCATTTTAGGCCGTGATCGGCAGCGGTAACGCGGTAGCTCTCATTTTTTTTTAGATTTTCCGAAAATCGATGGAACCCACTTGTCTGAAAACAGGCGGGAAAAAGTGGTGCTCCCTGGCAACATCGGGGAGTTTTCTCTCCTTTTGCGGCAGTGCGGCAACTGTCTCTCCTTGCCAACGAGACCCCTGACTGATGATGATCGCGGTGTCGCATTTCGCGGCCCGCGGGAGTCGTGGTCTGCTTGCACGGAGCCAGGCTGGCTTGTGCACAGCTCATGAGCCCGGCGGGAAATACTGGTAACGATTTGTAGTGTTGCTGATAGTAAACTGTACGTTGAGGCAGGCGAGGGAGAGTAACAGGGCGCCGGGCACGTACGTTGTGGGGATCGCCGCAGAATGCGGCAAAGGGGTATTGCAATGGTTTGCGGTCGCGTGTCGGGCAGGGCCGGAGCGAGGCTATCCGCCCTGGGGCTGACGGCTCTGTGTGGGATTGCGTTGTTCAATCCGGCTGATCGCGCCGGGGCCGCGGATCGACGGGTCTCGTCCGGCGGCGTCTTCGTCAGCGAGATGAGCGACGTCCAGCGGGTCAAGGTGATCGTCAACAAGTCGCGGACCTTCAGGGTCGACACGGCCTTTGCCACCATTGTCGCGGGCTCGCCCGAGATCATCGACGTGAAGTCGCTCAGCGATCACCTGATCTACATCCAGGGCAAGCACACCGGCACCACCAACGTCATCCTGCTCGACGGTGCGATGAAGCAGATCGGGATCCTCGATGTCGAGGTCGCGGTCGACACCGGCAACCTGCAGCAGAACATTCGTTCGACCTCGGGCGGCGGTGGCATTCGTGTGTCCGCGACCGAGGGGCAGGTGGTGCTTAGCGGCACGGCAACGGACGCGGTCGCCGCCGAACGCGCGATGTCGATCGCGACGACCTCGATGTCCGACAAGGCCAAGGTGGTCAACGCGATGACCGTCGCGGCGCCGCAGCAGGTGATGCTGGAAGTCCGCTTCCTCGAGGTTTTCAGGAAGGCCGGGCGTGACCTCGGCGTCAATCTCTATGCCGCCAATGCAAACGGCACGAATATCGGACAAACCGGTCTCGGAGACGTCACCGCTGCCGGACGCACGCCCATCGGAAATGGGGCCCCTCCGAGCACGCTTCCTCTGCTTGGCACGGCAGCCACGCTGGCGAGCGGAGCTGTCCCGTACGGCGCATTGCTCACGAGTGTGCTGAGGCTCAACAACGGCATGTCGATCGACAGCTTGGTGACGGCGCTGGAAACCAAAGGGGTATTACGTCGTCTGGCCGAACCCAATCTGATGGCGTTGTCGGGCGATGCGGCACGCTTCCTCGCCGGCGGCGAATTTCCGGTGCCAATTCCGAACACCACCACAAACGGTTTCCCCACCATTACCATCGACTACAAGAAGTTCGGCGTCGAACTGGCATTCGTGCCGACCGTTCTCTCGCGCGGCGTGATCAATCTTCGGGTCGAGCCGTCCGTCAGCGAGCTTGATTTCGCCAATGCGGTGGTGATTCAAGGGACACGCATTCCAGCGCTGACCCGCCGCGACGCGCGAACCACCGTTGAATTGCGCGACGGCCAGAGCTTTGCCATCGCCGGGCTGCTCCAAACCCGCAACCGCGAGGACGTCTCGCAGTTGCCCTGGATCGGCTCGGTGCCGGTGCTCGGCACGCTGTTTCGCTCCGCCTCTTACCAGCAGGAGGAGACCGATCTCGTCATCATCGTGACGCCGCGCCTGGTTGCGCCGGCGGCCCCCGGCCAGCAACTGGCGTCGCCGCTCGACTCCCGCCTGCCGCCCAATGACGTCGATTTCTTCCTCAACGGCCAGATGGAAGTCCGCAAGCGCTACGACGATTACGTCAATTCCGGCGGCGAGGTGAAGGGTCCCTACGGCCACATCATCGCGCCGCAGCTCACCGCCCCGATTCCGCCGCCGGCCGCCGCTGCAAGCGAGCCGGCCATCAAGACTCTCAACTAGAGGACGCGAAAGATGACCGCGAGGTATCTGGCCCTGCTCGCGCCCTTGCTGCTGGGGGGATGTTACGGCCTCGCCGGTCATGACGAGATGGATCGCTACGTCCAGCGCTCCGACACCATCACCATGAGTGCCGGCGATGCCAAGCAGGTCAATGCGGTCACCCACACCATCACGCCATGGCCGCGCTATGTCGGGGACACCAGGATCGCCACCGATGCGCGCCGTGTCGGCGCCGCCGTCACACGCTATGGCAACACGAAACAGCCGGTGGATCAGCTTCCTGACGTTGGCGACGCGACGAAACAAATGGGCGTAAGGACTGCACCGACCCAGACAATCGACGTGCAGGGCCTGGGCGCCGGTGCGTCGTCTGGCATCTCGGTGCCGGTTGGGAGCAAATAAAAAAGGCCAATGTTTTCAAGGTCGATCCTACTGTGCATGGGGTTGTTTTGCGGGAATTTTGCTTGGCGCCGGGGGCCGCGCCCGGATTTTGATGTTTCGATGAATCTGCCGGAAGCCGGCGGGGGACGAGGATTGATGCGCCGTGTCATTCTAATGCTGACCTGTTGCTTGTTGGGGACAGGCCTTGCGGCGTGCGACTACACCGTGAGGGAGGCCGCAATCGTCGCTCCCGGGGATCCGCCGGGCGTCGACCCCGTGCAGGAGCCGACCGACGTCAAATACTATCCGTCCGACGAGCCCGTGCGGCTGGGGCTGGAGCATTTCAACCGCGGCAATTACGGCCTTGCCCAGCGCTATTTCAAGGACGGCGTCGAGAAGGCGCCCAAGGACCTGACGGCCTGGACCGGGCTTGCCGCGAGCTATGACCGGCTGCGCCGCTTCGATCTTGCCGACCAGGCTTATGCCGAGGCCATCAGGCTCGGCGGCGAGACGGTCCAGATCCTCAACGACCAGGGCTATTCGCTGATGCTGCGCGGCAATCTCAGCGCCGCGCGCAAGAAGTTCATGAAGGCCTATTCGATGGACCCGGGCAATCCGGTCATCGCCAACAACCTCGAATTGCTGAACGGCAGCCGCAGGTTCATCGAAAGACCGCCGAACAACCAGCCCTGAGCGATCAGCCGCGATTTTAGCCACTATCCGGTCTACGGCGGCAGCAGCGGCCCAAGGGGAACCGTTAAGGCAAGCTCAACGTTTTTAACGTATGGCTTGTCACATGAACCGGCTTTTTAAATTGCAGATTCTCGGGCCGTTGGCACTTTTTGCCGCGACGCTGAGCGCCGAGTTGGCTGCGCGCGCGCTTGAATACGCGCCGAGCTCTGAAATTCTCTGGTACGTCAATCTCAAGCTGTTCGGCATCTTCCAGCGCAGCGATGCCTATTTGAGCTATTTCGTTCACGTTGACGGATTCCAGCTGTTCGGACTTGCGCTTCCCATCTTCTTGCTCGCCTGCCTTGGGCTTGCGACCAAGTCCCGGCCGCTCTTCACGATCGCAACGCATCTCAGCGCTGCCTACGCCGTGTTTCTGGTTGCATCCTGGCAGGTTGGTACGCCAACCCTCAGACAGGCATCGCTGGGAACGATCGCGGTCCCGTCGGGCGGCGTGTTCGTGATGGCGACCATTCTCGGCACTTGCATGCTGTCCTTCGCAATCACCCATCTGTTCTATTTCCGCGCCGTCCATCAGGAAATCGGAGCTCTGGTCCGGTGGTTGCGCGGAGGCTCCAGCATCGCTCACGGGCTCGATTAATTCGCCTGCAAGTCCTTTTGGCGTGACCGGCCGTTGTGGCTCACGATGCATGCGGATCCGGCATCCGCGGCCCCGCGGAAGTCACCGCTTTCCGCGGCATCTGTCCGCGGTTGGCGCGGGAGGGCAGGCTAAAATGCGGCAGTATGGTTCACCGTAATTAAACGGAATCCACTTGCCACCTCAGTACCGCTAGGGTGTCGATGCCGGGGCTGGCATTTCATCACGGACCCAAATTTCAACCGGCAAGGGGCCGCTCTTCGAGCGGCCCCTTTCAGTTTGTCGGGAAAGAAAGCCCGCCTCCGGCAAAAAAAGAGCAGTGGAGGCGGGCCAAGGTCGTTTTGCGGCGCCGTTCTTCCCGGGGCTGGCAGGGATGCCGTCGCTCGCGATGGAACCGTAGCACTATGGAACCCGGCCGGAAATCCGCAGGACTACCGAACAACAACGCCGCTCGCCTCAAAATGATCGCGAGCGGCGCTGCGCCAGCCCCGGGAGGGTCGATGCAAAATCCCAGATTAAATGAGTTTATGCTGTTTTTGTTACGGATTAATGCGTAAATTGACGTCTGGCCCGAGCCGTGAAGGGTGAAATGTTGTGCACAGCTCAGATCTGTGCCTGTTCTTGGCTTCATGGGCAGGCCGGGCGCGGATTTGCCGAAATCCGACACGCTCATTAGCCTTTTCTGAATTCTTCTCTCTCACTATCGAGGAGACGCGCAATTTTAACGCCGCGTTGCTTCCGCCGAGACGAGGGCTATTCAATTTCCCAAGCGCTTCTCGTGCGGCGGCAAGCAGCCGGCGAGCGGCGCCTTCTTTCAAACGCAGGTTTCGACCTGGTATGTCTGATTCATTGCCACCCGAAAAACGTGGAACGGCACGTATCGAGTTCTCGCGAGGCATCGACGTGCACATGGTGGCTATCGACGGAACTTGGAGCCGTCAATGTCAGATGACCGACGTGGCTGAAGCCGGAGCCAAGCTCAAGATCGAGGGCTCGATCGAAGGGCTTGCGCTGAAGGAGTTTTTCTTGCTCCTTTCGACGACCGGAGCCGCCTTCCGCCGCTGCGAGTTGGCTTGGATCAATGGTGACAACATTGGCGTTCACTTTCTGCGCGGCAAGAACTTGAGCAAAGGGTGAACTATCCGTGGAGGAGCGTCGTAGACAGCAGCGCGCGGTAGTCGACGAGGTCGCATACATCACTGGCGACGGGTCGAGCATGCGGTGCCGCGTCGTCAGCCTCTCCGATCACGGTGCCGCCGTCGAGCTGGCAGACAAGGTCTATGTCAGACCTCGTTTCAAGCTGATGATGGCGAAGGATCGCGTCATTCGCGATTGTCGGCTCGTCTGGTCCAGCGAAAATCGTGTCGGCGTTGAATTCCTGGATTAGCGATCGGCGCGATCACGCTGACATCGACGGGCGGCATGTCGCTTCGTGAACCCGAGCAGGCATAGCGCCCGTGCCGAAAAGCGATGGCCGTGACGGCGTTCGTAACGGAAGGTTTAACGGGTTTATCGGCAGGTTTAATCTTGGCCGACCAAGATTTAGGCTTGCATCAAGGAATAGGCTGGACAACTGTGATCAAGGCCTCGGCACGCTTTAGCCTCTGAAGGCGGATTATTTTAATAGTTCTTGTCTTCTGGATTTTGGCAATGAGAACGTTTTTGATCATTCTCGGCGTTTGGCTGCTGATTAATGTTCTCTTCGTCGTGGTGATGATCCCCCCGCGCAAGCCAACGAAGCCGAATGTTGTCGGCAAACCGAACGGTGCCATGCCTCTCGTCGCCGGGTTGACTTCCGGGCCGACCGACGCGCGGGACGAGAGCATCTCGCTGCGACATGTCATTATCGCAATCGGGCTCGGCGTATTCTTTTCGCTAACGCCGCCTTTGCTCGAGGCTTTCGATGCGATCAGGGGTTTCGTCGGCAAGCGCGTGCCTAAATCGAAAACATCCCGGTATGAACCCGACGGGGACGCGTAAACGGGGGAGGGGCGACGTGCGGTTCTTTGCCTTCGTCGCTCCGCTCAGTAAACGCGATCGAGTACGCGGCCCGGGAGGCGGTCCGGTCGCGCGAGGTCGAGAACGCGAGATTCGTCGATCTGTCACCAATATTGGTTGATGCGGTACGGGCGGGGATGCTGGCCGCGGTAATAGACAATTCCCGGCCCCACGACCCGCCGGTGCCGAAAGCCTGAACCGGTGAGGTCGACAGCGATCGCTCGCACGTCGTGGCCAACAAAGACAGGATACTCGTAATTAAAGACGTAGCTGTGGTCCGCGACCGGACCATTTTGCCCGTTAAAGGAAGGGCCCTGGCCGTATCCAAACCCCCACGCGTTTTCGACGTCGGGGAGACCGCCCGTGCCGTTCCGAGGTCCGCCAGCGAGGGCCGATCCGGATGTCATGAGGGCGCCGATCCCAAGAAGCGCGGCAGCCGTCAGGATTTTTGAAGTGCCTCGCATCGTGTTCCTCATCTCAAATCAGATGTCGGAAACAGGAGTAGACGAACATAAACCTACCCGTTCTTCAGTGCTGACGGTAGCGCAGAGCAGCGCGCGCCTGGTATGCCAAAACCATTTTTCGAGGCGCCGAAACACTGCGGAAACAGGCTGGAGGTAGGCTGCTATCCATGGACGATTTACAGGAGAGGCGGACATGATTGCAGTTAAGTTGATTGCCCTCGCTCTTGGCACAGGGTTGCTCGTTGACCTGATGTCGGGGGATTTTGGCGCCGATGCTCTGCTCGCCGCTCTCGACCTTTTTCAGTAAGGGGAGCAGACCTATTCCGGTGCGACCGAAGGCCGTTTTCTTACGCATGCGCTCTGACGGATCGGACGATCAATTCGATCCAAGAACAGCGTCGATCTGACGGCTGTCCCTTCTGACGACGAGGATGGCGCCGTTGCGGATCGCGAATCTCGCGCCGAGCAGTTTCGGCACCTTTTCTGTTACCGGTGAAGGGAAGGGTATGGTCGCTCCGGCGATCGGATCGCCGACCAGAGGGGCTGGGGAGGAGCCGGTGCCAGGTGCGGGTTTGATATAGTCGCGAATAAGCTGGATCTCTTCGCGTGACAGAGTGAGAGGCGCTGGCTGCGGCGGATTGTCAGCTGTCCGTTTGCTCCGTTCTTCGCGCGCTTTTTCCTCTGCCTGCTTCGCTTTTTCTGCCTGATCGAAGCGGGAAAGCCTCTCCTTCAACGGCGATAGTTCTCGCTGAAGGGAGGAGATTTCCGTCTGCAGAGACCTGATCTGCGTCAAGGCGATCGCGGCGCCGGCGCAGATGACGATCACCAATAAGCTGATGAGCGCGACAACGATTCCATTGATGCTTGCGCCCTGGCCGACCCTGCGCGCGTTCGGTAGATCCTCCTCAAGGTGCCGCCGCCATAGCGCGGCCAGGCGGCGGAATTGCCGCGCAACTGCATCAAATCTCGGGGCTTTCGTGGCCCCACTGTCTCGCGCCCGATCTGCCTCACGGGAGATGAGGCGCTGGGCCGTTGTCGATGGTGGAGGCGCTGAGGCTGGCGGGGTCACCGGTTGAGGAGCCGCAGTGCTCGCATCCATGTCAACGGGGCCTGGCTTGGTCAAATGCCTCGATGTGTCGTCGGCCCCGGCCGTCCAAGGAGCGTCCGCGCTTTGGCATCCCGCGAGGCCTTCGGTTTCCTCGCGAAGTTCAAGATTGAAAATCCTCGAACGTACTTCAGCGCCGATCAGATCATCGATGCTCTCGAGCGAATTCGTCCGGGGTAGAGAGCGATCAGGGAGGGCCTCAGTGACCGAGCGGCCGGCCTCGGTGATCTGCAAGCTGTCGCCATCCACGACGGCGAGGCCGGCCTCTATCAGCTTGATACCGGCGGAAACCCGCTGTTCGATTCGATCTTCGATTTCGCCGTTTTCGTCATGCGCTTTGAGTTGCCGATCGAGTTCGGCAAACGCAATCCGTCCATTCGGACGATTGGCAAGCGCAGTAAGGATGGCGAGATCGGTTTGCACGGCCACCACGATGATTAGGCAGGCCGCCACGACAGACGAAATGAGCAAACAAGCGGACGGCGCTCAATTATTCGCCCATTATGGCCTTGATTGGAAACTCCCGCTTTGGCACTGTTGCGCATTAGCGCATGAAGATCGAGGGCAATATGCCAAAAATACTGGCCGCGACCGCCATTTCACTTACGGTTATGTTCGTTTCAAGCGCCGCTTACAGCGGTTCCTATCCCATTGGAGACGAGCCCTACCGTCTGGATTTCCGTTCCGATCCGCAGATCGAAGCTGGATGCTTGAAGTGGAATTGGCAGCAATATCAATGGAATAATTACTGCCCGGTCTATATCCAGCCCAAGGCCTATATGTACCCTCGCTCGCAGGCAGTTGTGCTGCGCACCAAGGGGTAACTAATCAACTCGCCGTAACGCGCCTCGCCTTAGTGGGCGAGGGTGCAGGCGATTTGGCTGTGCTTGCCGAAATTTAACAGGGCATTTTCGCGGAAACCGTCGAGCCAGATGCCCCGTCCGGCGTACCGATAACCTACGCCCATTGGAACCATCCGCACGTGGGCACCACCATGCCGCCCGGTCTGCAGAGACGCCGTGACGACCTCGCCAGCAACCGAGACCGCGATCGGGCAAAGGGGATATTGTCTGCCATTCTCGCAGACAAATACCAGATCGCTGCAGTTTCCGACCGCCGCGGGTCCTGACGTCATCAAACCTAGATCGGCCGCGCCGGCTTCGCTTGCACCGCTTGCGAGGGCCAGAAAAATCGCTCCCCAAAGAAATCCGTTGAATCGGCTCTGCATCGCAGCCCCCAAAGCGAGAAATATTCGACTAAAAGAGCAAAATTGGCATCAAAGGTCAATCAGCGACGGCCTCTTTTGATGGCAGGCTGGAAACACGCGCGGAACGGCAAGAAGGGCAGACGGCCCGCGCGCGGAAGTCTGATGCGGAGGATGACGGCAGTCGAGAGCGCGGATGCTTTCGCGCGAAGTAAACCTCGGTCGGCGCGTCGAAGTTGCCTGTAGTGACGGCGCCGGGGCCGGTTACAGGCGACGAATTGATTGAAACGACCTCCGCGTCCCGTCGCTCTCGAGCTTGGTCAGGTCGATCAAGCTCGTCCGGTTCGGGCATTGCCCCGGCTTTATTTAAATACCGCCACACGTTTTACGACTGCCGGAAAGCGTGGATCTACTGTTACCGAAATGCCGCGGGCAGCAAAATTAATGCTGCGCAGATGCTCTTTAAGTCCGTTCATTGATCATCCGTAGCGGCACGTGATTGACCGTCCGTCGGGCGCCGTGACAAGACGTCGCGTGGGGAACGGGGGTGGTGACGCGCGATTCGAATCGCAGCCGGTCAGGTAAATCGGGTTTCCGTAAGTTAACGGGGCGCCCGGCACTGTTAATGTTTACTTTACGACAGTGCCTGAACCTGTGGGCGATGATTTGGACTGTGCGGCTACCCCTATCGGGAGCAAGCGAGCGGGTATACAGACAATGACCACAGGCTGGCGTTCAATCCTTGCGACTTCTTTCGTTCGTTGTGCCGCCCTGGCGCTTCTGATGACTTCGATCACGACCATGGCGAAGGCCGATGAATTCGAGGGGCCGACCTTTCGCAAGGGGCTTTGGCACTTCGTTCGTACGCTCGATATGGTCGCTCATCGCAAGGCAAAGCACCGCTTGCTCGAGCGGGAGCTGACGGCCTGCGTCGATCCCACCGTCGCAATGAAAGCGACGTTCTCGTCCCCCTCCGTCGGAAGCTGCGTCTCTGCGAGACCCGAAAAGAAGAACAATCAATACACGTTTGCCAATCGTTGCGACTTCATGGGTCCCGTCAGCACGGTCATTACCGTTCATAGTGACGAATCCTACACCGAGCAGAATGAGCTCAGTGAGGGGCAGGCGCCCAGGGTCGAGCTGGTCGTGGCGCATCGGATCGGCGATTGTGGTGCAGGCTCGGAGCAGGCCTCGAGGACGCTCTCCCATTGACGCTGCGCCGCCCGAAGGCGGCCGCGGAGTTTCTGTGCCGCAATCGCGGCAGGCACTTGCGCCAAGCCCGGAGACGGGGAAAGATCGACGCGTCGGGGCATGAGGCGCGTTATGAGTCCGTTGACCGGAATTATCTGCTTTGCGGGCCTGTGCACCTTGACCGGCGCAGCGGTGGCGCAAGACACTCAGCCGCCCGCCGCGCGCTCGAGCCTCGGGGAACTCGTCAAGATCGACTCATTCCAGACAACACGGCGGGCTGACAATTACGGCATTGCCAGTTTTGTGCTGTCCAACGGCACCGACAAGACAATCGACGCCGTCGAGCTGACTTGCTGGATGGATGACGATCGAGAGCACGCCACGAAAGTTCTGGTATGGGCCAACCAGCCTGTTCCCTCGCATGCGAGCTCCCAGTTCAGAAACGTCAATATCGGCGTGGTGGGACAGAACTCGCGCAACGAGTGCGAGGTGACGCGGGTGGACTAGATATCAGCGCGGTCAACGACGGCCGCGTGACGCCGGCGCGCCGCTAGATCTTCTGACCGCCCGGCCCGGCGACATTGATTGTAATTTTTTGCAGCTCGATCCGCCCGCCAGGATATTTGACCTCAATGGTCAGCGTATCGTCGCCTACGAAGTCCGGAGGGGACTTGTAGAAGGCCACGTAAGCCGGCACTTCCAGCGCCAGGCAGGCCTTGTAGTTGGTTGCCTTTACCTTGCCGGGCTTCACGACGACCTTTCCCGACACGGGGGAGGTTGCCAATCGAATGGTTGGCAGGGGGCCGGAGCTGCAATCGGGTCTGACGTTAATGTAAAGCCCGATCTGCGTGTCCTTGTTTGGCAATGCCTTGACCGTGCGTTCGACCGTCCGGGCATCCGGTACCGGCTGGTTCTGAGCAGCGGCGGCCTGCAATCCGAAAGATCCGGCCAGCAAGGCGGTTACGAGTAATTTCCTCATCTTTTGCTCCAGCTGCCGCCCTCCAGGCCTGGAGCGACATGCGCGAAAACGGCGGGCATCTGGCCCGTTTTGCGACATATCGCGGCCGCGCGGTTTCTTTACCACATACTGATCGAAAGTATTGATTAACCAAATAGTTTTCTTGACCCCCGAGGGGGTTAACAATAGCTTTAAAGACACACTTCGAAGTAAATTTGCCTTCAATTTTTCACTTCACGACCTTTTGGCGGAGAGATTTCATGAATGCGCAGTTTCAGGTTGCCCAGGCTACCGGCGCCGGAAATTCAAACAACGCCTCGCCGCCGCGCATCTTCAAACTGACCAAGCCCTTCGCCGATCAGGCTGTGGTTTTGAACCTGGGCTATGATCAAAAAGTCCAGGTCGATTTTTCGGCAATTGCGAATGAGAAGATCACGCTCGTCCATATCGGCGAAAAGCTGATCATTCTTTTCGACAATCACTCTACCGTAACGGTCGAGCCGTTCTTCGACTCCCGGCACGATCAACTCGGCAATCTGACCATCGAGGTCGCGCCGGGTCGTGACTTGACCGTTGCCGAATTCGCCAGCGCCTTCCCGATCATCAATGACCCCTCCGCGGCTTCGGCCGTTCTCCCCGCAGCCGGAGATTCGTTGGGGCAGAACAACGCGCAGGCGAGCGGTGCGAACTTCAGCCCGTTTACGGTCGATCCTCTGCCGCTCGTGCCCACCAACGATTTGGCTCCCCAGGAGGATCTGCCGGGGTTCCAGGTTAATTTTCCCACCGGCTTTATCCCGCAGACGCCAACTCCGCCGGCTCCGACGATTGCGCTGGGCACGCTGCCCGAACTGGTGGTGGACGAGAGCTTCCTGACCGCGGGAACCAACGTCATCGACGGCTCCACGCCTAACCTGGCGAATACGACGGTTTCGGGCCTTCTGCCCGTCACGCTCAATGTGCCGGGCGGCCAGCAGTCGCTGACCTTTGGCCTGTCGATCAGTGCGCCGGGTGTGGATACCGGACTGATCGATTCCCAGACCGGAAATCACGTGTTTCTGTTCCTGGAGAACGGAGTCGTGGTCGGCCGCGAAGGCAAGGATGCGGCTGCAGCGGTCAATGGGCCGCAGGATTTCACGGTGTCCGTCGATGCCACCGGCAAGCTGACGCTGACGGATCTGCGCTCGGTGCACGAAGGCACGGGCGAGGACGGCGACATTAGCGAGGGCACGCATGTGCCCGCCGGCCTTATCTCCTTGACGGCCACGGTGACGGACAACAACAATCAGAGCACGAGCGCGAGCGTTGATGTTGGCCCGCATCTGACATTGCAGGACGATGGTCCGTCGATTCAGGTCGTCCTGGAGGGTGAGGAGCGAGCGCTTCCGAACTTGGTCGTCGACGAGAGCAACCTGACGACTGCGACCAACGGCATCGACGGCTCGATTCACAATGGCAACAACACGGCGAGCGCGTCGTTCGGCGGCTTTTTCCAGTCGGTGACCGGCGCGGACGGTGTGCCGGATCCGCAGCACCCGATCAGCTTTGCGCTGTCGATCGATCCCTCCGGGACGAGCGGCCTGGTGGACGCGCAGACCAGCGAAGCTGTCGTGCTGGTGATGAACGGCACGACCGTGGAGGGCCACACCGCGGCGAGCGATCTGCTGGTGTTCACGCTGTCGGTCGACAGCAATGGCGTGGTGACGTTCACGGACGACCGCGCGGTGAAGGAAGCCGACGGCACGAATCCGGACGGCAACGAAGGCATCAGCCTTGCCAGCGGCGCGGTGACGCTGACGGGAACGATCACCGACAATGACGGTGACACGGCAACCGCGAGCATCGACCTCGGCCCGCGGGTAACGTTCCTGGATGACGGTCCGTCCATCCAGGTCGTCCTGGAAGGCGAAGAACGATCGCTTCCGAACTTGATCGTCGACGAGAGCAACCTGACGGCTGCGACCAACGGCGTCGACGGCTCGATCCACAATGGCAACAACACGGCGAGCGCGTCGTTCAGCAGCATTTTCCTGGCGGAGACCGGCGCGGACGGTGTGCCAGATCCGCAGCATCCGATCAGCTACGCCCTGTCAATCGATACCTCCAAGTCGACCGGCCTGGTGGACGCGCAGACCGGTGAAGATGTCGTGCTGACGATGAGCGGCACGACGGTGGAAGGCCATACCGCGTCGAGCAACCTGCTGGTGTTCACGCTGGAGGTCGACAGCGACGGCAATGTGACATTCACGGATAACCGCTCGGTGCAGGAAGCCGACGGCACCAATCCGGACACAAACGAAGGCATCAGCCTCGCCGACGGCGTGGTGACGCTGACGGCAACGATCACCGACAATGACGGCGACTCGGCCAACGCAAGCATCGACCTCGGCAAGCAGGTAACCTTCCTGGACGATGGTCCGAGCATCTCGGTGAGCGAAGAGGCACCGACGCTGACGGTCGACGAGACGGTGCTGGCGACCAACGCGACGGCGAGCTTTGCGGGCGCGTTCACGCCTGTGTTCGGCGCGGACGGCCCACTGGATGCGAATCATGACGGCGTGGCCGATGCGGGAGCGGTGACCTATACGCTGGGCGTGGTTGCGGGCGCGTCCGGTCTGGTC
>NZ_JALJRE010000016.1:0-1588 GCF_024519855.1 Bradyrhizobium sp. Bra78 | reverse complement strand
GTGGCCGATGCGGGAGCGGTGACCTATACGCTGGGCGTGGTTGCGGGCGCGTCCGGTCTGGTCGATACGCTGACCGGCCAGGATGTCATCCTGTCGCTCGTGGGCGGCCAGGTGGAAGGCCGTACGGCCGTGAGCAGCGATCTGGTGTTCACGGTCACCGTGGATGCGACGGGCAATGTGACACTGGACCAGCTGCGGTCTGTGGTTCATCCCGACGCCACCAATCCGGACGACAGCACGACGCTGTCGGCGGCGAATCTGATCACGCTGACGGCGACGGTGACCGACGGCGACCTCGACACCAACCAGGCGACGCTGAACATCGGGCAGTCGCTGACCTTCCTCGACGACGGTCCGAGCATCTCGGTGAACGAAGAGGCGCCGACGCTGACGGTCGACGAGACGGTGCTGGCGACCAACGCGACGGCGAGCTTCGCGGGCGCGTTCACGCCTGTGTTCGGCACGGACGGCCCGCTGGATGCGAATCATGACGGTGTGGCCGATGCGGGAGCGGTGACCTATACGCTGGGCGTGGTTGCGGGCGCGTCCGGTCTGGTCGATACGCTGACCGGCCAGGACGTCATCCTGTCGCTCGTGGGCGGCCAGGTGGAAGGCCGTACGGCCGTGAGCAGCGATCTGGTGTTCACGGTCACCGTGGATGCGACGGGCAATGTGACACTGGACCAGCTGCGGTCTGTGGTTCATCCCGACGCCACCAATCCGGACGACAGCACGACGCTGTCGGCGGCGAATCTGATCACGCTGACGGCGACGGTGACCGACGGCGACCTCGACACCAACCAGGCGACGCTGAACATCGGGCAGTCGCTGACCTTCCTGGATGACGGCCCGAGCATCACGGTTACGACGACGGCGGCGCCGGCGGATGCCCTGGTGGTCGACGAGACCAACCTTGCGATCAACGCGACGGCGAACTTTGCCGACAACTTCTCGGTGGTGAGCAATTACGGTGCGGACGGTGCCGGCTCGATCGCGTCGGCCTATACGCTCGGCGTCAAGAGCGCGAGCGTGGATTCCGGCCTGATTGACGTTGACACCGGACTGCACGTCCTGCTGGTGCTGAACGGCAATACGGTTGAGGGCCATGTCGGGCCGACGGCGATGCTGGCCTTCACGGTCACCGTGGATGCTGCCGGCGTCGTGACGCTGGACCAGATGCGGGCGCTGCAGCATCCGGATGCGACCAATCCGGACGACACGGTGACGCTGTCGGCGGCGGACCTGATCACGCTGACCCGGGCCGACACGATCACGGACGGCGATGGCGATACCGCCACCAGCTCGTCGAGCATCAATATCGGCCAGGCGCTGACCTTCCATGACGACGGTCCGAGCATCACGCTGACGACGGCGGAGCCGGCGGACGCCTTGGTGGTCGACGAGACCAACCTTGCGATCAACGCGACGGCCGACTTTGCCAACAACTTCGCTGTGAGCGGCAGTTACGGTGCAGATGGCATCGGCTTGATCGCGTCGACCTATACGCTCAGTGTCAAGAGCGCGAGCGTGGACTCCGGCCTGATCGACGTTGCGACCGGGCAGCACATCCTGCTGGTGCTGAACGGCA
>NZ_JALJRE010000015.1:136229-185113 GCF_024519855.1 Bradyrhizobium sp. Bra78 | reverse complement strand
GCTCCGGACACCAGTCCCACATAGCCCGTTCCGATCATCGCGATTCGCATGAAAAACTCTTTCCGTTGAAGACGGATGTTCCACTGAACACCCTAGACCATTTCTCTACCCGGCCGCTCGCCCAACATTAGGGCAGGATGCTGCGCGAACTGAACAAACCTTAACCGTCGCCACCCGATTTTTTTCGTGTCTTGCCGTTCGCTTCGGCGATCAGACGCCGTGGTACTTTCGATACCATTCGACGAAACGCGCGAGGCCTTCCGCGATTGGCGTCGACGGCGCGAAGCCGACGTCGCGCTGGAGGGCGGAAATGTCGGCGCGCGTCTCCAGGACGTCGCCGGCCTGCATCGGCAAAAGCTCGCGGATCGCAGGCTTGCCGATGATCTTCTCGAGCGTCTCGACGAACTCGATCAGCTTGACCGACCTGTTGTTGCCGATGTTGTAGACGCGGTACGGCGCATAGCTGGTCGAGTTTTCCGGCTGCTCGGCATTCCACGCCGGATTCGGCGTCGCAGGCCGATCGAGCGTGCGGATCACGCCCTCGACGATGTCGTCGACATAGGTGAAATCGCGCCACATATCGCCATTATTGAAAATCTTGATCGGCTGGTTCGCGAAGATCGCGCGCGTGAACAGATAGGCGGCCATGTCGGGCCGGCCCCACGGACCGTAGACGGTGAAGAAGCGAAGGCCGGTCACCGGCAGCTTGTGAACATGTGCGAACGTGTGCGCCATCAGCTCGTTGGCCTTCTTGCTCGCGGCATAGAGGCTGACCGGATGGTTGACCGAATGCTCGGTCGAATACGGCAAGGTGCGATTGGCGCCGTAGACGGAACTCGACGAAGCGTAGACAAGATGCGCCAAACCGTGGCGCCGGCCGGCTTCGAGCACGGTGACAAAGCCGTCACAATTGGCGCGGATGCTGGTGATGGGATCATCGATCGACGCGCGCACGCCGGGCTGCGCCGCCAGATGCACCACGCGGTCGGGCCGCACATCCTCGAAGACCCGCGCCGTGGCGTCGGGATCGGCAAGGTCCGTCTCATAAGACTTGAATCCGGGATACCGTTGCAGGCGGTCAAGTCGAGCGCGTTTCAAAGCTGGATCATAGTAGGCCGTGATCGCATCGATGCCGACCACATCCTCTCCGCGCGCGAGGAGGCGTTCAGATAGATGCATACCGATAAAACCGGCCGCACCGGTGACAATCACAGGAGCCATGATCAACTCGTCGCCTCATCCATCTCGCACTGCAATGCCAGACTGATACGTCCGAAGCAAGGCTCGGCTTTGCGGCCGTTTCATGCATTGAGAGCGGCATTCCGCTCCATCGTCCGGCGACGGACGTGCCGCGATGGCGATGCATGCACGATGTGGAGCAGCAGCTCAGGGGGCCAGTTCGAAAGGCCGGCGCTCCACGCGCGACGGCGAGAAGCGGTCGTCGTCGGCCATTTCTTTGCAAAATACTATCCGCGGGCTGGATGGTCGGGCTCGGCAAAGCACGCATGCGCGATGCGCAGCCCGCGACCTTCGGCGAAGCGACGGAAGATGAGTCTCACCTCGATCGGATCGTCGCACATGCCCTCGAGCAGCACGGCTTGGGTCGCTTGTGATGCGGCCTGGTACATCAGAACGGCCGTTGGAAAGAGACGGGCGCCAACGATGTCGTCGAAATCGGCGCGTGTCTGTCGCTTGAGGTCTTCCGGCAGGAAGCTGTAGGCGCGCAGCGCAAGCGGCGCGCGGAAAAGTTGCACCCAGATTTCATGCGGCCCGAAATGATACGACTGAGTGAGATAGGAAACCGCGGTCGGGCCAAAGCCTGCGGCTCGAATTTCAACCCAGTACAACGCCAGCCAAGCGATCGATTCCGAGGGCGAGCACGCGATCAGGTGTTTGGCCGAGCGCGTCACGTTCTCCAGGCTCGCATCGAGCGAATCGACGCTGCCGGATTCGAGGTGATTGCTCAGGAGCCGCAGGTTGACCAGCAGCAGGTTGCGACGCTGCCGGGGATCGCAAAATGCCCCCGAGGCGTCGTCGTAACGGGCCGCAATACGTTCGAGCACCTCATTGTCGTAGTTCTCGCCACGGCTCAAACGCTCGGCCAGATCCTGCAACGTGGGCCGAAATGTATAACTCGCAGCCGATAGCAGCCAGACGAGTGCCGTCGCAGCGACTACGACGTTGATGATGGCTGCATATACCGCCGACGGGCGGCGGGACCCGTGCTTGTTCTCAGGCTTGCTCGACGTAATAGTCGGAATAGTGCCGCCCCTTGTACGACTCAATTCGCTTCAGCGTTTTCGGATTGGCTCGATTCAGCACGATACCGACGATCTTGCCTCTGAACACTTCAAGATCGACGATGGCCTCGTTCACCGCCGCACGGCGGGTCTTGCCCCACTCAACCACATAAACGATGGCGTCGACCAAATGTCCGACCGCCTTGGCGTCCGTCACGGGAAGCACAGGAGCGAGGTCGACAAAGATGTAGTCGTATTTTTTTCTCGCCGATTTGAGAAAATCCGACATCGCCTGGGAAGACAGCAAATCAGCCGAATTGACCAGCCGCGCCCGCACGACCGACGGCAGAAAGTGAAGATTGGACTGCCGGTCGACCTGGATGTGCTGCTCGAACTGCCCCGGCTCCGCGAGAGCCTCGACGAGACCAGACTTGGCGCCGGGAGCGATTTTCCGGGTCAATGTCTGAGTGTGCAGATCGCCATCTATCAGCAATGCGCGATGCCCTGCGAGAGCGGCCAGATGCGCCAGATTCGCGGCAACGGTCGTCTTTCCTTCCTTTGGAAGTGACGAGACGACGGCAATGACGTTCGTCTCTCTCGTCAGACGCGACAGGTCGACGGCGGTCTTGATGTTGCGAAGCGTTTCGGCAAACCGCGAGAACGGATGCTCGAGCGCATATCGCGTAAGCGCCGCCCCGCGCGTGTCCGACGACGAACCATCCGACGCCTCCGGACGAAGCTCAGGCAGCGTGCCAAGGCATTGCAGCGCTGTCTCAGTCTCGACCTCAGATGGCGTCCGCAGGACCTCGGTCAGCAACTCCTTGCCGACGGCACCACCGAGACCGAAGCACAGGCCTCCGATCAGCCCGCCCAGGAGCAGCAGCCCCGTTCTCGGCCAGCTCTTCTTGTCCGGTTTCTGAGCCGTGCTGATGATCCTGGCTTCGCTGATCGGGAAGCTCTGGTTTTGCGTCGCTTCCTGCAATTGCTGAAGGAAGTTGTTGTACAGCGTCCGATAGGTGTCGGCGGCGCTCTCCAGATTGCGCAGCTTCACCTGGGCCTGACTGGCGCTGCCGGATTCGCCCACGAGCTTGTTAAGGTCCGTTTCGAGCGAACTTTCCCTGCTTCGCGCAATCTCGTAATCGCTCTTGTAGGCATCGGCGATGCGCCTGACCTCGTCCTTTATCGCCCGCCGCAGTTCCTGCATGCGGGAAGCCAGGTTGACCGACGCCTGGTGCTCCTTGCCGTACTTGTTCGACCAATCCGCATACTGCGCGGCGAGATCGAGATATTGCGCGCGCAGTCGCGTAATCACGGTGTTGCTAAGAGCGTCAGTCACCGTCGGTTGAGCAAGATCCTGGTCGGTGATCGCGTTGATTCTGTCGAGCCGGGCCTTGGCCTCCGCGGTGCTGGCGCGAGCCTGAATCAATTGCGTATTGACGTCGGAGAGCTGCTGCTCGTTCATCAAGCCCTTGCTCGTCCCAACGATGTGATTTTCAGCCTTGAACGTCTGAACCGCCCGATCGGCTTCCATCGCCTGCTGCTGCAGCTCAGTGCTTCGCCTTTGCAGCCATTCGCTCGCTCGCTTCGTCGACTGGTACTTGGCTTCCAGGACGCTGGTCATGTACGCATCTGCCAGGGCGTTCGCAATTTTCGCCGCCTTCTCAGGCATGGTCGATCGAAACGACATTGTCAGCACATAGGTGACGCCGACCCGCTCCACTTTCAGATTTTTCTTGAGGCTGGCGACCACCATCCGCTTCACAAAATCTTTGGATTCCGGCTCGGCGAGACCGAGCAGATTGGTGATTGAGCCAACCACGTAGGAGATCATGTCCCCCTGGACGTATTCAGGATCGCTGGTGAGGTTCAACGTATCTACGACCGAGCGCACCAGGTCGTCGGACGTGAGAATTTCGACTTGGCTCTCGACGAAGCCGGGATCAATCAGCGTGCTGTTCGCCGCGTCCGTCGATTTGTTCATAACCGCTTGACGGGTATCCACGAGAATACTGACGGAGCTCGTGTAATAAGGGGTGGCCGTCAGGGCGTACGCCACCACCACAGCCAGACAGAAGCCCACGACAGAGGCGATCAACGGCCACTGCCGGCGCACAATGTCGAGCGTCCGCTCGAACGTCAAAACGGCGGTGTTGAGCGGAAACGACGAAGACTGCCCAGGCTCGAAAGAATTTCGCGGCTGATACATGCTGCGCTACCGCGGCAGTTCGAGAGGAAGCGGGACGGGGGCGAACGGATTGCCGACATCCATGTTCCATTCTCCCTCGAATAACGAGTTGGACTGGGCGACCGGCTTGCTCGGCGCCGAAATCGGAACAGGTGCGTCGCTCTCAATCGACGCATATCCGGCGCTCACCGACGAGTCCTGCGATCTTCGTACAAAATCGATGATGCTCTGCACGACCTTGGGCTCGATCGGGCCGCAATGCTGTGCCGCTCGAGCAAGCCCGCGTCCGATTGCCGACCGATTCGACCCTGGAGCCAATGAAATCAATTTTGCAATCTGGGGCAGCAGATCGGGGTCGGTGGCCAAATACTCCGTTACTTTGTCCTCGAGCTTGGTCTTGTCGTTGTTCGCGTACTTCAAAAGATGCGCCGGATCGGCCGCAAAAACGCGAAGCTCGACCGGCGGAGTCCTCAACAGCAACGGCAGGCAATGTGCCGTTGCCGACGGCGCACCAGCCAGTGTGAAGCACACCACGGCCAGGAGCGATCGCACCAAGATCGGAGTACGCGAATAAAGGCACAACAGGCGATTGCGGTCTCTACGAAGCACTTGGTCTCACCGTATGTCATGGATCATCCGCGCTTAACGGATAAATACGGCAAGTCTTTGTGCATTGCAAAAGAAAACCGATCGCCCTGCTTGCGGCGGCCCTTACCTGTTCCCGAGCTCGGCAAAATCGCGGTGATCTTGCTTGGCGATCGAAACCCAAAAGCGAGGATCCTCGCCGGATTCCATCGACACCCATAGATAGCTCGATCTCCGCCAATCGCGCACGTCCGGCACGAGATTGTCCAGGACATAGTCACCGTCCTGCAACCGTACGATCAACACAAGGTGCCCTCCAGCGGGGGCATAGACGACCGCCAGACGCAAGGCACTCGCAGGCCACCCCTTGGCGAGAAGCAGATGGCGCTTGGTGATTGCATAGTCGTTGCAATCTCCCGACGAAGGCGAGATCGTCCAACGCGCCAGCAGCGGATCGGTTGATTTCTGCACAGGCGAAATGGCTTGGTTCACGCTCGCGTTGACCTCGGCGAGGGTCGAAAGAGCGACATCCTGAGCCGGCAATCGCGCTTCAGGCGAGCTCTGCGCGCACTCGCTCGAGTAGTTCATGCAGAATTTCACAAACTGCAACGGAGCCAGAACGTTCTGAGCCTCCTTCAGGAACACTCCCTTGCTCGCTCCCTGCTCAACCGCAAGGCACGGCAACGAAGAGCTTAGAACAAACAGAGCTGCAACCAGATGCTTCATCACCGCCTCCCGCGATACATTCGATCGCTCGACGGTAGACTCGAAAGTTCTCGACCCGATTGCGCAATTTCGTAAAATTGCGTCTAAATGGCTCGCTTCGTTCAGTTTGTCGGGCTGGTCTGCGCGAGCGGATTGATCGAGGTGGCCGAGGCCGCCGAGAAGAACGTCGTCGAAGCCGGAGCCGAGGCCGCAGTAAAAGTGCTGCTCACGGAAGTACTTACCGCGCCAGGGGACTGGACCGGAGAGGTACTGCGCCCGCCGCCAAAGATCGAATCCCCGTTTGGATCGGAGCCGGGAACGACGTTCGTCGGGACATCGCCGGTGATGCTTACGAAAGATTGAATGAGATCGCTATTCTCGGTCTTCAGGACAGCGGCCTGGATTGCCATGGCGGTCGTCGGCCGACTGAGCACGCATGTCGATGCGGCCGTTCCAAGTCCAGCGCCAATCGCTCGGTTCTGCGCCGGAGAACTGGCGCTCGATAGCGATCCAATGCCCTCCACCGTCTCGGGGCGCATCGAGGCGAAGTCTCGAATTGCTGCGGACAGCCTGCCTTCTTCCCCCTCGGGGATTCCACTCAACAGCCCAGGCGGATTATCGAGAAACTGAGTTGCCTTTTCAGCGGTCACGCCTCCGGAAAGAGGTACGCAGGCCACGTCAACGGCGGTCGCCGCATTCGATGTCGATGGCGCCAGCAGCAATGCAATCACCAAACCGGGTATCATGCGCATCTGGAAACCCCAATTCCTTCCAAGAAAAAACATCGATTAGACATACAGGATTTCCCGGGGAGCGGTTGAGTAAATTTAACGAGTGGTAAATTGCCTAAATTTTTTGCGGACGTCGGGTCGTGGATATCGACTGAGCCAGGCCGCAGCCCGAAATTGCCGCGAATATCACCGCAAATCCAGCAATTTGTAGTGAAAAATCAATACACGAATGCAACACCCCGAGCAGAAACACCGAGGCAGCGGTGGCGGGAATGTCTCGGTCGCGCAGCCTCGAGAAAGTCCCCCAGAGCATCCGCCCCCAGAAGAAAGCGGCGATGGCGCAAATTGTCGCTCCCAACGGAAGCCCGACCGAAATCATCATTTCCAACGGCGTGCTGTGCGCCTTGTCCCAGATGCCCTGACTGCCAAGACTTGCCGGGCGGTGAGGCGGAAATGCAGTCTCGAAATTTCCAATGCCTATGCCGAGCAATTCATGCCCGCGCAACATCTCCAGTGCCGTCCGATAGACTTCGGCACGTTGACCGTCAGTTAGGCCGAACAGACTAACCCGGCCGACAACACTTCCGCCGATCACAAGGAACCCCACGAGGGTTGCAGCCGCGACGGCTCCCGCTCCCAGCCAGTAATGCCTGGATTGGAACCGAAGTTGCATGAGATGGAGATTGGCGAGGCAGGCAAGGCTGAACAGGGTCAATAGAACCCCGGCACGAGAGCCGGTCATGCCGGTGGCGACGAGACATGTCAGAAAGCCCCCAGCAAGGGTGGCAGGATGGTCTGTAAATGAACGCGAACCGTGCCGACGCGGCTGCTTGGCAACCAGAGCGTCCGATGCAATCCGAGCAAGACGGCCCAAGAACAAGATCGAGCAGCTGCCCCAAAAAACGGCAGCAGTGTTGCGGTTCACGAACGTTCCCGTCGCATAAGGAAGATAGTATTCCTTGCTCCTCCAGAGCAGCGCGCTCGGCGCCGCGAGATGCGCCAGGATGCCATATAGCGCGTAGGCGAATCCCGCATACGCGATCGTTTTCAACGTCTGCCGTGCCGCCTCCTCGTCGGTGGCAAGCAGATAGGCACGCAAGAACGCGAGTACAAAGAGCAAGCAAGAACCGAACCCGATCCATGGCACCGATGCCGTGGCTGAAATACGGTTCGGCTCCGTCACTCCCGCAATGTCCCTGGCAACCCGCCAGGAAGGATCAGCGAGCGCATCACTGACCCCGGGGAAGATCTGAAAAACCGCGAGCGCACACAATAGCAGCAGAACAGCGCCCGTCGGCCCGATAACCCAGAAATCCGAGTTGCAAACCCGGGAGAGATTGGCGGTTAGCAGACTCGCAAGCAGAAGCGACGTCCATATCCAGGTCCAGATCAGATCGACCGACCCAAACGGCAAAGGGACTATTACAAAGACTGCGACTGCGATGAACCGGGATATACGATGCACTGAAAATTCTATAGGCAAGCTGCGGAATCGACGATCATTTGAGCCAGATGTGTAGAATGACCAAAATCGAGACAATTTGCTACGCTACCGATGGGTCATATTGGTCCCTTACAAGACGCGCGATCTAACCGAAGGCCCTACGATGGATCAACCAACGACGCTGGCAGCGGAAAAACGCGAGGTCACACCTGCGGCCTGGGCCCTGCCTACCCTGGAAGGCTTCGCGGTGCTGCTCTATTTCAGCCGCGACGCTTTTGCCGGCGTCTTCCGCTATTATGCGAGTCTGACTCACCTGGACGCTCTGTGGTTCGTTCCCGACGTGTTTGCATTCGCCTGCGTCGGAGCATTCACGTACAGATATGCGTTCAAGCAAGGCAGCATCGTCGCCATTCTGCTCGTCCTGTATACGGCCTTCGCGCTCTTCCTCGGATACGTGTTCCTTGGAGAGGTGAAGGGGTTGGCCTCTTCCATGAAGATGATCGCGCCCGCCTTTGTCGGATTTTGCTTTTGCGGCCGCGAGTTCAAGGATCAAAAAGTTCTGCTGAACATCATATATTTTCTCTTCTTCGCGTCGATGATCGGGATTTTTTGGTCCGCGCATTCGCGGCTGCCATGGGTCGCCTTCTCCTACGAATCTTTCGGCGCGACGCGAACTGCGGCACGACTTTGGTGGACGGGCGGCGAAAGTCGCATTTCAGGGTTCGCCGCTGACAGCACCATGGCTGCATATTTCGTCCTGATAACCTATGTCTTCACCTCCATTCGCAAGAGCGTGCTATGGTGCCTGCTTTGGGCGGGTCCCGCGCTCTATGCGATTCAGGTCTCGACCAACAAGACCGCGCTGGGCGTCCTGGTGATCTATCTGGGCGCCCTTCTGCTGGTTCGCGCATTCGGCGAACGACATCGTTTCGCTGCGCTTCGTTCGCTCGCGCTCTGGTCCTTCCTTTGCCTTCTCGTCCCAGCTGCTTTGATGCTGGCGTTCAGCGGGACCAATCTGGGGAGGATCGCAAAGGGCCTGTACAGCCTGCAGGATCGCATCAACAACAGCTGGCAGCTGCCGTTCGTCTATATGAACGATCTGATGCCTCTGGGATACTTCACCGGCTGCGGGCTGGGCTGCTTCAACTATCCTCAGCAACTGTTCTCGAATAAGGCCAGCTATTACGTACCCGTGGATAATTTCTACATCGGAACCTACCTGATGTTCGGTCCGATCTTCGTGATCTTCGTGATCTTCGTGATCATGGCCGTGGCAAGGACCCGCGACATCTACAAGCTCACTGCCATCTTTGTGATGAATTTCTACACCATAACCGTTCTCGGCTACGGCCCTGCGAGCGGTCTACTGGTGATCACCATGGCGTTCAGCGAAGTTTTTGGAAAGCCGTCCCCGCTCCCGCATGTGAACCGCAATGCGAACAGACAGCCGCCGCAGCTCCTAAAGGTTGCAAGCGGGTGATGGCTCTTCTTGAGCGTCCTTTGGGCGCAGGGAGGGCGAAGTATATCGCCAAGAGGATATCCGACAGCAGGCGCAATATCTTCGGGCCGCACGGCTCTACGGCCCAAGCTCAGCTTTTTGAACCGTCGATCCAAGGGCTGCGTGGCCTTGCCGCGCTAAGCGTCTTGCTCGTCCATCTCTATGACATGCCCCTCATCGCCGGCTTTCTGCCGCCGGTGCCGTCGTGGTTCGATGCGACCATTGCAACCTTCGGCCGCGGGGTCGAAGTGTTCTTTATGATAAGCGGATACCTGATCCCAGCCAGCCTGGTCCGGCATCAGGTGGTCTCGAAATTCTTCGTCGACCGCTGTCTGCGCATCCTTCCTGTATTTGTCATCCTTCATCTCGCGCTCTTCGCCATCGGGCCGCTGGTCGGATACAAATTCTTCAAGGGCATCGATGCGCTGGACTACGCGAAGATCTTCCTCGCGAACCTGCTCTTCCTTCCCGACGTTCTGCATCTACCGCTTGGGCAGCAGAACGCATGGACGCTGACATATGAGTGGGTCTTCTACTTGTGGTTCGCGGCGGGTTTTTATTTCGCCACGCGCTCCCGGCCGGTTACCGCCCTGCTCGTGCTTGGTGGCGCCATCACCGTTCTCTACTTTCCGATCTCGGCCTATTTTCTGGTCGGGTTCGCGCTAAGGGCGATCGACCTGCGCATCGGAGCGCGAGGCGCATCGGGACTGCTGCTCAGCTTCACGTGCCTGGCATTGACGTACATGCTGCTGGAGTATGTTCATCCGTTCCTGGGGCTGCTTCCAGGCCTCATCTTGTTTTCGACAGTCCTGAACCCGGCCTCGACCATTGCGCAGTTGCTGTCGAAAGCTGCACCACAATTCGTCGGCAAGATCAGCTACAGCCTGTATCTCGTTCACCCGTTCGCGCTCTACCCGCTGCAGGTTGTCGGGGCACGGCTGGTTTCCCATGGCTACTCATCATGGGTGGTTTGGCCCATGTTCGTCGCCCTCGGACTGCTGTCCTCGTTCGTTGCCTCGACTATCACCTATGAGCTGATCGAGGTCCGGCTACGGAACGCCATCGCAGCCCGCCTTCGCACGGGCGGCCGGAAGACTTCGGTCGAAGTCCAGAGCGCGGTCGCCAGTCCCCTCTTGCAAGAAAATACGAGCGACCACGTCCCGCTCGATCGTCAGGGACGCCGGCGTGAGTGACGGTCGTGCTTCACCCGACCTGCCTCGACCGGGAGCTTTTTGGCCGGCGCGCTACGCCGTTTTTTCGGGACGATGCTGGGCGAGATCGTCTCTGGCGGACCGTCCTCACCGAACATCTCTATATAATGCGACAAAGGCATGTAACCGGCGTCGACAAGCGCCCTCGCGCTGTCGCGCGTGAGTTTTGCCTTCATTCCAACCTCCCCTTGGTTAACTCATACTTACTCTTCTTTGCCTTTCGATCAGCCTAGGCCGGGAACAGTAAAAGGGGCGTTGAGCAATTCGCCCTGATTCCGCCGATACGTCCACGAGGGCTAAGATCGAATGAACACCGCGATTGGCCATCGCCAGCCGTCGGACGGGAACCGCACGGATTGAAGCCTTGAACCGCCCGCCTTGCGTTTCGATGCGACGCCACGCGGTCTCGAACCGTGCGAGGCTTGCCCGCTCAGGCGGCGCAGAGGCGGGGGCAGTCGCGATGGAAGCACGCCGGCCGATCGGGCTGTCGTATTGGGCAATGACGAGCGGGAGCGCAGTTCGACCCGAGATGCCTCCCTGCATTGCACCGGTTCTCGATATCAACCTCCCGACCGCCTTTGATCGGCGCGCCTCTCTGGCAACCGCACGAGCGGCCTTGCGACATTCGACTTGAGAGCGAATCTTGCGCAATCGGATTCCTGCCTGCAATGAGGCACAAGCGGTCAAAAATTCGGCGGATTGGCGTGCCGCAGAATGATCGCGTGCATACAGGCGAGCAGTAACCCGCGCGATGACGCTTCGCCTTTGACACCGGTCGGATGATATGCTTGCCCTGCACAATCACGGATCATCGGTGCCCTGACAATGCAAGTCCCCCAGAAGCTGGTTGCCTTCGCGAATGTACTCATTCGATCGGCGACGCTAGGGCTACGATTCCTGCTTTCGTTCTACGTCATCAAATATCTGGGCTACGACGCGGCAGGTGTTTATGGGCTGACGGTCGGTGTCACAGGCCTCGCTCCGGCGGTGATCGGCTGGGGCCTGAATTATTTCGTGGCGCGCGAGGTCGTGGGATTGTCCCCGGCCGAAGCGGCAATTCGAGTCCGGAATCGCTTGTTCGTCACATTCGCTTCGCTGAGTCTGGCTACGATCCTGGCGCTATTACTGTCGCTGTACCTGCACCGCACGATCAGCCTCCTTTACGCGCTGATCGCCGTCCTGGTGTGGCTCGAAACGATCGGGCTCGATTTGCACCTGCCGTTGATCGGCCTCGACAAGGCGCTCGAAGCCAATGTGCTCGTTCTGCTTCGTTCCGCCGTCTGGATTCCCTTTGTCATCGGCCTCGGCCTGTTGTTTCCGCAACTGCGCTCGATAGAAACGGTGCTGTGCGCATGGATCGTCTCGAACGTTTTTGCCCTCGTTGCGCTTTGCATCATGGCAAGAAAGTGGAAACTCAGTGGCGTGCTGTCGCGGGAAGTCGACTTCGATTGGATCACCAACCGCCTCAGGAAATCCTGGCACATCTATGTGAGCGATGTCAGCCTCGTCGGGCTCATGTATCTCGACCGCTACATCGTAAGCTTCTTTCTCGGACTCTCGGCGACAGGAATCTATACGTTCTTCTGGTCGCTCAGCAATTCGCTGCAGACGCTGGTATCGACTGCCGTCGTTCAAACTGCCCTGCCGGTTCTCGTGACGACCTATTCGAGCGGGAATCGCGAGGCATGGCGCGAAGCCCTTCGCGGTGAATTCTACAAGGTCATCTCGATTTCCACGGGAATGGCCGTGGCCATTTTCGCGGCGAGCGAAGTGGCGCTGCGCTACATGGCCATGGAGGGACTGAGCGAACATCGCGGCTTGTTCCTGCTGCTGCTTGCGGCAGCCGTGCTGCGCTCATGCTCAGATCTGGGTAATGTCGGGCTCTTGAGCACGAGAAAGGATGCGTCCTACGCTGCCATCAACACGATCGGGGTCTGTCTTTCGACCGCAATGACCTGCGTCGGCATTGTAACTCTCGGCCTCCTCGGCGCAGGAATTGCAATTTTCCTGACCGCGGTTATCCTGTTGCTCATGCGCGCGTGGTTCTTGGCAGGGGCGCTTCGCTCGACCGGCGCATCGTCCTCTCCCGACAACAGCGGATGAGTGGAAATGAAGGTCGCCCTGCCGACCCATCGAGGCCGTTTGGATCTAGCCAGCGCCCAGCCGACGTTGCGGAGCTCACGTTCATGACAGAGAAGATGAAGATCATCGACAAGATCAAAGAGGATCTTGCTCATTACGCCTCGCGCGAACACACCTCGGTAGGCTTTGCATTTGTTGCACGCATGCTGTTGCTGACGCCAGGCTTCCAGTTCGTCTTTGCCTGGCGCATACAGGAGGTACTCTTCCGGGTACCGCTCGTCGGCCGGATTCTTCGCCGCATCGTCTGGTGGTTCACATGCCTGCTGTTCGGCTCGGAAATTGCCCTGGCGGCGAGCGTCGACGGCGGCCTTTATGTTCCGCATCCGTACGGAATCGTCGTGGGTGCCAGTGATATCGGAAAGCGCGTGACGTTATTGCAGCACATCACAATTGGTCGAAAAGACCACACCGATCGGGGCCGGCCGCGGATCGAGGACGGAGCTTCCCTGATGGCAGGCTGTGTCGTCCTCGGGAGCATCACCGTAGGCAGCAATTCAATGATCGGCGCAAACGCCGTCGTGCTCAAGGACGTGCCGCCGAATTCCGTGGCGGTAGGTGCCCCTGCGAAGATTTTGCCGCGCTCCGACGCTTCGCCGAAGTCCCTGGACGGGCTGCAAGGTCTGGCATCCGAAGTGGCTTAGCGCGACGAAGTCGCCCGATTCATATCCGCCGTCAACAACGGGCTTTCCGGCCTGACAGTGCCGACGATCCTCGCGGGCGCCCCCACGACCGTGGCAAAGTCCGGCACGTCAGACAGAACCACCGAATGCGCCGCGACGACCGCGTTGCGTCCGATTCTGATCCGGCCCAGCAATGTTGCGCCAGCGTAGATCACCGCACCATCGTCTATCGAAGGATAGGCGTCGACGTCGTGCGAAGCCCTGCCGAGCGTGACGCCTTGGTAGATCGTCACGTCGTTTCCGATCACGCTACCTTCGCCGATCACGATTCCGACCGGATGCGGCAGGCAGAGGCCGGCGCCGAGGCGCGCGGCAGGGGCAACATAGCATCCGTAATTCCTGACGGTAGACCGCCAGACGAGCCGCGAAAGAGCCCTGCCCCCTTTGCCCCGGTCGTCCAGCCAGGACGCAAGCCTTGCACGCGACACAAGAGCGAAGCCGGGTGACGTGACGAAAGCGATCAGGGCGCCAGTCAGACCATTACGTGCTGCGTTTCGCTGAAGATCCTGTCTCCACATGCTCATCATCACCCTGCTGGACGCCTCTTAACCGATGCTTGCGACCGGCTCCGCCGACCATGATGTAGCAAGTTCCACGGCCTTTCCAAGCGGCCAATATCGGGGCTGGGCTCGCGCAGCCTCTCGGCAGCTGCGCTTGGCAGTCGATATCCGATACCGCAAGGATCGTATGGCACCGTGAACCGTCCAACGAACTGCAACAAAGACTCAAAGTCAGACCGCCCCGGAACTTCATGCGCCCAGGCGAGCCCGCCCGTAAGCAGATCGATAACGCGAAAGTCGCGCGCTGCTTCGCCGTCGTGCAAGCGAGAAGCCGCAACCATCCGGACCGATCTGCACTCTTTCACGCCAACGGCAACTCGAGCACACGATAAACATCTGGCTAACAACGCTTGAACACCTGACGGCCGGAATCGGATTTACGATTCACGCAAATCCGTGCGACGCCGGACGTCGGCTGATTACGAACGAAGCATCTGCCAACTTTCTCATCGGAGATCGCATCTTCGTTGCCCGTGAGAACACGGGGACGGACTCGTTTTCGTGCCCGATGGCATCGAAAATGAGCAGACCCATTTTGCGGAACCTCGCGCACGCGTACGCGATCCGCGGCGCTTGCGCGATCATCGACCTCATTGGGAACACTGTGACGAAACTCTTTTTACCATCTTCAAACACGAAAACTTCCAAGTTGCATGACAGAGATGAGTGAAACTCTCCAACTCGGAATCTCTTCATGACGACGACAAGCACATCATCCGCCGTCCTTTCCGCGCATGCATTCGTCGATTCGATCGCAGTCAACGCCCATGCCGCCTACTCGGCCGCATCTTCCTGGGGAAGCTACGCCAACTCGAGTCTCATGATCGACGACCTGCGCTATCTCGGCGTCACGACGATCCGCGATTCCCTGCCAACCGATCCGTCGGCAATCCCGGTGATCGATGCGCTTGCGGCTGCCGGCGTGAAGTTCGACTTCGTCGTGACGTCCGACCTGCCGGCATCCGGTGCGGCTGGCATTGCCCAGTTCCTCGCTTCCCTCGACGGTTTCGTCGCAGCGTATCCGAACAGAGTCATCGCGATCGAGGGTCTCAACGAGGCCAATATCCAAGCCTTCACCTACCACGGCAGCTCCTCCCTGCAAGCTGCCGCGCAATTTCAGAAGGATCTGTACACGGCCATCAAGGCCGACGCACATCTCAGCGACGTCGCGGTCTACAACATGACGCTGGGACTGAACGACGTGAGCGGCTACGCTCGGCTTGGCGATCTCTCGAAATATTCGGACTATTCGTCGTCCCACGCCTACGTCGCGACGACTACGCCCGAAAACTACGGCATCAAGTACGCCGTCGACCTCGCTTCAACCAGCTCTCCCAACAACCCTTCGGTCATTACCGAGACGGGCTACACCACCCTGGCAAGCTATTCGGGCCTCGGCGTCGACCAACTGGTGCAGGCAAAGTCCATTCTCAATTCACTCGTCGATGCCTTCAAGGATGGGGTCACCACAACGTATCTCTACGAGTTGCTCGACCACGGCAGCAGCTCCGACCCCGAAGGCAAGTTCGGCCTCTTCAATGCGGACGGCACCCCGAAGCTGGCCGCGACCGCAATCCACAATCTGACGACACTCCTTGCTGACGATGGTGCAGGCGGCCACACGCCGACAAAGTCGCTCGGCTACACGATCGAGAACCTGCCCTCAACGGGCAGCAGCATGGTTCTCGGCAAGAGCAATGGGGCCTACGATCTGGTGGTTTGGGCCGAACCGCAGCTCTGGAACGACGCGAAGGACGTCGAAATCGCAAACCCGACAAAGCGGGCTCATGTTCATCTGAACAGCGTGCACAAAACCGTCACGATCTACGATCCGCTGAACACCACGAAGCCGATCGCGAGCTATACGAACGTCCAGGATTTCACCGTGCCCGTGAGCGACCATCCGCTCATCATCGAGATCGACGCCCCCGCCACCTCGGTGACGCAGCCGGCCGTGACCAATGTCACCGGCACCGCAGCCGAAATCGTGGCCGATTTGTCCGACCTCAATGCCGCCGGAACCGTCAAGTCCATCACGCTGACCGACACTCATGTTCTTGCCGTGTCGACGAAAGCGACGATGGACTACATGATCTCGCACTATGGCAACGTGCTTTCGACGATCAAGGGCGGCTATTCGTTCGCGGTGACCACCTCGACGTCAACCTGGAGCCTCACCAAGAACTACGATTCGACCGGTGCGCTCACGTCGACCGAGCAAACGGCCTATCAGGCCGGCCTCACGGTCTACGACCTCGTGACCTACGCCGACGGATCAACCGCCTCCTCGTCCTACGCGAACGGGGTCAAGACGTCGATGACGGTCACCCATAGCGACAAGTCGAAGGACGTGTTCGTCTATGGAATCACAGGCAAATCATATGTCACCGAGGTGACTCACAAATCCGCCTCGGGCGCCCTCACCGGAAAGACCTATATCAGCGCGGACGGAAGCGCGATCGACGATCATTACAACCCGGCCGGCGCGCTCGTGTCGGAAACCAAGACCAACGCTGACGGCTCGACGAGCACCACGCTCTTCACTTCGGGCGTCAAGACGGCAATGTTCGTCACCCATACCGACCGCTCGAACGACAATTTCCTCTACAACATCGTCGGGAAGAGCCACGTCGCCGAGGTTCTGCACGTGAACGCCAGCGGCGTCGTCACGTCCGTCGTCAGAACCCACGCCGACGGAACCCTGGACTACACCGAGACGCGCAGCGCCGACGGCACGGCGACGTCGACCAGCTTCGATGCCAAGGGCGTGAAAATCGCCCAGTCGATCTCGCGTCCCGACGGGACGAAGGACATCTACGCGCTGAACATCAAGCAAAAGGCTTATGTGACGGAACACAGCGGCTTCGACGCGGCGGGTCACCTTGTGCTGTTCGAGCGGCTGCATGCCGATGGCAGCTACGCACAGAAAGTCGCAATGGCAGGCGGCGTCACGACCACCGACAATTTCGACTCGGTCGGAGCTCTCTTGAATGAAACTGTGGTCGTCGCGGGCGGCGCGAGCACGACTTCGCTGTTCAGGGGCGGCATCAAGACGAAAATGTACGTCACGAACGCCGATCACAGTCAGGACAATTACGCGTTCAATGTCGTAGGTCAATCCTACGAAAACATCGTCCAGCACGTCAGCGCATCGGGCCAATTGACGTCCATCGTCCGCACGCATGCGGATGGAACCCTGGAGTACACCCAGGTCGTCGACGCCCATGGGACGAAGACCAGCACGCAGTACGACGCTCACGGCACGAAGCTGGCGCAGACGGTGCATCACACGGATGGATCGTCGGTCAACGATCTGTTCGATGCCGCGGGGTCGATCACTCAGGAAAGCGTCAAGAACGCGGACGGATCCACCTCAACGTCTCTCTTCACGGACGGCGTGAAGACCAAGATGTATGTATTGCACGCGGATCACAGCCAGGACAACTATGCCTACGGCATCGTCGGCCAGTCATACGTCAACATCGTTCAGCACGTCGATCCTGCCGGCAAGCTGAACTCGGCGACCCGCACCCACGCTGACGGTACGCTCGACTACACGCTTGCGACCGGCTCGGACGGCAGCTCGACCGCGACTTACTACGACGCAAAGGGACTGATGGCATCCAAAGTCGTAACCCAGAGCAGCGGCGTGAAGGACATCTATACCTTCCTCTCGTCCGGCGCGCAGGACAAGACCTACAGCCCCGCAGGAGTCTTGCAGAAGACGGATCTGCTCAAAACCGACGGCACACACGTCGAGACGGCGAACGCGGCGGGCGTAACGCTGAGGGGCGGCAACGGCAACGACCTGTTCACGGCGGCCGGTTCGACGACTTTTGTCTTCAGCCACGGCAACGATCAAATCTCCGGTTTTCACGCGGGCGCCTCCGCGAACCACGACGTCATCCAGATATCCAAATCGCTCGCGGCCGACTTCGCTCACCTGAACGTCACCCAGACGGGAGCGGACGCGATTGTTCACCTGGGCGATGGTGCTTCGATTCTGCTCGCGCATGTCAATTCGACCACCCTAACGCACGACAATTTCCTGCTCGTGTAGGGTGCAACGCCCGCGCAGGCTGCCTCGCGATCAGCACTCGCCGTTCTTCTTGCACTCCGCGCGCCAAGCAAGCGCGCGGAGCGACGTTAGATATTCGCGTTGCAATCGCTTGGGCGGAAATATAGACATTGGCGGCTGAGCGGCAGATCGGATGGCGCTACCATTCGAGGCTGAGCTGGTGTTTGTGTGTGCAGTCCAGAGACCAGCAAAGGGCGGACCAGGAAATCGCACCCGCAAAATTTAGTGGGGGCGCTGAATTGCCACAAAGCTCGTTTTGGTTAAGTCTGTCAGCGAATGTATCTCAGCCTGTACCGGGCTTGCTCAAAACCGAAGCAGGAATATCGTTGAAGACCGGGTGTTTGTTGTGTGGGTCGCATATGTCTCCATCAAGCCAATTTTCGAATGACGCCTGATTCCCCTCGGCTTAAGATCATCCACGTTGCCGAGACTATTCGCGGTGGGATCGCGACCTATTTCACCGAATTGCACGCGCTTCAGTGCCAGACTTTCGGCAAGGAAAACGTGTGCTATATCGTTCCGTCGGATCACCGGGCCGACCTGATCGGAATTGCGAATTCCAATATCGTCGCCTTTGACCGCTCAGGGCGGAACTTGCCCAGCCTGATGAGGCTGGCTCTTGAGACGATGCGGCAAGTGCAGGTTGCCAAACCGGACATCGTGCACGTTCACTCGACACTCGCCGGCCTGATCGTGCGAACGGCGTTCGTTTTCATGCGCAATCGTCCTGCCATCGTTTACTGCTCGCATGGCTGGGCCTTCTCGCGCGAGACGTCGCGCTTCAGCAACGCCGTCGCCAAAGTGGCGGAGCGGTTGCTCGCCAAGGTCACCGACAAAATCATCTGTATCTCGCAAAACGAGTACTCGGCAGCTCGCGACGCCGGTATCCCGGAGAAGAAGCTCAGCCTCGTCCTGAGCGGAATGCGAAACGAGCGCCCAAATTTCAGTCGCGATGATGCCAGCTGGAACACATCAAAGCTGAAGGTATTGTTCATTGGACGCCTTGATCGCCAGAAGGGATATGACTTCCTGATCGAGGCGGCGAGGCAGCTCGAGACGTCTATTGACGTCCGAATGATCGGATCCGCGGTCGTCAACGAGGAAGGCGACCACACCATGCCTTCGAATGTCACCCTTCTGGGCTGGCTCGCGCGGACGGACATTGAGGCCCAGCTCGACCTGACAGACATCGCCGTGATCCCGTCGCGGTGGGAAGCCTTCGGATTCGTCGCGCTGGAGGCAATGCGCGCGCACAAGCCGATCCTGGCATTTCGCGCAGGCGCGCTGCCGGAAATCATCGAGGACGGGCTCACCGGGTTGATCTGCGATCCTGCCGGAACACAGGCACTTGTGGCGGGACTGAGGCGAGCCTCACAGGTGAATTTGCGAGCGCTGGGAGAGGCTGGTTACGATCGGTTCGTGTCGATGTTCCGCATCGAGAGGACGCATCAGGAACTGCTCAAAGTTTACGCACTGGTGGTCACAACGTCGCCAAGGCACCTGTCGAAATTTGTCTTCTAGCGAAACGCGACGTGACCGGATTGCAACACTGATTTTCATTGTCCGTTGCAACCTGATCCAGACTTGGTCTCAAATGGTGCGACTGCTAAGAATTCAGCAGGCTAAGTGTGAGATAGGATGCGCGTTTGTTAGTATCGATGTTCAAAGTTTCTCCCGCGCTTGCCATCTCCGCCATTTGCTTGGCGGCGTGCGGCGGGCTTACGCCGCAGGACGCGCCGAACGGGGCTTCGGTCGTCTCAAATGCGGCGCTGACGGTCGCGCCCAGCCCGCCGGTGCCTTACGCGCTTCTGGCGGTGGACCCGCAGATCATGAAGGCGGCAAACTCGATCAGCGATCACGTCAGCGGCAATTTTCGCAATTTGCCTGGCGGAAATTACAAAGACATCACCATCGGCGTCGGCGATATCGTTACTGTAACCGTGTTCGAGGCCCAGTCCGGCGGACTCTTCATTCCGCGAGAGGCCAGCGTCCGGCCTGGTAACTTCGTGGACATACCTCGCCAGCAGGTCGACCAATCCGGCAACATCACGGTTCCTTACGCAGGCACGATCAAGGCCGCCGGGCTGACCGCTCGTGCGGTTGCCGACATCGTTCGCGAGCGGATCAAGAACCGCGCGATCGATCCGCAGGCCGTCGTCTCCGTCGTCGAGCAACGCGGGAACCAGATCAGCGTGCTCGGCGAGGTCAATGCGCCGCTCAGATTTCCGGTCGACCCGGGCGGGATTCGCGTGATGGGCGCAATCGCGCGCGCGGGCGGCCCGAAATACCCGTCGTGGGAAACTAAGGTCAGGGTCAAGCGAGGCGGCCGGACGTACACCGAAACGATGAGTTCGATCGTGCGTCATCCGGAAGAGGACGCATTCCTTGCGCCAGGCGACGTCGTTTATCTGTCCCGTGAACCGCGCGTGTTCATGGTCTTCGGATCGACGCCCTCGCCCGGCTCCATCGGCGGCACCAACAATCGCAGATTCACCTTCGAAAACGACAGGATGTCGTTGGCTGAGGCGATCGCGAAGGCTGGCGGCTTGGACGGCGCTCGCGCCAATTCACCTTCGGTCTATGTTCTTCGTCTTGAGCCGCGCAATCTGCTCAAGTCGGCCGGAATCGACGTCGAACGCTTCCCCGGCGATTTGGTTCCGACCGTCTACAACTTTGACTGGAGCAAGCCCGACGGGTTGTTCTTCGCCGACTCCTTCCAAGTTCGAGATCACGACGCGATCGTGGTGTCGGAATCGCCCAGCACAGAGTTCATCAAGTTCTTCTCGCTTATGATCGCCGGAACGGACTCGGCTGTTAACATTCAGACTCTGACGAGATAACGCACGTCAGACTGGATGGCACCGGCACTCGGCGCTGCAATCCTGCAGCGCCGCATTCGCATCCAATATCTCTTGGGTTGTGCGCGGCTAGGCTGCCTCAGTTCATTGTGACTGGAGCGGGTGAGCCGGGCATTTGGCCCGGATACTGCAAGATGCTGGATGACCTGGGCACGTCATAAAAAGGCGCTGTGTCTGCGCTTAAAGGAGCCAGATCCGCTAGTCATTTGGAGCTTGAAAGTATGCGCATTCTGGTTGTCTCGGCAATGTTCCCTCCGAATGTGCTCGGTGGTGCTGAGATTTCTGCTTTCAACCTCTCCTCCTGGCTCCAGAAGCAGGGACATGAAATCGGCGTACTCACGGCTGCAAAGTCTCGCGCAGAGGAGAAGCACGGCGAGCTCGTCGATGGCATGAGAATCTGGAGTATCTACATGCCGCGGCCATACCCGATCTATAAGCAGGGACGCGTCGATGAAACTTACCTGAAGCCGTTGTGGCATCTGCAAGATCATCTGGACCCGAGAAATCAGCGTATCGTCGGCCGCGTGCTCGACGAGTTCAAGCCCGACTTCTGCAATGTGCATTATCTGACGGGCATCGGACACAACGTTCTGCAGGAGTTTGCCAAGCGCGATCTCCCGATGATGTACGTCATGCCGGACCTGGCGCTGTCCTGCCTGCGGCTGACGATGTTCGTCAACGGAAAGACCTGCGAAACGCAATGCGGCGTGTGCAAGCTTTCGGCGAGCGTAAAGCGGCGCGGGATTCTCTCGATGCGGCGAATCGGTTTCTGTTCTCCATCCCGCGCCAATCTGGAACGGAATGCCGAGTTTCAGCCGCTGAAGCGATTCCCAACCGCGCACATTCTCAACGCGAACAAGTACCCGTCGCCAACAGTCCAGCGCGCCGATTCAGCGTCGGTCCGATTCGTCTACGCGGGCCGGCTGCACGAAGCGAAGGGAATAGATGTCCTGCTTGAAGCCGCCGAGGGGCTCGTGGATCGCTGGCCGTTCACGTTCACGATCGTTGGCGGCGGCGGACATGAACCCGCGTTGCGAAAGAGGTTCGGTCATCATTCGTGGATCAACTTCACGGGCCACGTTCCGCTGCAGGAAGCCATAAATCATATCGCGACGAGCGACGTGCTTTGCATTCCGTCGATCTGGCTGGAGAATTCGCCAGGTGTCGTCATTCAGGCCCTCGGCCTGGGAGTTCCCGTGCTCGGCAGCAACTTCGGCGGAATTCCCGAACTCGTCGAACACGATGAAACGGGGCTGCTGTTGCCGCCGGGAGACGTGGATGCGTGGCGCGCCGGCCTCGAAAAGGTCCTGTCGGACCGCGAGACGCTTGGCCGATACCAGGCTAATGCGATGGGCCGCGCGCGTGAGTTCGATCAGGACTTTCTCGGCGCGAAGTACCTCAAATTCATCGACGAGATTCGCAATTTCCGCGGGCCTGCGAGCCAATGAAGGCCCCAGGATCTTTGACCGGCAGGCCTGGCCATCATCGTACTACGTCGCGTCCGGCACGTCCCGGCGCGCCGTTCAATTCGGTGCTGCGTCGAGCCATTCCATGGTGCCTGATGTGCGGCGTCGCGTTTTTCGGTGCCGAGCGCTCCGCGGCCGCGGAGCGAACCGTAACTCTGCCGCCCGTCACCAGCGCCAATCCGGCAGCTCGGCTGCTGATCGGATCAAACATACATTTCGGCCTCGTGCGCACGCTCGGATACGACTCGGCAACCACGGCCCTGCACGGGCTGGCGCAGATCGGCGCGGCATCTTTTCGCGACTACCTGCCGTGGCAATCCTTCAGCTTTCCGCCTCAAGGTCCGACCCTCGTCAAGTCGCAGCGGCTGATGAATTTTCTGCCTCAAACGAAGTTGAAGCCCGTCCTCAATGTCGGGTCTACAAACTCATTCGTGCCGGGAGGTATCCCGCCCCTGTCCGATGACGCGCTCGGAGTATTCGATGCCTACCTCAAAAAAGTCGTCGAGCTGACACGGCCATATGATCCGATCTATGAGATCTGGAACGAATGGAACATGGACATCGGCACGGGAACACGCCTGCCGAGACTTGTTGGCGAAGGACCGGCCAGCGATCCCCGATCGGCGGTCAACTATGTCCGCGTTGCAAATTCCGCGGTTCGAGCCATCAAGAGTGCGAATGCGCAAGCTGCAGTTATCGTCGGAGCTGTAGGGGACGATATCGACTGGAAATGGGCGAGGGCAATCGTCCGCGATGGTGCTATGAACGGCGCTGATGGCTTATCCGTTCACCTCTACAACCATTGCCTGAAGCCGCAAAACAGAACGGCCACTGAACTGATCGGCCGGGTCAAGCGTTTGCAGCAGGAACTGATGCAGGACCGTGGCGGGGTCGTGACGCCGATCTACGTGACCGAATTCAGCTGGCCCACGTCCACCGAGCCGTGCGGCCTATTGCCACTCGCTGCCGGTTATAACTTCGCTCAATTCATCATGCAGAGCGCAACGATCCCCTGGATCAAGGGAATATGGGTGCATGAATTGAAGGATATCGGTCCGAGTCCGACGGACAGGGAGCAGAACTTCGGTCTATTCACCTTTCACGATGAGCCAAAGCCGGCCGCCTGCTTTGTGCGTGAAGCAACGGATCTCGTTCGCTCGGCTGATCACGTTGACGTTCAAGAGCCGCTCCTGGACGTCTTCATTTTCAGGGCCCGACGCGGCGCACGACAAAACATCGTTCTTTGGACCTCAAACTCGGCCGTCAAGGCGCGATACGAACTATTGAACCCGCCCGGCGCATTGGGACGGCCGATGTGCGACGAGGCCGCGCCGGCCTCGGGTCCGCAAGGCAATGTTGGGCCGAATCCGGTCGTCTACGACATCGATGCGTCCGCTCCGGTCACCGTACGGGTTCTCAACTGATGCTGCCACAAGACCGAACCCCAGAGAGACTCTCGTCCGTTCTTGGCGCGATCAGAGGTCGAGCGACGTGATGCCCAGTGAACTCACCATTCCGCTGTTCGCAATACATCACCACAAGATCGGCGGCACGGAATCCGCGATCTACAATCTCATTCACGGTCTCGACAAGGCGAAGACCGCATTGACGCTCGCCTTTTCCGATCCGAAGCGCCTCTCCCCGGAATTTCTGCAGTGGATGGCGAAAACCCCGACGATCGCGCAGCAGCGACAATCCCCGCTTCCTGGCAAGAACAGCCGCTTCCTCGAGGAGCTTATGTTCGAATGGCAAAGGCCTGGGAACGGCTGGGCAGTCTATCCGAACTATTTCCTTCCGCCGCGGCGTCCCGGCAGCCGCGCCAAGTCAGCCGTAATACTCCACGACATTCAGTACAAGGTGCTGCCGCAGTACCATTCCCGCAAGAGAATCGCCTGGCTCGACTTCTATCTTCCCCGCATGTTCAAGACAGCCGACCTCGTATTCCTGATATCAAATTCCGAGAAGGAGTACGTTCGACGCCATTTCGGGGACGCGGCGGCTAACAAATGCAAGGTCATCTACAACGCCATCGAGTGGTCCAGGCTTGAACAGGGCGAAGTTAGCGAAGAGGCTCGCAGGCTTGCGAGCCGGCCTTACGTTCTCACCGTCAGCCACCCCTTCCCGCACAAGAATTTGGGAGTACTCATCAAGGCTTTCGACCGAGTCGCCCAATCGATGCCCGAAGTCGAATTGTATCTCGCCGGCAAAGCCTCCGACGAGAAAAGGCGTCTGATCTTCGAAAATGCGAGTGAGAGGACCGCCGCTCGCATCGTGATGACGGGCATATTGTCGGACGCAGATCTCGGCGAACTCTATCGAAACGCAAGGCTCTTCGTCTTGCCCTCGCTCTACGAAGGCTTCGGCATGCCGGCAGCGGAGGCTATGGGCTTCGGCGTCCAGACGCTCGTCAGCGGCGTGACATCGCTTCCCGAAGCAACCTTGGGTAAAGCGGAATACGTTGGCGATCCGACCAATGTGGATGCATGGACGGATCAGATGATCGCAACTCTGAATTCCGGAAAACGTCTCTCCACCGAGACCGTCGCAGAAATACGAGAGGCGTTCGCACCCCATAAAGTTGCGCAGTCTCTCCTGCAAAATCTGGGTTAGCGCACTCATGCAGTTTCTCGATGATGACAAAAATAGAGGCTCTCCCGGCTGGGTTTGTGACGGGGTCATCCGGAAAGTTATGGTATGACCTCATCAAGACCGACGAAGGCCGAGCACATCCAGGAAGATCGGAATTCATGCAAAAGATCAGCAGCAGTTGTGACGTCACACGGACGCGGGAATCCTGCCACGGGCGCGGTTTGTCATAGCGAGCACGTTTTGCATGACTAGGCCTTCAACTCTGCAGGAATCTCGCTCGATGAGCAGTTCGGGTAAGCTCCAGGCGATCATCGTCAATTTCAGAACCGCTCAACTGACCATTCGCTGCGTGAAATCGATGCTGGAGCATCGCGTGGTGGATTCGGACGGCGTGCTGATCGTGGACAACTGTTCCGGAGACAACTCGATCGAAGACGTTCGCAAGGCCCTGCCCGGAATTCGAACAATCGTTGCCGACCACAACGGCGGATTTGGAGCCGGTGTGAATCTGGGCGTGGCGGCAACCACCGCCGATTATCTTCTCGTCTTGAATCCCGACACCTATTTCGAGTTCAACAGCGTCGCTTCCGTCGTAGACTTCATGGAGCGCAGTCCCGAAACCGCAATGGTCGGGCTGGACCTCGTCAATCCCGACGGAAGTCGGCAATACTCGGCTCGCCGCTTCTACTCGGTGTTCGACGTCCTTGCCCGGCGCGTGGACTGGATCGGGGCCCTGGTGCCCGGGCGTACCGAAAAGCACCTGATGAAGGACGCTTGGGAGACCGGAAGGCCGTTTGATGCGGAATGGGTTATGGGGACGGGCTTCGTCGTCCGGCGCAGCGCATACGAGCAGATCCGGGGAATGGACGAGAGCTATTTCCTGTACATGGAGGATGTCGATCTCTGCGCACGTCTCTGGCGGGCGGGACACAGGATCAAAGGCATGCCCGGGGCCCAATTGGTTCATGACCATCAGCGGTCCAGCGCCGCCGGTCCTCTCACTTTTGCAGGGAGGACGCATATTCGCAGCCTTCTTCTGTTCAGGTCGCGGTTTACCGTTCCGCTATTCCGGCCGCCGGGCGTGGACAAGATCAGCGGACGCGCAGGCTGAGCTTTGGGCTCCGCTGCGACTTGACGGGGAAAGTCAGCTTTCATGAAGCCCGAACTTCCGAAAGGAGAAACGCAGGTGCCACGGCAAGGACAACTGCTGCAGTTGAACTGGATCCGAGGCATCGCAGCGCTGCTCGTCGTGGCCTACCATTGCGAGGTGACCATGCTGATGCCGAAATACTTCGGGGTCAGCACGTTTCCATTGTTCAAGGCAGGCCATTCCGGCGTTCAGCTGTTTTTCGTCCTGAGTGGCTTCGTCATTTACCTGGCGCATCATCGCGATCTCGAGAATAGCCGCAGTGCCGTCGCAAGGTTCGCGGCGAAACGGTTTCGCCGCCTCTATCCGTCGCTTTGGATCGTGCTTGTTCCCCTGATCATCTTGTCGTTTCTCGGCTTCTCCACGAGAGTACCGAGCAGCACCGACGTCGCCCTGTCGCTGCTGATCTTGCCCGTAAAGGAAGAGGTCATCCTGGCTACGGAATGGACGCTTCGCCATGAAATTCTTTTCTACGCGATGTTCGTCTGCTTCCTGTGGAACCGGCGAATCGGATTCGGAGTTCTGATCGCGTGGGGCCTTGTCGGCCTGCCTCTCGCGTTGGTCGACGAGAAGGGCTGGCTTATCGATTTCATCTTCAACAACAACCATCTGCTCTTTCTCGCAGGGGTTGGCATTGCGTGGCTTTATGTTCGCGGATACTCCGCCGGCGGCCCCTACTTTCTCTTCGCCGGCCTGATCATTTTCGCCGTCACTTTCTACTTCGCAATCTCGAAACAGATTCCTGCAAAGGCTGAGCTTCTGCTGTTCGGACTGGGGGCCGCAGGAATCATCTACGGCGCGTGTTCGATGCCATCCCTGAACCGGCGAATTGGCCCGCTAGAGGAGGCAGGAGCGGCTTCATATGCGCTCTACCTCATTCATTATCCGCTGATCTCACTGCTTGTGAAGTTCGCGGTCAAACTTGACCATTCGATCGCGCTGCCGCACGCCCTGTATTTTGTGACAATTTTGGTCGTCTGCCAGCTGGCCGCCGTGCTCTTCCATCATCTGGTAGAAGCCCCTCTGATGAAAGCCCGCTGGATGCAAAACCTGTTCGTTCCCGCCAAGGCGGCGGCGGTCACCTCGAGCTTTCAGGGACAATCTCCGAAAATCGCGGAACGCAACATGCCGGCGCCGTCTTCCGACTAATTGGGGTTTCAGTTCCCTTCCTTGGTGTGGTTCAGGGCGCCATTGCGCGGCCGCTCGCCGCCGCGAGCCAGCGACAGCGGGCGCTATATCGAATTCAGCAACGCAAGGGCCGACGAAGTCCACGTATAACGTGCCAGCCGGCCGGCTTGGCGTTGTCGCTCGAAGGCGGACAGCGGCCCCTTTTCGATCCGTTCGTGCATCAGAAGCGACAATTGCCCTGCATCCGTCGGGTTGCAGTATTCGGCTGCATCACCACAGATTTCTCGCAGCACGGCAATATCCGAAGCGATCACGGGGCAGCCGAACAGCATCGCCTCGAGCGGAGGCACACCGAATCCCTCATAGAAGCTTGGAAAGATCAATGCTGCCGCGTGCTGGTACAATGCCGCGATCGCCTCATCGGAGACCTGCCCCACACGCATCACTCGTTCATCGGGCATCGGACCGGAGTGCCGGAATACGCGCTCATCCTCCGCGCCGACGATCACGAGCCGATGGTCTGCCGGCATCGATTTGATCGCGTCCGTTGCGAGCCGGATATTCTTGTTCTTTTTCGTGGACCCAATCGCCAGAAAATACCTGCCCGGACCGAGGTCGAGCCTTTCGAGTATCGAAGTGTCCGGTTCGACCTCGGCGAGGTGCTCCGCACTATTCGAGCAGACCGTGATGGCGTCGGACGGGACACCGAGGACAGCCGAGAGTTCGCTCCGGGAGAACTCCGACACGGTTATGAGGTTCGCGGTCCTCGCGTAAAGCCGTCCAAGACCACGATGGAAAGACGCGTAGCTGCGGCTGAAGAACTCGGGGTGACGAAAGACCTGCGCATCGTGAAGCACGATATGATGCCGACGATGGAGCACGGGCCCGGAATTGGCCAGACTGATGAGAGTACCGTTCCGCGCCGCCACGGCGAGATCGATCTGATCCCAGGCATGCCCGGTGCGCGTTCCGACCCTTGCGATGTGAATGTGCTTCAGTGAAAGACGTTCTTCGGCGTTCGAAGGCACCAGAAGGGTCCAGCTTGCGTCGCTGAGCCGAGCAGGCAGCTGCTGTCGATCGATCAATTGATCGATTGCCTTGACGATTTCTGCGGCAAATCGCTGAACGCCGCTCAGCGATTGTGAAAGGAACCGACCGTTCAGGAAGACATCAGGCATGCTTCTAACGGCCTTGCGCGGCCTGCGGCGAGTTCGAACGGCTGAGAACCATGAGGGACCATCCGCCGACAAGTCGAACTGTGGCGTCGGGAGCGGCGCGAAACGCCAAACGTCGGGGCCATGCGGCCAGCCGCTTTTTCCAGGTCTTGTAGGACTGGTCGATCGCCCAAGCCGTATAGAAGCAATCGATCGTCTCCAGGCCGGATTCCGCAATCATCGACAACGCGCTATCCCGGGAGAAATAATGGATATGCCCCAACGTGCGACGGGCTTCGGGCAGCACCCAACCACGTCCGACCGCAAGAGCATTCATGTCGAGCGGGAGATGGATGACCTGCCAACGAGACATCTTCCCCATCGCCCTGAGGAATTCAAAGGGGTTCTCGACATGCTCCACCACGTCGATCGCCATGGTCAGATCGAAATGCTTCCCGCTCTGAAAAGCATCCTGCATGCTGAAACTTAGATTTTCCGACGCTCGCTTGAGGGACAGCTCATGAGCATAGGGAGAAACCTCAAAACCTTCCAGTTTCGATTGCGGATACTGCTTGGACAGGATTCCGACGATCGCACCCGTCCCGCAGCCGATATCGGCGAGCGTTGCCCACGGGATAGCGTTGCGCTCCAGAATCGTCCGAATATGCGAGACCTTCCACGGCGCGTCTTCCTCGTGCCAGTTCGGATTGTCGGCCGCGTAGTCGTCCTGCCTGTACCTGCTCGTTGCGTCTGCCGCCGGCTGCTCCGTCGAGGAAGAATTCATACCGGTAGCGTCCTCACGCTTTCATAGAAGGCAACGACTCGCCGCCCCAAAGTGTCCTGATTGAATTCTTGCATCGCCGCGCCGGCGCTGTCCTTGTACGCCTCAAGACGCTCCGGATGATCCAGTATTTTCTCGATCGCGGCGCTCCAGGCTCTTACATCGCCCGCCTCCACAAGGATACCATTTTTCTCGTGTGTGATGAGTTCCGGTATTCCGCCGGCATTGCTCCCCATGACGGGAAGCCCCTGCCCGAGAGCTTCAACGATCACGCCGGGGGAATTTTCGAACCATATGGACGGCACGAACAGGAGATCGCTCTGCGCCATGCGGTTGGCGACTTCCTGCACCGAGACATGGCCGGCGAACTCGATCCAGCGATGATCACCGAAGCGCCGCCTGAGATCATCTTCGCTGGGGCCGGTCCCGACCAACGTCAGCTTGAAATCATGGCGTGCCGACAGCGGCTCGAGAGCCTGGAGCAGAACGTACAACCCCTTGGACTCATGCAGACGCCCGACATACAGGAAACGAACGGTTCTCGATCCTTCCTTCTCGACTGTCGGGTCCGGCGACTTGTTCGGGTTCAGGATGTGGTCATGGAGCCAAGTCTGGATCGGTTGAAATGCCGACAGCCGACGGAAAATTGCAAGCGAAGGCGACACGAATCCCAGTCGTGGAACGGAGCGGAGAAAGCCGAGCTTCGCTCTCGACGAAAACGCGCAAGGCGCGCATTGGCGCTCGCACTCGCGACCGGACTTGAACATCGCCATCCTCACGCAGGCGAGGCTGAGGTCATGAATCGTGAAGACGACAGGTATGTTCCTGGCACCGATCGCGCGAAGGGTATTCCAGCCGATGCCTTGCAGGACGTGTATGTTGACCATGTCGGGGACAAATTCGTCCAGCACCTGACGCATGATCCAGTTGTTGCGAGGGTCAAAATGGTCTTGAAGATGCCAGATGGATTTCTGCAGACCGGATTTTTGAGCAGCTTCAAACACCGCGTACGGCCGAGGCATGTGAATGCGCCAGACTTTGAGACCGTCAACGATCGCCCCCCTCACCTCGTCCTCCGGAGCCGGTGATGTGGTCAGGACGGCGACCTCATGGCCGTTCGCAACGAGCCACGCCGCCAGATTGCGCGCGGAAATTTCGGCTCCGCCTTGGACAAAGGGCGGAAAGAAAGCTGAAACGATGAGAATTCGCATGTACGTTCGTTACCTGACACAAGTGAGGGCGTAGATGGCCAGAGCAGCGACAAGAGGGTTAGTGGCACTTGCAGTCATCGCAGCGGGTTTGCTCTTCAGTAAAATCTATGCGGCTAATCAAACTACATCCTTCTGGATTGGCAAGCAGCCGTTAGCCGAGCGGGCCGAACGGCCGATAATCGGCATCGGCGTACACTTCGGGATAGGTGGAGAATATGGCTATTCCCCTCAGAAGACCGCGCTGACATTGCGATCCGACGCCTTTGATTCAGTCAGGGACGATCTCGCCTGGAGCTTGTTTCAGGCTGGACCGACGATCGGCAACGCGGCCACTCAAGTGGCACGAGAACCAGCCAAGCTGTTCGATTTCCTGGATCGAACTCAAGCAAGGCCATTGCTCATCCTGGGTCATCCAAATCCTCTGGTTCCTGACGGCCAGCCCCCGCTGACCGACGTCGGCCGAAAGAGCTTCGGCGACTTCGCGGCGAAGGCCGTTCAGGCGACCGCCAAACGTAACCCGATTTACGAGATCTGGAACGAATGGAATATGAACGCCGTGCTGGGACGCCCCTTCCTGGTCGGCGAAGGCGACCCGAGCGATCCGCGCGCGGCGGCCAATTATTCCGCCCTCGCGAAGGAGGCGCTCGCAAGGATACGCAGCGTGGCACCCCAGGCACAGGTGCTGGTCGGGGCGGTCGGAATGGATCCCGACTGGAAGTGGACCATGGCGCTCGTTCGGTCCGGAGCGCTGGACGGTGCCAGCGGCTTGTCCGTTCACCTCTACAATCATTGCGAGCGCGAGGTTTCCAACCGAACCGCAGAGGCTGCGATACATCAAGTCAGCTCCTTGCGGAAGTTGCTGGACTCCGCCGGATCAAACATCCCCATCTTCGTCACAGAGGTCGGATGGCCGACAACATCGAAGACCTGCCCGATTTCAACGCAAACTGCCGCGAACAATATCGCGCAATTTCTATTTTGGACTGCAGCCACACCTTGGATAAAGGGGGCCTGGATCTACGAAATGAAGGATCAGGGTTCTGATCCGACTGCCCTGGAAGACAATTTCGGGCTGTACGACTACGCTTTTTCACCAAAGCCTGCTGCATGCGCGACCCGCGAAGCCATTGCTATCATCAAGAGCATGGGCCCAATGAGACTTGAGCAACCCTTGCCCGGGCTGTTTGTGGTCGAGGCAACGACCCCTGGAGGAAAACAGCTGATCGCCTGGACCTCACAGGAAAAGACTTCGGCGACGCTCGAATTTCCCAACGACACAAAACCGGAATTTGCGCCGCTGTGTCAGCAAAAGACCACGTCGAGCACAATACGGCTAGGGGCCACCCCCGTCGCCATCACCTTGCCGACCACAGCCCCATTCGAACTGAAGGCCACATTGAATCAATGATCCCCGGTCGGCGGACGCCGGCCGGACCTGTCGTACCGCGCTAACGTCGGCGCGCCCGGAGAGAGAATTGCTTTGCATGAAACCACCGAAGCGCGATGCAGGCCCGAGGCAAGCCGCGCTGCGGCTGGCGCCCGCCCGTTGCGGCAGGATGGGCGCATCGGCGATCGCGGGCACGAACATCCTGTGATGGACAGGCAATCAGTTGCGCTTCACCGGCCAGCGGTATGCAAGATCGCCGTCAATACGCTTCCTGATGGATCAAGGCCAGGGCCGTCTTGAAGATGATCTTGATGTCGAGCCAGATGCTCCAGTTACTGACGTACCAGACATCGTACTCGACGCGCTTTTCCATCAGATCGATCGTCGGCGTTTCACCGCGAAATCCATTGACCTGGGCCCACCCCGTCAGGCCCGGCTTCATATGATGGCGGTAGACATACTTGCTGATCATCGGATCGTAATAGTTGTCGTGTGCGAGCGCATGCGGACGCGGCCCGACCAAGGACATCTCCCCGCGCAGAACGTTCCAGAGCTGCGGCAGCTCGTCGATGCTGGTCCGCCGCAGCACGCGGCCGACACGGGTCACCCGTGCGTCGCTCCTCGTCGCCTGCGTGACGATATGGCCGTTCTCCGCCACGGTCATCGAGCGAAACTTCCAGATCTCGAACTGCTTGCCGTTAAAGCCGCGTCGAAACTGCTTGAAGATCACCTTGCCCCTGGAATCGAGCTTTATCATGATCGCGGCGGTCACCAGCAGCGGCCCCAGCAACAATAGCGCGAACGAAGCAATACCGACGTCGAGGCAGCGCTTCTGCGCCTGCTCAAACACGCTGAGCGGCGCACGCTGGATCTCGATCGCGACCGTGCCGCTGACGGGCTGGAACGGACGCGAGACCAGATCGGCGATCGGGAAATCCGGCAGAAGACGAATCGGCTGCGGAACCACGCGCAGGTGCTGGCTCAGCTTCTGGAGCAGCGGCATCTCATCCCAGTCGATCACCAGGAGATATTCCTCCACGTCAGCGGTCCGGGCCTGACGAATGATGTCACGAATCTCGCGATCCCAGCCCGCGCCCTCTTCCGAGGGCTCGAGCACGAAATGCCGCACGACGTTGAAGCCGTGCTTGCGCAGGTCCTTGAGACGATTCGAGGTGAAATCCAGCGGCTTGAGGCTGAGCAGCACCACCTTCCGGTCGACCAGGCGCCCCTTGGCATAGCTCGAGGTGAGAGCCAGGCGCCACAGCACGCGGAGGCCACCCAGAGCAAGGCCGCCGGTTGCGGCGAACAGCAGCGTGGTCCCACGCGACAGCTCTGCAGACGATTTGAGCAGAAACGCTTCGACCGCGAGAATGGTCAGCGAGATCAGCCAGACTGCCAGAGCCTTGCGCAGCTGCCAGACCGTGCTCAGCAGACGATGGTGGTCATACACACCCTGGAAATAGGCGATCGTGACAAACACCGCGCCGACGACAAGACCGGCGCCGACGGATGAATCCTGCTCGGCCGTGGCGAGCACGCGATAAAGACCACTCGCCGTGAAGTAGCTGAGCAGCACGGCGACGAAGTCGCCGGCGATCAACGCGACCTGGAGGGGTCTCTGGAGAGCACCACGCCGGTTCGATATACCCGAATAGAAATTTTCCGAACCGTAAGTTGCTACAGCCATCCGAACCTCGCTGCCTCGTCACACATTCGCAATCAGCAATTGCGAGCAAATCGATCTAAATTCGCGACGTGCGCCAAAGTATATCTTAACTAAACAAAGCGACATTGCGGCAGTGCACCGAAAAAATCAAATCGAATTTATGCAACGCAGCGTCGCCGCAAGAGTTGCCCAAAGTACTGTCACACACGTGACAATTATGCGTGCATCGCGCCGCATTTGCTATCAGATCGCGCCACGTTCGCACCGAAGTCCGCGCGCATTTGAACGGCTGTTCAACCATACCGCTTAAGCCGTTATTAGGTCGGCACCGTTAACACTCGTGACCAATTCGGGGAGTTTGTGTCGTGAGTACGGTAGCCGTTTTCAGTCTGCTGATCGGATCGTTGCTAGGAGGCCGATTCAGAATATTCATCCTGCCGCCCGCCATCGTTCTCGGTGCAGCCTTTCTCGGCGCAGGTCTGGCCTGGCAGGGGCATGATTCGGCTCACACCGTCGTTACGCTTCTCGTCTTTGCGGCGGTGCTGCAGCTTGGCTATTTCGGCGGCGCAGTGCTGGTCCGCGCGCGGGCGAACGCCTGTCGCGACAAAGCCGCGCCGTCGCTCGACGCGGGGAGTTTCGGCTAATCAGACCGGACGCGCAGGGATCGACAACTTGCCGCCCCCCGGCAGGTGATCGATCCGCCGCACAAAGGGACGTCAATCCCGCCTGCCCGGAGAAAAAAGCGACCCGCGGCGCCTCGATTTCGTCGCTAGCATATTGACATCTCGGGCGAAGCTCTCTGAAAGAGTTGGACCCAATGTCCACGACAGCGCCCCGAAATCCGCCCCGGCCGAAGCTACCGAACGGCGTGCGCATCTATGCGATGAGCGACATCCACGGCTGCGCGCATCTGCTCGAGCAGATGTTCGCCGTCATCGACGCGGACATGGCGAACAGCCGGCCCTATCGCGCCATCGAGGTCTTCCTCGGCGACTATATCGATCGCGGGCCGGATTCGCGCCACACCCTCGATCTGCTGATCAGGCGCAGCCGCCGCCGCAACACGGTGTTTCTCAAGGGCAATCACGAGGCCTATTTCACTTCGGTGCTGGAAGACCCCTCGCTCGCCACCGAATGGTTTCAGTTCGGCGGTCTCCAGACCATGATGTCATACGGCGTGTCCGCCGCACCGGGCCTCAGCAAGGACGAGCAGTCCGATCTCGTGCGCGAACTCGCATCCGCCATGCCGCCAGAGCACATCGCGTTCCTGCGTCAGTTGCGGCCGACATTCACCTGCGGCGACTTCTTCTTCGTCCATGCCGGGGTGCGTCCTGGAATTCCACTCTCAGAACAGCGCGAGGCCGATCTGCTGTGGATCAGGGACGAATTCCTGCAGAGCAAGAGGCGCTTCGGCAAATACGTCGTGCACGGCCACACGCCGGTGAAGCAGGCCGAGTTGCACGAGAACCGCGCCAACATCGATACCGGCGCGTATGCCACCGGAAACCTGACGCTGCTGTCCATTCAGGGCAACAGCATGCTCGCGATCTAGCCGTAAGGGCTCGCGGCGTCGTGGGCCGCGCCGGCCTTTAATTGGTGGGGCTCGTCGGCTGCCTATATTCCGGAAAGCGGCTCAGCATCGCCGCCTTCAGGAACTTGAAATGAGCGATCGAGGCGCCGAGTTCCTTGAGCCGCCGCTGGCCGTTCAGGATCTCCTTGTCGAACAGATCCTGATGGTGATTGTCGAGCGCCTCGCGCTCGAGATATTCGTCGTCGCCGTTGCCGAAGGTCACGGCGGCACGCGCCAGCACGTCTTCTACCCGCCGGTTCAGGCCCGACTGTTCCCGCTCGGCCGCGTGGAGGGCGTCCTCGATCGCGATCATAATGGCCTCGATGCGCGTGCGATCCGTTTCGGCGTCCCGCTCAGGCGAGCGCGCACGGAACGCCTGCTCTCCTCCGAAACGGTCCTTCAGGAAGTTATGGGTGCGAGCCCGCAGGAAGAGCTGGAACATGCGGTCATTTCCGGTTGAAGCGCCAGACCAGAAAATGGGCCCGGGATGGTTAACAAAGGTTAAACTCCCGAATCGTTCTGCCCGTTCGCGCGCCCGCGCGGGGGGACAAATCACATCGTTCCGTTGAGAGCGTCCAGTTCGGGATCAAGCGCTTGCTGCCATGTCGGCATCGCAATATCGAACCGTTCCCGCAGGCGCGTCAGATCCAGGCGCGAATTGAAGGGTCGCTTCGCCTTGACAGGAAATTCACTCGAAGCGATCGGAAGGATCTGCTTTACGGCAAACTTGGCCCCACGAGACTTCAGCCCGGAAACGATCGCGACCGCAAAGCCGTGCCAGCTTGTCTCGCCGGCGCACACCAGATTGACGGGGCCGCCCCGTCTATCGAACATTGCAGCAACATCCCCGTCCGCTGGTTGCAGCATCGCGACCATCGCGCGCGCGATCGCGCCTGCGGTTGTCGGACTACCGATCTGGTCGGCGACAATGCGCAGTTCTTCCCGCTCTCCTGCCAGCCTCACGATCGTTTTGAGAAAATTCGCTCCCGAGGCGGCGTAAACCCACGATGTGCGCGCGATCAGATGCGGTCCGCCCGCCTCGGCAATCGCCTGATCGCCAGCGAGCTTGCTCTCGCCATACACCGAGAGAGGGCGCGGAGTGCTGTCCTCACGCCACGGACGGTCACCGGATCCGTCGAAGACGTAGTCGGTCGAGAAGTGCACCAGCGGGATGTGGCGGCGCGCGGCCCATTGGGCGATAGCCCTGGGTGATTCAGCGTTGACACGAAATGCCATCTCGCGCTCGTCTTCTGCGCGATCGACCGCCGTATAAGCCGCGGGGTTGATGATCAGATCAGGCGCGATCGCGTCCAGTTTTTCAGCGAGGCCCGCCGGCTGCGACAGGTCGAACGCCTCACGCGGCGGCGCAACGATGTTGGCGCGGTCCTGAAACTGCTGCAGCAGCGCCCCACCAACTTGCCCGGCAGCGCCGGTCAGAAGGATCTTCATGTCAGACCTCCCCATAGCGGGGGAGGCCCTTCACGTCTGCCAACAGCGGCGCCTCGGCATCCTTGGGTGAAAGTGACGGATCCGCGACAGCCCAGTCGATGCCGATTGCCGGATCGTTCCACCGCACTGAGATTTCATCCTTCGGACTGTAAAGCTCGTCGCATTTATAGAAGAAATCCGCAGTCTCGGAGAGAACGGCGAAACCGTGGGCGAAGCCACGAGGAACCCACAATTGCCTCCGATTATCTTCGCTCAGTTCAACGGCAACATGGCGCCCAAAGTTTGGGCTGCCGATGCGCACATCAACTGCAACATCGAGAACTCGACCGCAAAGCACCGTGACCAGCTTGCCCTGCGTGGCCGGATTCTGTAGATGCAGCCCACGCAGCACTCCGAAACGCGAGCGCGAGAGATTGTCCTGGACGAACGGCCGCGTAATGCCGTTCTGCACGTATCGCGCGAATTGATAGGACTCCAGGAAGAAACCGCGTTGATCACCGAATAGCTTTGGCTCGACGATCAGAACTTCGGGCAAATCCGTCGTGAGAACGTTCATTCGCAGGGACTCTAGCTCGGCGTCGACAAAAATCTTGTGCAGCGCACTCTATCTGATATTTTCGCGCTGGCAAACCAGAGAGGGCCGATGAAGGGAATAATACTCGCAGGCGGAACAGGTTCGCGCCTTTATCCCGTCACGACCGTGGTGTCGAAGCAACTGCTTCCGGTTTTTGACAAACCGATGATCTACTATCCGCTGTCGGCACTGATGCTCGCTGGAATCCGCGACATTCTCATCATCTCCACGCCGCAGGACAAGCCGCTGTTTCAACGCCTGCTTGGTGACGGAACGGAAATCGGCGTCAAGTTTTCGTATGCCTCGCAGGAAACTCCGCGCGGTCTTGCCGACGCATTCATCGTCGGCCGCGAGTTTGTAGGAGAGGATTCCGTCGCGCTCGTTCTGGGAGACAATATCTTCTACGGACATGGACTTCCCGAGCTGCTCGCCAAGGCCGCGGCTCGCAAGAGTGGCGCCACGATCTTCGGCTATGTCGTCAACACGCCCGAGCAATATGGCGTCGTTGAGCTCGGCAGTGACGGGCGCGCACGTTCGATCGAAGAGAAGCCCGCGCGACCGAAGTCGAACGTGGCCGTGACGGGCCTCTATTTCTACGACAATCGCGTGCTCGACATCGCCGCGAAGATCAAGCCTTCCGCGCGCGGAGAGATAGAAATCACCGACGTGAACAACGCATACCTCGCCAGTGGCGACCTGTTCGTCGAAGTTCTTGGGCGCGGGTTTGCCTGGCTCGACACCGGAACGCACGCCTCCCTGGTCGAAGCCAGTCACTTCGTGCAGATCCTGGAACAGCGACAGGGGCTGCGCATCGCGTGCCCGGAAGAAATTGCCTTGCGGCGCGGCTACATTTCCCTGGAATCCTTCTCGAAGGTTGCCGAGAAGACCGCCAAGAGCAGCTACGGCCAGTATCTGCAATCGGTGGCTCGCTCCTTCTCCGCTCACGGTCTGGACTGAGGCAAACGACTCATGCGCTTTGAAGGCTCCACGATTTTCGTCACGGGCGGTGCCGGTTTCATCGGCTCGGCAGTCATCCGTCATCTTCTTCGGGATACGCACGCGCGCGTCGTCAACGTCGACAAGCTCACTTACGCGGCAAATCTCGAGTCGATCCCGGGCGCCGTCGCAAATCCGCGCTACGCGTTCGAGAAGCAATGCATTTGCGAAGCGCTGTCGATGAGGAAGCTGTTCGAAAAGTACCAGCCCGTCGCGGTCATGAATTTGGCAGCCGAAAGCCACGTCGATCGCTCGATCGATGGGCCCGGAGAATTCATTCAGACCAACATCGTCGGCACCTTCACGCTGCTGCAAGAAGCCTTGCGGTACTGGAAAGGGCTGTCACCGGACCGGCGTTCACGGTTCCGCTTTCTTCACATATCGACGGACGAGGTGTTCGGCTCGCTCGGCAAGGACGGTTACTTCACGGAGACAACCTCTTACGCACCGAATTCGCCCTACTCGGCGAGCAAAGCGTCATCTGACCATCTGGTCCGCGCCTGGCGCGAGACCTACGAACTCCCGACAATGGTGACGAACTGCTCGAACAATTACGGGCCTTATCACTTCCCCGAAAAGCTCATCCCCCACATGATCATCAAGGGGCTGGCCGAAGAAGCGTTGCCGGTTTATGGCGACGGGCAGAACATCCGAGACTGGCTCTACGTAGAGGATCATGCCAAGGCGCTTGCGCTCGTGCTCGAGCGCGGCGTGATCGGCGAAACATACAATGTCGGCGGACGAAATGAGCGCAGCAACCTCCACGTCGTGGAAGGCATCTGCGATCTGCTGGATGAAATTTCGCCGTCCGGGACAGGTTCTCGGCGGAGCCTGATTTCGTTCGTTTCCGATCGTCCAGGGCACGATCGCCGTTATGCGATCGATGCTTCGAAGCTCGAGAGCCAGCTTGGATGGCGTGCGGACGAGAACTTCGAGAGCGGGCTGGCCAAGACCGTCCAGTGGTTCATCGACAATCGGGAGTGGTGGGAGAACATTCTCGGTCGCGGTTATCAGCAGAAGCGTATCGGCCTGGGCTAACCGCATTGGTGTCCTTTTGCGAAGGCTTGCCCAAGTCGGCGTGCAGGACATCGGCGGTTTGTTCGCATTGAATGCGACGGGCCCGCGAGAAATGGACGAATACTACTTCGTATGGATCCGTGGCCTCGACGGGCGCCCGAAGCCGCAGATTTGGGCCGCAGATCAATTTGACGGACCTGGATGGAAATTTCGGAACGTCATCGCGCGGCACGTTCTCGATGCGGCGGAACGCGGGATGGGTGCGGATCGCCTCGCGAAACTTTTCCCAGCGCCACCTGGTCAGGAAGAGTGCATCTAGTTTTTTCGACCTGACATGACTGCCGGACGCCACTTCGACTTCCACAATAGCCCAACGAGCAAGCCGCACGACTCCGTTTGACGTGTGATCAGCTTATGGATCTATTTTGCACCAACCAGGCCTTCCAGGCTCCTTCATGCTTTTCGTAGAGTTGTAGCCAGCGCTGCTCGCCGGCAGCCGGCCAGACATCCCGGCCGTCGGGCTCGGTCTGGCCCCGCGCCGGACCGAGTACCAATTCGCTATCGAGCCGTTCGAATTCGAACGTCTCCTCGCACGTCAGGCCGATCAGAACGCGCCGGCCCGCGGCATCGACGAAATATCGCCGGTGGGCGTTGTTTGTCGGGCTGATCATCGCGCGCCCCTCCCATAATGCCGGCCCCGCCCCCCAGCGCTCCGTGGACGACGTCGGCCCCCACATATCCGAAGTTGCAATCGCTCAGAATGCACGCCGCGCCCTCGTCAGCGACGCATTCTGTGGAGATAGGGTCTGATCGTAAGGCTGATAGAGCGGATGACGCGTTCTGCGCCGGCGCGATCGCCACGCGCGCGTCGCGTAGCCTGAACCAAAGCCGGCGAGGATCGAGAGCAGGATCGCAACTATCATCATTCTGAAGTCTTCCAGTTGCTGAGCGCGGTATCTTCATGACCCAGCATTCTCATCTTCGAGTTGTGTCGACATCATGATGAGCGCTGCTGATCTTGTTGTCAGGCCGCGTGTTTTAACAGCACGATGGATGCGAATTGATCGCCTGGTCTGCGTCAGCCGAAGAAGTAGAAGAACAGTCTCACCAGCAGCAAGGTGATGAAATAGACCCAGCCTGCCATCGCGATCAGCGCTATGCTGAAAAACGCGCCTTCAAATGCTCGCTCTCTGAGCTTGGTGAGAGGGAATGCCGCTCGCGCTTTCTGAAGCATCTCGATCTTCTGAACGGTCCGTTGTTGTTGGCGTGATCATAGCCGCGTGAATTAGACGATCTCGTGACGACTCGCCCGAGAGTAGCGCAACACTGCTCGTTGAGATCGGCGCGGCATGCTCGCGCCGCGATCGACCGATTCTCGGTCGCATCGTCGTGATCGTATCGGACGTTGGCACGATCATGATTGGCTGGCATTGACAGTCACAGGTTTGCCGCACGGCAACGATTCCGAATCTCACGCAAGAGCTGACGCCGCTGGAATAGGCGCCGTCCTTCCTCGCCGCCAAGCGTGAGTGCTCACCGATACTGTCTCTCCGGATTCCCGAGCGAGTCGAGCCTGCACAACAGCACGCGGTCGGCGCGGCGTATTGGTCTTCCAATGAACGTTGGGTCGGGACTTCGAGGAGCCGGACGAAGTGCCGGAACATCCTCGACCGAAATCGAGGATAAGCGCGGATCGACCTCGGCTGATCAGAACACCCGTGGTTATACGGAGCGACGCGCATCGATTTCATGCTGGTAAGGTTGAGCGGTTAGCTTAATTCGCGTTGTTTGTTGCGAAGTCTCTCCCATCGCTTATCCATCCTCTCGCCGGACTTCCCCAAGGCCCGGCCCACCCAAGCAAGGCCGTCCAGCGAACATGGTCCGCTTGGCGGCTTTGTCGTCATGTCAACGAGAGGATCATTTCGGTTATGGCGCGCAAGCCCTGGTCGTTCAAGGAGGATCGCCGGCTCATGGAGTTGGCCAAGTCTTCGACTTCGCTGGAAGAGGCGGCGAGACAGCTTGGGCGATCGCCTGACGCGATCAAGCGGATGGCCTTGCGGCTCGGCCTGTCGTTGAAATCGAAGGGTGCGAAGAAGGGCTGACGGCACGAACACGATCTTGCCCAAGCGGAACAGCCGGCCGCCCGGTGCGCCATATCCGCCAGGACTTACAGCGGCTTCGGTTGCGTCATACGTCGCCACTCCCCTCGCGGGCGATCAGGCCGAACCTCACTTCGGGGTCGAGACCTTAACGATATTCTTGGCTTTCGGGAGCGTCGCTCCGATCGAACCGTTATGATGCTGCAATGCGTCGAAACCATCTCATCGCAGCTACAGTTATCTGCCTTGCGCTCATCGTCTACGCCATACTCGTCAAACGTGCTGGCAGACCGGCGCTCATCGGCCACGCCGAAGCCTATTGGGTGGTGATCATCGAGCGATTCAGCGCCTACTGTCTGCTGGGCTTTCTGCTGTCTTTCCTGCTGCCCGGCCGAATCAGGCTGGCTTGCGCCTTCGTGATTGCCGTCGCAGTCGCGCTAGAGGTTTTCCAGGCGGTAACGCCTGCCCACGATCCCCACTTGATCGATGTGCTACAAAAGGCAGCCGGCGGCGCTTTCGGCGTCATTCTCGCCCAGACGATTCTGGCCTTTCTGCCGAGGTCGCCGTCCTAGTCGAGTCTCATGGCGCGCGAGCTAGGTGCTGCCGGTCAGCGGAGCCACACGGGGCCAACGAATACGCTCAACCCATAAGCCGAGCCTATCACGCACAGGCTGATCGACAAATTTCGTCGCAACGTACGCAGCGCCGAGGCAAGTGATCACCTCCAGCACGATCGAAAGGGCGAGCGCCATTTTGCCAAGGGCAAGAGTTTCCTGAAAATAGAAGAAGATGCGCGTGATCGGGTAGTGCACCGCGTACAGCGGATAGGAAAGCTCTCCAGCGAACCTGCATGCCTGCCTCCAGCCCGGCGGCACGGCTGTCCCGGCGCCGCCCCATATCAAGACCGGGAATACGACAAGAATACATGCAACATCGTACATCGGGTGCTGGGGCAAAGGTGCAATGAACACACCAACCAAAACCACGACGGAGGCGACGGCCGTAGGACCGCTGACGATGGATACCGTTCCGATCCTCGACATAAGGACGCCGGCAAAAAATGAAAAGCCGACACGGAGCAAACCAGCATAGACTTCTCCGGTTCTTGCTCCCAATTCGAGGTCGCCCTGTTCGAGCGACACCACAACCAGTCCTACCGCGAAAAGAACCGCGAGGATTGAGAGTACGGGTATGCGTAGCCACCGAAACGCGAAACAGTAGACAACATTTGCCACCACTTCATAGAACAGAGACCAAAGAGGGCCATCAAACGGAAACACGGATGCGGTCAACGGCATTCGGCCAAAGGGCAAAAGCAGCAACCCACATGACAGCACCAGGGCCATTTGGGTCAGGTCCAGCGCATGCCCTCTCAAGAGGCCGCCAATTGAAACAGCGGCGCCGACAAGGGTGCCCAGAATGATCATCGGCCAAAGACGGACGAAACGCCGCAACAGGAATTCAAACTTGAAAGAAGGATCTTCCAACCGCATGCCGTAGGCACGATCGATGACGAAGCCGCTCAACAGGAAGAAGAAGTCGACGGCAAGATACGCGTGAATTGCCATACTTGCGATCTGCAGGGATCCGGCAATATGGTAAATCAGCACGGCAAGGGATGCGATAGCCCGATAAACATCAAGAATAGGGTAGTGCCGGCTTCCCGGAGATTTCATTGCTCAAACGCCATTCGGAAACATATAAAAAACGCCGGCAAGAATATGGGAAATTAGCGGTCAGCCAAGATTAAACCTTTGGCAATGGGCGCTCGCTTTTCGCCTAGGTCGCCTTGCCAACCGCCGGCGCCGTTCTCGCCGGGATGGCCGCCCGTGCGCATCTTCGCATGCCGCTTGCTTGCCAGAAGATCCGCAGCATGCGCCTCGCCGAGCGATGCTGTGCCTCGGATCAGGCTTTCCGCCGTGTCACACGCCGCTTCGGCCTTGCCAGAACCTGGACTCGTTCGCGGCACTCGTTGGTGCTCTTGAACTCCGCCTGCAATTTAGCCATGTCGGCGCTTGCGACCGCCGCAAGATCGCGCAGGAGCGCAACAACTGTCGCACCCCCACGGGGCCGCACCGGCTGTACGACCACCTGATTCGAAGAGGGCCGGCTTGCCGCCTAAGCGGCGGACTTACGCCACTCCGCGCCCGAGCCCTTCCCGCTCGGCAGCGCGAACGCCGGACATCTGCCGATGGGTATCGCGCAACGCCGCGATCGCCTCATCGAGATCGAATTCGGCTTCACGAATGGTCTCGAAGAACCGGGCCATCAATGCGGGGGTCAGCTTGACGCGGGTGTTCCCGTCGCGGCTCTTGCGGCGATCGAGCGACAGATGCAGCGCCTGCACCCTGGCTTCGGCAGCGTCACAGCCGCTGAGTGTCGCAAATTCGTCATATGTCATCCAGATCTGAGGCATGTCCCTGTCCGCCTTTTGTTATGGGCGCCAACCTAGATTCCACGTCTAAAGGCACTCTTGCCGCAGCGCGGCCGGGAAGCGTTTTCGCGACAACAGCGTCAATGCAAAGCTAAAGCGCAGGATCCTCAGGGAACGGGCGTCTTGGGAGGCACAAACGGGTGGCGCGACCGCGAACGGCCGTCGATGCCCTTGGGCAGCTTGTCTGCATTGAGCTTCACGACCGCACCTCTGGCGTCAGCGGCCGGCGCCTCGTCCTGGCTGTAGATCAGCGTCGCCTCGAACTTCACATCGGGCGCCTGGTCGGCCTTTCCGGAACAGGTCGCCATCGCGCCGCTGCACACGCCCGAGAGCCTGACCTCGACCTCGTCGGGTCCGAACACGGTCGGCGGGCCCTCGGAATGTCGCCGCGTGGTCAGAACGGCCGTGAAGCGTTGCTCGTCGACCCGATAAGAGCCGCCGTACGTGAAGAAGCAGTCGCTGCCCGAGATTCGCCCTTCGGCCAGATGCACGACGCCGGTGCCCTGACCGCGCGGGGTTCTGAACCAGGCAGCATATTTGCCGTCTCTCAGCATGAAACACCCGTCGTGAAATTCATCCGTATTTGCAGCCAACTCTGGGGCGCGACAATGACCGGTGCGGCGAGTATTCCGCCACGGTTAACGCCCTGCAAAGTCAACCCGTCAAATTGCTGCCGAGGCTCGAGCCGAAGCCGGCGGCGACCTCAAAACAATTCTATGCCGTCATCGGCGGTCTCGACCGCCTCGACCCGGCGCGCCGCCGCGATCGATGCCAGCCCCAGGGTTCGAAGGAATTCCCGGTGAACGTCCCGCTCGCGCTCCATCGTGTAATGCGCGAACAGATCGTCGAGCATCGCTTCGTCGTCCGCATGGAGCTGCGGCCGCTGCGAGCCGTCGCTCGCGGCCTCGAGGCGCCCGGCGACCGCGGGCAACGCAGCGGAACCTTCACCGAGCGTGGTCATCAGGCCCAGCGCCGAATTCATCAGCCCCTCGAACTCCGCACCTTCGGCGACGAGCCGGCTCATCAGCTTGCCAAGCCGTTCGTTGCCGGCCTCGACCTCGCGGAGCGCGTGGAGGATCTGCGGCTCGAGCTTGGCGAGCTGCGTGGGATCTCCCTGCACACGGAGCTCCTTCAGCTCCCTGGCCGAGCGCTCGATCCCGTCGAGCACGGGCCTCAAGCGCCCCGCGCCCGCCGAGACCTGATCGGCAGTCGCCTTGAGCTCGTTGGCGATGACGACGAAGGCGCTGCCGCGGCTGCCGAGATGGCTCGCCTTGAGGCCAGCATTCATCCCGATCAGCGTGATGTCGACCGTCGCCTCGGCGAGCCCGGCGATCGCCTGGCGAAATTTTGTCAGCGTGTCCTCGACGATCGCCAGCGCCTCGTCGACCGAACGGCCGGCGCCGTCGCAGGTGGCGATCAGGGTCGAGGCGTGCGCCAGCGTCTGCTTGATGCGCGCCAGGAACGACGACGAGCCGCCGTCCTCGCCGCCGAACAATGTGCGGCCGTGGCCGACGACGCTTCCCGCATCGTGCAGGATGGCCGTCAGCGCGCGGACGATCTGGCCGATGTCGCCGCCGAATTCGCGCTGGGCGTCCCTGAGTTGGGCCGCCTGCAAATGGCAGACCGCGCGCGTGCCGTCGTCGCTCGCAACCGGTTCAGGAACGAGGCCCGGAGCGGAGCCGGACACACGGGAAAGGCCGTGGGAGACGTGCTCCAGGCGTTGGCGCGTGCTGTCGCCGGCCTGCAAGGAGATGATCGCACTGCCGACCGCCTCGGCGATCCATTTGGTGCTGGTGCTGGCAAGTACGGCGAGCTGGCTGCTGCTGCGGCGCTGGTCGAGCAATCCCGAATAGGCGGCGCCGAGCTCAGCGCTCTCCGAAACCAGTTGATTCCCGTAGCGGCTCTCGAACTCCCGTTGCCGGCCGGATGCGGTGGCGACGGCTTCCGACAGGCGCTGCTGATCCCGCGCGCAGCCCTCGATCGAGCCCTGCACGGCCCTGCCGAGATCATAAGCCTCCTGCGTGAACGCCAGAAAGCCCTCGCGGTCGCCGTCGAGCGAAGCGGCCTCGATCCGCGCGCTGCGCGCGATGATGGTGATCATCTGGACGTGCTTGAACAGCGGCTTGAGCAGCGCCGACGCCTCAACGGTGCTCGTGCCGATCGTCGCAAGCAGGGCGCTCTCGGCCGGAAGCGCCTGCGCAAGCTCGCTGAGCCGCGCGGCGATCTCCTGTAGCGCCGTTGCGGCGCCCTCGATCTCGGCGCCCGCGAGTTCCTCGGACAGCGTCGCGAGGCCCTGGTTCAGCTCCTTGAAGATGAGGTGGCCGCGCCCCAGCTCCTGACCGACGCGCGCGAAGACATCCTCGATCCGAGACGAGACGTCGTCGACCGCGGCGGTCGCTTCAATGAGCGTGTTGGCCGGCATGGCGGACATGACCATCAACCTGTTAGGGCCGTATGCCCGGCCTGGTACCAGAGCATGATCTCGCGCGGGATATGGTGCAGCGAGACGATTTTCTCGACACCGCCATGGGCAATCGCTTCCTTGGGCATGCCGAACACCACGCAGCTCTCTTCATCCTGCGCCCGCGTCGAGGCGCCGAGCTTGCGCATCTCCAGCATGCCGCGCGCGCCGTCGTCGCCCATGCCGGTCATGATCACGCCGAGCGCATTGGCGCCGGCATGCTGGGCGGCCGAGCGGAACAGCACGTCCACGGACGGGCGATGCCGCGACACCGGCGGGCCGTCCTTGATCGCGATCTGGTAGCGCAGGCCGATACGCTGGAGCAGCATATGACGGGCGCCCGGCGCGATATAGGCGCAGCCCGGCAGCACCGGATCGCCGTCCTCGGCTTCCTTGACCCGGATCTGGCAGACGCTGTCGAGACGCTTGGCAAAGGCCGCCGTGAAACCGGCCGGCATGTGCTGGACGATGACGATGGGCGGACAGTGCGGCGGCAGCATCTCGAGGACGTCGTTGAGCGCTTCGGTCCCACCTGTCGATGCACCGATGCAAACGATGCGTTCCGTTGTCGGCCGCGCCCTGCCCTGCACCGGCGGCGGGATGATGGCGTCGGCCGTCAGCTTCTTTTCGATCACCCGACGTTCGGTGCGCGGGCGCACCCGTGCGCGCGCCGCCGACTTCACGGCCTCGCGCAGCCGCATCGAGCATTCGAGCAGCGCCTGCCGCGTGTCGATCTTCGGCTTGGGCACGATGTCGACTGCGCCCGCCTCGAACGCCTCGAACATCACGTTCGAACCTTCCTCGGTGAGCGAGGAGCAGATGATCACCGGGATCGGACGCTGCGCCATGATCTTGCGCAGGAACGTCATGCCGTCCATGCGCGGCATCTCGATGTCGAGGATCATGACATCGGGGATCTCGTTCTGGAGACGTCGCGCCGCCGCAAACGGATCGGAAGCCGTCCCCATCACCTCGATCTCGGGATCCTCATTGAGGATCGTTTGCAGGATTTGGCGCACCGACGCCGAATCGTCCACGATCAGTACGCGAACTTTCTCCCTCGGCATTCTGGTTGCGCTCCGGCTAGACCTGGAAAATGGTTGGCTGAACTTGCTTCAAACCCGGCACTGCACTGTGAATCATCGATTCCGAATGTCCGACCAGTAAATAGCCGCCGGGCCGCAGATGATTGCAGAGTTGCTCGACAACTTTGCGCTGGGTCGGCTTGTCGAAATAGATCAGGACGTTGCGGCAGAAGATCATGTCGACGTCGCGATCGACGGGATAGGATGCATCCATCAGGTTCATCCGCATGAAATGCACCATGCGCCGCAGCTCCGGCACGACCCGTACCTCACCACGCGACTTGTCCCGCGACGACAGGAAATATCGCTTCACGAAGTGCTCCGGCACCGGCGCAAGCACGTCGCGCGCATAGATCGCGGTCTGGGCGAGGCGGAGCACCGCGGTTGAAATGTCGGTCCCCAGGATACGATACTGAAACCGCGAGCCGTTTCTTGTCATGTCGTCCAGCACCATGGCGGTGGTGTAGGCTTCCATGCCGGTCGAGCTCGCCGAGCTCCAGACCTTCAGGTTCGCGCTCTTCCGTCCATGCGATTTGAGCAAAGCGGGGATCGCGACCTCCCGCATGAAGGTGAAGTGCTGGGGCTCGCGGAAGAAGTCGGTCTTGTTGGTCGTCACCACATCGATGAGATGAGTGAGCTCGGTATCGAAATGATCCGGTTCGAACAGGTTGTCGACATACTCGTTGAGGTCGGAGAAATTCAGCGCGCGCACGCGCTTGTGCAGCCGCCCCTCCAGCATCAGCCGCTTGCCCTGCGGGAGTTTGATACCGACCTGGCCTTCGATCAATTCGGCGATGGTCCGGAAGTGGCGGTCCGAAAGATGGACGGCCGTATCCTGCATGGCAGGCATCATCGTTGCCTGCCCCCGTCCGGGATGGCCGCCTGCATCGAATGTCGGGCCGTACGGGCCATCTTCAATCCCACGCGTTTTACGCAATCACTGGCGACCGATCGGCCTATTGGTGACGGATGGACCGATCGCTTGACGGGTCTCAGCGCTGGAACTCGGCGTCCCGATCATCCTCGCCGTCGTTCATGTCGAAGGCAAAGCCGCCGCCACTGGCCGCCTTGACGGCCCGCACCGGCTTGGCCTGCGGCTTCCTGGCCGGACGCTCGACCGCCGCCATGGTGGCCGCCTTGGCGCGCAACTGGTTGACCGCCCGGTCGATCGGCGCGTGGCCCTTTCCGCCGTGCTCAATGCGGAAATAGGCGATGGTGGATTGAAGCTGCTCGGCCTGGGAGGCGAGCTCCTCGGAGGTCGAGGACACCTGCTCGGAGGCGCTGGCGTTCTGCTGGCCGACCTTGTCGAGTTGCTGGATCGCCTGGTTGATCTGGGCCGAACCGACGTCCTGCTCGCGGCACGCCGCCGTGATCTCCTCGACCAGCTCGGCGGTCTTCTTGATGTCGGGCACAAGCTTGGCAAGCATATGGCCGGCTTCCTGCGCCACCTTGACGGTCTCGGTCGAGAGCGTGCCGATCTCGGCGGCGGCCGCCTGGCTGCGCTCGGCAAGCTTGCGCACTTCGGAAGCCACGACGGCAAAGCCCTTGCCATGCTCACCGGCGCGCGCGGCTTCGACCGCCGCGTTGAGCGCGAGCAGGTCGGTCTGGCGTGCGATCTCCTGCACGATCGTGATCTTCTCGGCGATGGTCTGCATCGCATTGACGGCGCGGCCGACCGCGGCGCCGCTGGCCTCGGCATCCTTGGCCGACTGCGCGGCGATCTTCTCGGTCTGGTTGGCGTTGTCGGCGTTCT
>NZ_JALJRE010000015.1:0-136130 GCF_024519855.1 Bradyrhizobium sp. Bra78 | reverse complement strand
ATCCTTGGCCGACTGCGCGGCGATCTTCTCGGTCTGGTTGGCGTTGTCGGCGTTCTGCTTCACGTTCGAAGCCATCTCTTCCATCGAAGAAGAGGCCTCTTCCGCGGACGAAGCCTGCTCGGTCGCGCCCTGCGAGAGCTGCTCGGCGCTCGCGGACAGTTCCTGGCTGCCGGCGGAGACATTCTGCGCCGCCGTGAGCGCCTCCGACACGATCTGCCGGAGCTTCTCCACCATGCGCTCGAGGGCTAGACCGAGCGTGTCCTTGTCCGACAGCGGCTTGGCCTCCACCGTGAGGTTGCCATGAGCGATCTCGTTCGCCACAGCCGCGGTCTGGTTCAAATTCACAGTCATCGCATTCAGCGACTTGATGAGATCCCCGATCTCGTCATTGCTGGAGGGCTCGATCTTTCGGCTGAGATCACCGATGGCCACCGCGTCGGCAAGGCTCACCGCGCTGAAAAGCGACCGGCTGATGTTCAGCGCCATCCAGACGGCGGCACCTATGGCAATGACCAGCGATGCAAGAATCAGCGAAAGCAGAGTGATGGTGGCACGGCTGCCGTCGACCCTGGCCTGCTCGCTCTCGTCGGCCATCTGTTTCTTGACATAGGTGATGTAGTCGCTCGCCGCGGTGAGCGCCGGCGTGGAGGCCTTCAGGCCCTCGGTCATGGACCGCTCGGTCGCCTTGGCTCTATCGTGCTTTGCCAACACGAGCGTTTGATCCTGGACGTTGTTCGAATTTGCATACGCGTTAGCGAACGTCTCGATCATTTTTCTGCCGGTCTCGCTCGCGCTGGCGTAGACCTCGTCTTTCACCTTCAGGGCGCGCTCGCGGAGCTGGGAGATCTGGCCGATAAACTTGTCCTGATCGGCATCGGCCGCCAGGATGGTGTTCTTTTCCGCTCGTACCTGAAGCAATACGGTTTCCTGAAGCTCGCCGACCTTCGCCAGCCGAGCGGCCCTGGCCGACAGGTGCTCGGCCGTCACGACCATATCGTTCAGCTTCATATAGGCGACGCCTCCGGCGATCATGGAGAGCAGGATGACGACGCCGAACGCGCTGGCAAGCTTGGCTTTGACGGTGAATCTCATATCAATCTCGTTGGTTCGAATTGGGGTGCTTACGCTTGACCACGCACTTGCAAACTCAGGCGGCGCGGGACGAATCCGCGGCCGTGTTACGTCCTTCCGGGACCTCGTCGTTCGCCATCAGCTTGCCGAGATCGAAGATCACGACGAATTTCTCGCCCTTGCGGCCGATGCCGGCGGCATAGTCGGACTGCCATTTGCCGCCGACCTCGGGGATCGGCTCGATCGCCTGCTCGTCGATGTCGGTGACCTCGAACACGCAATCGGCGACGAAGCCGACGCCGACCAGACGATCCTTCATCGGCACGTCGAGGATGATGATGCGGGTCGCCTCGGTCGCTTCCACGGCCGGCAGACCGAGCTTGGTCCGGAGGTCGACGATCGGATAACCGCTGCCGCGCACGTCGATCATGCCGAGCAGGAAGTTCGGTGCATGCGGAAGCCGCGAGATCGGCCGCATGTCGAGAATTTCCCGGACATTGCGGATGCTGATGCCGAACGTCTCTCCGGCGAGCCCGAGCGTCAGATATTGCGAGGTTGCGGCCATGATGCAGTCCAGGGATACCGAGGGGTAGCGAATGAGCGCGGTCCGGCACGAGGCCGGACCGTTTTGATCAGCGTTGGAACTCGGCGTCGCGGTCGTCTTCGCCGTCATGCATGTCGAAAGCGAAGCCGCCGCCGCCAGCGACCTTCATCGCGCGTGCCGGCTTGCGGACCGGCGCAGGCTTTTTCGAGCCGCGATCAGCCGCCGCCATGGTTGCCGCCTTGGCGCGCAGCTGGCCGACCGCACGGTCGATCGGCGCGGCTGCGGCTCTTTCATTGTGGTTGGCGTGCTCGATCCGGAAGAAGGAGATAGTGGACTGAAGCTGCTCGGCCTGCGAGGCGAGCTCTTCCGAGGTGGACGAGACCTGCTCGGAAGCGCTGGCGTTCTGCTGGCCGACCTTGTCGAGCTGCTGGATCGCCTGGTTGATCTGGGCCGAACCGACGTCCTGCTCGCGGCAGGCGGCGGTGATCTCCTGGACCAGCTCGGCGGTCTTCTTGATGTCGGGCACGAGCTTGGACAGCATAGAGCCTGCTTCCTGCGCGACCTTGACGGTCTCCGTCGACAGCGTACCGATGTCGGCCGCCGCCGCCTGGCTGCGTTCGGCGAGCTTGCGCACCTCGGAGGCGACCACCGCAAAGCCCTTGCCATGCTCGCCGGCGCGCGCGGCTTCGACCGCGGCGTTGAGCGCGAGCAGGTCGGTCTGTCGCGCGATCTCCTGCACGATCGTGATCTTCTCGGCAATGGTCTGCATCGCGTTGACGGCACGCCCCACCGCGACGCCGCTGGCCTCGGCGTCCTTGGCCGACTGCGCGGCGATCTTCTCGGTCTGGTTGGCGTTGTCGGCGTTCTGCTTCACGTTCGAGGCCATCTCTTCCATCGAGGACGAGGCTTCTTCCGCGGAGGAGGCCTGCTCGGTCGCGCCCTGCGACAGCTGCTCCGCACTTGCGGACAGTTCCTGGCTGCCGGCGGAGACGTTCTGCGCGGCCGTGAGCGCCTCGGCGACGATCTGCCGAAGCTTCTCGACCATCGCATTCAGAGACCCGACGAGGTCGCCGATCTCGTCGTTGCTGGCCGAGGGAATGGTCTGGCTGAGATCGCCCTCAGCCACTGCGCCGGCAAGACCGACCGCACGGCCAAGCGACCGGCTGATCGAGATCGAAATCCACAAGGCCGCGCCGATCGCAACCATCAGCGAGACACCGAGCAGCGTCAGCAGCATGAACTGGGCTTGGTGGCCTTCGTCCTTCGACTGAACGGCCTGCTCCGCCATCTGCTTCTTTGTGTTCTCGACATAAACGCCCATGGATTCGAGCGCATCATTCACCACCTTGCGCCCCTCGTTCGTCGAGCGTTCGGTCGCCTTGACCTTGTCGGTCTTTGCAAGCCGGATCGTCTCCTCCTGATAGGCGTTCATCCTGGCGTAGGTCACGGCGAAGCCATCGAGCAGCTTCCGACCAGCCTCACTCGCCAACGCGTAGACTTCGTCCTTGGTCTTCAGGGCGCTCTCGCGGCGTTTGGCGGCGTCGGCCGCGGCCTGCTCGACCTCAGTCTCGCTACCGATGATGGCGTTCTTTTCCGCGCGAAGCTGGATCAGAATGTCTTTCTCGATCTCCGTTGCCTTTTCCATGCGTTTCGCGCGCAGGACCATGTTGTCGGCGGTCGCCATCATATCGCCGAGCTTCATGTAGGCCACGCCACCCGCGACCATGGACAGGACGATGACCAGCCCGAACGCGCCGGCAAGCTTTGCCTTGACCGTAAATCTCATTTCCAGCCTCTACCCCAGTCTCGCCCCGAGACCTCATTTCAATTCAGGATGCGTTCCATGTTGGGAACGATGACGAACTCTTCACGCCATTTGGCGATGAAGCGAATGAACTCCGGCTTCCAATGCATGCCGACGCGCGGTGTCTGCTGCACGTCGGTCTGCGATATCTCGGTGACCTCGTAGACCTTGTCGGCGGTCAGACCGACCAGCACCGGCTCACCGTCGAGATCGAGCTCGATGACGACGATGCGCGTGTCGGCCGAGTCGTCGAGCTGCGGCATGCCGAAGCGGATGCGCAGGTCCGCGAGCGGAATGACGTTGCCGCGCACATTGATCACGCTGGGAACGAACGACCGCGCGCCCGCGACCCTGGTCACGGGGACCGGATCGATGATCTCGCGCACGAGGCCCGCGTCGAGCGCGAACTTCTCCTCGCCGAGGCCGATCATCACGACCTGCATCGCGCCCGCCTTAGACTCGCCGGCCTGCATCTCGTACATCACGCCGCCTCGCTGATGTGCTGCTTCTCGACTTTCGACTGCGCCAGCGTCACGAGCTGCGCAACGTCGAGGATCAGCGCCGCCGTACCGTCACCGAGGATGGTCGCGCCGGAGAAGATCGTGACGTCCGAATGCAGCTTGGAGAGCGACTTGATCACGGTCTGGTGGTTGCCGATGATCTGGTCGGCGACGAGACCGACGTGAGTCTCGCCGGTCGAGATGATGATGGTCTTCTGGTGCCGGTCCGGCGTGCCCGATGCGGTCATGATCTCGCGCAGCCTGAGGAAGGGTACGAGGTTGCCGCGCACGTTGAGGAAGTTGCGACCGCGGGAGCGCTCGTCCTCGGCCGTCAGCTCGATGCATTCCTCCACCGCCGACAGCGGAATGATGTAGCGGCCTTCGCCGACGCGGATCAAGAGACCCTCGATGATCGCGAGCGTTAGCGGCAGGCGCAGCGTCACCGTGGTGCCCTGGCCTGGTCTGGTCGACAAATCGATCGTGCCGCGCATGTTCTCGATGGTGCGCCTGACCACGTCCATGCCGACGCCGCGGCCGGACAGCGCCGAGATGGTCTGCGCGGTCGAGAAGCCCGGGTGGAACAGGAACTGGTGGATTTCGTGGTCGGTGAGCACGGCGCCAGCCGCGATCAGGCCCTGCTCTTCCGCTTTCGCTCGGATCCGCGCGGTGTTGAGGCCGCCGCCATTGTCCTTCACGGTGACCAGCACCTGCGCGCCGGAATGGACAGCAGCGAGCTCGATCCGGCCCTGTTCCGTCTTGCCGTTGGCAGCGCGAGTCGCGGTGTCCTCGATGCCGTGGTCGATGGCGTTGCGGATCAGGTGAACCAGGGGATCGGCGAGGCACTCGATCATGGTCTTGTCGAGCTCGGTATCCTCGCCCGTGGTGACGAATTCGACCGGCTTCGACAGATCGCGCGACAGATCGTGGATCAGGCGGCGGAACCGCCCGAACAGCGAGCCGATCGGCACCATGCGCGCGCCCATCGTGGTGTCACGCAGGGACGAGGCAAGACGTTCGATTTCCTCGGCGATCATCTTGATCGAAAGGTCGGAGCCGGACGAAGCTAGCTGGGTCAGGCGCGCCTGGGCGATGACGAGCTCGCCGACGCGGTCCATCAGCTCATCGAGACGCTCCGCCTGGACGCGGACGGTGGCGATGCCGCGATCGTCGCGCTTGGCCTCGGACTTCGATTCGGATTTGGGGTTCGGCTTCGATTCAGATTTGGGCTCCGCCTTGACGGCAGGCTGCGCGGCAATCGGCGCGGCCGCCTCGACCATCGGCACAGGCATTTCGACCGGCGGAGCCGGCTCCTCGTCGAGCAGCTGGAAGAGCGGCATCGGCGCCGGCGCTTCGACCTGCTCCAGCGGCGAAAGCGTCAGCTTCATCTCGTCCTGGACGAACATGAAGACGTCGTCGATCGCGTCCTTGTCGCAGGCGGCGTGCAGCTTCACGTCCCACTTCAGATAGCAGTCTTCCGGATCCATCTCGTCGAGGAACGGGATGCCGTCGGTCACCGGCACGACAAAGCAGGGCCCGAGCTTGCAGAGATCTTCCAGCAGGTCGAGCGGGTTCGAGCCGTTGCGCAGGATGTGGGATTCGAATTCCAGATAGAGATGCCAGCCGGCCTGCTCGCTCCCGCCGGGGACCGGCACAGGCGCATCGGCGATCCCGCCGACGGATGCGACAGGCTGGTCCGACGACACGAATCGCTTGAGGTCGTCAAGGATGGCATTGCCGATGACGTCGTCGGTCGACTGGGGATCCTCGATCAGCGCGCGGATGTAGTCCTTGGCCGCGAGCGCGACCGAGATCAGATCCTGCGTCGGCTTGATCTCGCCCTTGCGGACGCGGTCGAAGGCCGTCTCGAATTCGTGGGTGAACGAGGCGACCTTGTCGAAGCCGAACATGGCGCCCGAGCCCTTGATCGTATGCAGGGCGCGGAATGCGGAATCGACCAGTTCGCGGTCGTCGGGACGCTGGCCGAGATCGAGCAGGGCCCCTTCAAGAACTTCGAAGAGTTCGCTGGCTTCCTGACGAAAGACCTCGGTCGGGTCCATTGCGCTCATGCACGCACCAGCTTGCCGACGACAGCGAGCAACTGCTCGGGCTTGAACGGCTTGGTGATCCAGCCGGTGGCTCCGGCGCTCTTGGCCTCCTGCTTCACCGTGTCATTGGATTCGGTGGTCAGGAACACGATGGGCATGCCGACCGCGCTCGGAAGCTTGCGCAGCGCCCGGATCAGCTCCAGGCCGTTCATGACGGGCATGTTGAGGTCGGTGATGACGAGATCGAGCTTGCCGGCTTGCGCCTTGGCGAGCCCCTGTGCGCCGTCGCCGGCCTCGATGACGCTGTGACCGGCCGGCTCGAGCACGACTTTGATCATCTGCCGGATGCTGGGAGAGTCGTCGACCGTGAGAATCGTGGCCATTAGGCGCCATCTTTCTTTTGCGGGAAATGCTGATCGATCATCGCCTCGCTGGCGAAGCCGGCGCGGCGAAGGGTGTTGCGCAGAGACTGGGAGAAGGAGGTCAGGACCACAGGCCGGCCCTGGGCCTCGCCGGTCTTGGCGGTGGACAGCAGAAGCTGGATCGAGGTCACGTCGGCCTTGTCGACGCTTGAGCAATCGATCTCGAGCCGATCCTGCCGGCCGAACGCCTCGCGAATGAGGTCGTAGACATTGCGGATCGCAGCGATGCTGCAATCGGCAGGCAGCCGAAGGGACCATTTCGGCTCGGTGACATCAGACGACATGCGTCCCCCAAATTTCCTCAGGATTCTCTGCACGCATGGCGAGAATCCCGCTCGACGACTATTCGCAACGGAGAGTATGCAAACCCCTAATGAGCGCCTCCGTACAACTACGGGTCACAATTCGAAGAACTTCGCGTATGCATGCAGACGTGCATGGCCCGCCCAAATCTCATGCGCCGCGCGCGGTCTCGAGGCAGTTCGGCACGGGTTGGATGTTTGCTCCGCGTTAAATCGCAAAGGCTATTCGTTGAGGTCATGCTTCGCCATCCGAACGAGTCGGGCCGCCGATGCTGACCCAAGCGCTTCTGATTGATGACAGCCGCTCTGTCCTCAATTTCCTGAAACGTCATATCGAAGCCGAAGGCCTGGTCGAGGCTACCACCTTCCTCGATCCCGTCGAGGCGCTGGCCTGCGCGCGCGAGCGTGTCTTCGATCTCGTGCTGGTCGACTACGAGATGCCGCATATGGACGGCATCAGCTTCATCCGCGCCTTCCGCACCCTGCCCGGCTGCGCCGACATCCCGATCGCGATGATCACGTCGCGACAGACCGATGACGTGAAGATGGAAGCGCTGCAGGCTGGTGCAACCGATTTCTTACCGAAACAGCCACAGAGCCTCGAGATGACGGTGCGCCTGCGCAATCTGGTGCGGCTTGGTGCAGCCGTGCGCAAGCAGAACGACCGTGCGGCCGATCTGGCGAGCGCGGTGGCGGCCGCGACCCGGAAGCTCGGCGAGCGCGAAGAGGAGATCATCCTGCGGCTCGCGCTCGCGGTCGAGTACCGCGACAACGACACCGGCGAGCACACGCTGCGGGTCGCCCGCTACAGCCGCATCATCGCCGAGCAGCTCGGCCTGCCGGCCCGGCTCTGCCGCGACATCTATCTGGCCGCCCCTCTGCACGACGTCGGCAAGGTCGCCATCCCCGACAACATCCTGCTCAAGCCCGCGAAGCTGACCGACGAGGAGATGGCGGTAATTCGCACCCATGCGACGATCGGCGAAAGGATCCTGGCGGATTCCAGCTGCGAGCTGATCCAGCTCGGTGCGCAGATTGCCGCAGGCCATCACGAGCGCTGGGACGGCGCGGGCTATCCGAACGGCCTCAAGGCAGACGAGATCCCGGTCGCCGCACGCGTGGTCGCGGTCGCCGACGTCTTCGATGCGCTGACGACGCGGCGGCCATATAAAGAGCCGATGGAGCTGGAAGTGGCGCGCGACTATCTGGTCGAAAACCAGGGCCGACAGTTCGACCCGGCCTGTGTCGGGGCCTTCCTGTCGCGCTGGGACGAGGTGGTGGAAATCGCCGCCGGTCAACAGGCGACGCCGTATCAGAAGACCGAGGCCACGCTCGCTCCCAACATGTGCGCTCCTTATACAACATGTGCGCTCCTTATATAGAGAGTGCAGCGGAGAGCCACCCGGTCGAGGTCACTTTGGCCGAGGCCATCCCTGCCGAATGATATTATCAATCCGGCCAAAGGCTTGCCGTCGCACCGTTTCTCCGGTCGCCGGTTTGAACCTGTTCCTGATAGAGTGCACCAATAACTAAGAGTGATTCTGGTCACACTTGCCTGGGCGCTCCGCTGCTAAGCATCGGGCCAGGACGGGGACCGGGCAAGCATCGGTCGAATTGGATGAGAATTCCCATGAGAAGCCTGATCGGCGCCGTTGTCGGCGCGTGCTGTCTTTCGGCCCCCGCTTTGGCGGAGACTCCGGCCGCCATCGTCGAGGATGTGCAGGGCAAGGTCGACGGCATCGCGTTCATGGATTATGTGGCGCCGGGCAGGATCATCAAGCTGGGACCCAAGGCAAGCATTACGCTCAGCTATCTGAAATCCTGCCTACGCGAGACCATCAGCGAAGGCGTCGTCCTGGTCGGCACCGAGCAGAGCACCGTGCAACTCGGCGATGTCAAGCGGGAAAAGGTGCCCTGCGATACCAACGCGGCAAAACTGTCGGACCGCGAGGCGAACCAGAGTGCCGCGACGACTTTCCGCACCATGCGCTCGGACGCCAAGGGCGCTCCGGCCAGGCTGCCGACGCTCTACGGCGTCGCGCCGCTGGTGCAGGCCAAGAGCGGCAGCACCCTGGTGATCGAACGCACCGATGGCAAGGAGCCAACGATCAGCGTGCCGCTCAAGAGCGAGACCATGGTCGGCGGCAAGTTCTACGACTTTGCCAAGGCCGGAAAGTCACTGACCCCGGGCGGTAGTTACCTCGCCATTCTCGGTACCAAGCGCTACGCGTTCCAGATCGATGCCAGCGCCACGTCCTCGCCGACGCCGATCGTCGGCCGCCTGCTGCGGCTCGAATAGGCAACCAGCGACGGGGCGATGCGGCGGATCGGCAGGGGGGACATCGTTGCGGCGATCCTGATTGCGCTCCTTACGGGCGCGGTCGCCACGTCTCCGCCGCTCCAGACCCTGCAAGGCCTGTCGCTCGACATCCTCACGGCGCTGCGCGGCAAGCTGATCGGCGACCACCGCGATCCCGCGACATCGCCGGTCGTCGTCGTGGCCATCGACGGCGAGACCTACGAGACCCCGCCCTTCAAGGGATCACCGACGCAGACCTGGACGCGCGAGATCGGCCGGGTGCTCGGAAGCATCACCGAGGGCGGTGCCAAGGTGATCGGCTTCGACGTCATCTTCAAGAACTCGATCGAGCAGTCGGAGATTCCCTTCGGCGACGCGCCGCTCGGCGCCCGCATGAAGGGATTTGACCGGGACTATCTGATCGCCCTGCGGCAGATATCAGACAATGGCAAGCTGGTGCTCGGCGAGATCCTGAGCAACGACCATCCAGAACCACCCTATCGCGCGCAGCAACTGGCGGTGCGAAACAACGTCCGTGCGCTCAATGTCTACACCGATGCGGACGATGTCATCAGGCGAATGCCGCTCACTTTCTCCATCGACGGCAAGCCGGTGCCTGCCATGGCCGTCGAGCTCGCCGCGCGCGCGCTCGGTGCAAAGCCTGAGATCGCACCGTCCGGCGCGACCGAACTGTCCGGCTATGCCATCCCGAGCGTGGTGCCGAATACACTCACGCTCAATTTTCGAGGGATGGGCCGCGACGTACCGACCTTTTCGTTCGCCGACCTCCGGGCCTGCGTCGAAAAAGGCGACCGCGATTTCTTCCGCCGCGCATTCGACGGCAAGGTCGTGCTGCTCGGCACCGCCCTGAATTTCGAGGACCGCAAGCTCACCTCCATGCGCCTGTCCGGTGGACATGACGGAACGCCGGCCGCAAGATGCGCCCTGCCCGCACCGGCTAGCATCGCACAGAAGACCCGCAGCGACGTCGCCGGCGTCTTCGTGCACGCCACCGCAGTCCGAAATCTGATCGAGCGCGACGCCGTGACCGAGCTTGGCTTTCCGCTACGGAGCATTCTCACGATCGTGTTCTCAGCAATCATCGCTTGCGCGGCCTGCGTGCTCGCACCGGGTGGCGCGCTGCTCGCATGGTTCGGCCTCACCGCCGTCTACGCCGCAATGGCCGTCGGCGCATTCGTCCATGCCTTGGCGCTGCCACTGACGGAGCCGGCACTGGCGAGCCTTGCCGCGCTCGCCATGATGATCGGCTACCGTTTCGTGCTGGCCGACCGCGACGAGCGTTTCCTGCGCAAGAGTTTCGCGTTCTACCTTGCACCCGAAGTGATCGACACCATGATCGCCTCGGGCAAGATGCCGGCGCTCGGCGGCGAGATGCGCAACGTCACCATGTTTTTCTCCGACCTCGGCGGCTTCTCCTCGATCGCGGAGACGATGACGCCGGGCGAGCTGGTGACCCTGATGAACGAGTATCTGTCCGCCATGACCGACATCATCGAAAGCCATGGCGGCTATGTCGACAAATATATCGGCGATTCCATCGTCGCCATGTTCGGTGCGCCCGCCGACGATCCCACGCACGCGTGCAACGCCGTCCGGGCCGCGCTGAAATGCCACGAGGAGCTGGCAGAGCTCAACGCCGGCAGTGCCGCCTTCGCCGGCCGCGGCCTGTCGCACCGCATCGGGCTCAACAGCGGCGAGGCCGTTGTCGGCAACATCGGTTCCCGCCGCCGCTTCAACTACACCGTGATGAGCGACACCGTGAACGTCGCCTCGCGGCTCGAAGGCGCCAACAAATATTACGGCACCGCGATCATGGCTTCGGAGACGACGATGGCCCAGACCGGCGATGCCTTCGCCTGGCGCGAGCTCGACGCGATCAGGGTGATGGGACGCGGCGAGGCGATCAAGGTGTTCGAGCCGCTCGCGGTCAAGGGCGCGGAGACCGCCGGTCAGACGAAGATGGCCGCCGCTTACGCAAGCGGACTGGCTTGCTGGCGCGCGCGGGAGTTTGCGAAGGCAGCCGACGCGTTCGATGACGCGGCAGACAGCGATCCGGCATCAGCGCTGTTCGCTGAACGCGCGCGGCGACACGCCTCCAGCCCGCCGCCTTCTGAATGGACGCCGGTGAATACGCTGGAAGGCAAATAGCGGCATTTGCGAGCACTAGAACGGCAACCCCACGTAATTCTCTGCCAGCAGCCGCTGCGCCGTCTCGGACGAGAGTAGATATTCGAGTTCGGTCTGCTGGAGCCGCTCCTCGTAGTCGCTCCGGTCGGGAAAACGGTGCAGCAGCATCGTCATCCACCACGAAAAGCGTTGCGCCTTCCATATCCGCGCCAGTGCCTTTGCCGAATAGCCCCGGAGTCCGGAATCATCGCCGTTCCGATAATGCGCGAGCATGGCGTGGTAGAGATAGTAGATGTCCGAGGCCGCGCTATTGAGCCCACGCGCGCCCGTCGGCGGCACGATGTGCGCGGCATCGCCGGCGAGGAACAAACGACCGTAGCTCATCGGCTCGGCGACGAAGCTGCGCAAGGGCGCGATGCTCTTCTCGATGGCCGGTCCCGCGATCAGGCGGCCTGCGACCTCCTCCGGCAGGCGGCGCTTCAGCTCGGCCCAGAATGCATCGTCGCTCCAGTCCTCCACCTTGTCGGTGAGCGGCACCTGGACGTAATAGCGGCTCAGCACTTGTGAGCGCAGAGAACACAGCGCAAAGCCGCGGGAGTGCTTCACATAGATCAGCTCCGGCGAGGCCGGCTTGGTACGCGACAGCACGCCGAGCCAGCCGAACGGATAGACCTTCTCATATTCCCGCAGCACGTCCTTGGGGATCGACTTGCGGCTGACGCCGTGAAAGCCGTCGGCGCCGACGATATAGTCGCAATCGACCCGGATGATCTCGCCGTTCGAACGATAGGTCACGTAAGGCCGATCAGACGTGAGGTCGTGCGGCGTCACGTCCTCGGCATTGTGCACGACGTTGCCGCCGAGTCGGTCGCGCGCCTCGTAGAGATCGCGCGTCAGCTCGGTCTGGCCGTAGACCAGCACCGAATTGCCGCCGGAATGCCGGTGCAGATCGATATGGGAGAGCACGCCGTCATGTGCGATCTCGAAACCGTTGTGGATCTCGCCCTCGCGGTCCATCCGTTCGCCGCATTGCGCCTCGCGCATCAGCCTGGCGAAGCCATGCTCGAGAACACCGGCACGGATGCGGGCGAGCACGTGGTCGCGGCTGTATTTCTCCAGCACGACCGTGTCGATGCCCTTCAAATGCAGGAGCTGCGACAACAGCAATCCGGACGGCCCACCACCGATGATACAGACCTGAACTTTCATTTTTGCGTCCTCCCGTCGGCAGTTTTTTGCAGTTTCGGCGCCGCAAACCGATGGAGGGTTTCGTCTTTGTCTTGTACAATTCGAACATGCGAAGCTTGTCCCCTGCCCCGGCAATCCGGGTCTACAATCTGTTCGGCGAGTCCGGCGACCTTCCCGACGTCGTGCATTGCGAAACGATCGCGGCGCGCTCGGTGCTGCACGACTGGACACTGGCCGTGCACCGCCATGCCCGGCTGCACCAGGTGCTGCTGATCGAGCACGGCGGCGGCGAAGCTACGCTCGACGGGCGAGTGGTGCAGCTGAAGCCGATGCAAATCGTCAACGTGCCTGTCGGCCACGTCCATGGCTTCCGCTTCGTGCCTGATACGCAAGGCTGGGTGCTGACCATCGCCGCGGAAATATTGGACGAGGCCCTGCTTGCCTCGGAAGGCCTGCGCGGCGCGCTGTCACGATCGGCCGTGGTACGCGGCACGCCGCAGGTCCGCTCGACCATGAAGCAGATCTTTGCCGAGCACGCCGCACGCGATTTCGGCCGCGCGCATGTGCTGCGTGCACTGTCGGCGGCCATGATCGGACTTGTGGCCCGCGCGCTCACCAGCGAGAGCGTCGGCACCGGCACGGCGGAAAGCGGACTCTTCCGGCGTTTCGAGGCGCTTCTGGAGCAGCATCACCTGGAACGCTGGAGCGTTGCGGACTATGCAGGCGCGCTGTCGATCACGCCGACCCATCTCAACCGGATGACGCGGGCGGCGACCGGCGACACGGCCTCGCACCTGATCCTCAACCGCCTGATCCGCGAAGCACGGCGCAACCTCGTCTACACCAACCTGCCGGTCTCGACGATCGCCTATGCGCTCGGCTTCGAGGACCCCGCCTATTTCAGCCGCGTCTACGCCGCTGCCACGGGAGTGTCGCCACGCGCCTTTCGCGCGCAGCTCCATGGCGAGGACAATTGAGGCCTCAGACGTCGAAGAACACCGTCTCTTCCGGCCCCTGCAAATTGATCGTGAAGGAATACACCACCTTGCCGCCGCGTTCGCTGCGCGTGGCAATCAACGTCTTGCGGCGCACCGCCGGTTCGACCAGGTTGAGCACGGGATCGACGGCATTGGCCGCCTCTTCATCCGAGAAGTACAGCCGCGTGTTGAGGCCGATGTTGATGCCGCGCGCGACGATCCAGACATTGATGTGCGGCGCGCATTTGCGCCCCGTCCTGTCGATGATCCCGCCCGGTTTGATGGTCTCGAAGGTGACGAGCCCGCTGTCGAAATCCGAGCCGCCGCGGCCCCAGCCGCGAAAATCCTGTTCCAGCGCGGCGGCGGAGCGATCGGCCGGATGGTTGTAACGGCCGGCCGCATTGGCCTGCCATATTTCCAGCAGCACGTCGCGCAGCGGCGTGCCGCTGCCGTCGAGTACCTTGCCCTCCAGCACGATGCGTTCGCCCTGCGTATTCGGCGTCACCAGGACATTCGAAAAATTCTTCTCGAAGATGTCGAAGCCTGCCATGGCCGGGATCAGCCCGATATGGACGTAGGGCCCGGCGGTCTGCGAGGCGGTCTCCTTGAGGTAGTTGAGCTGCTGCGGCATTGCTCAGTTTCCTTCCGGGCGGTTTTCAAAGAAGGTGGAGCGCTGGCCGCGCAGGACGATGTCGAAGCGGTAGGCGAGCGAGTCGAACGGGGTGGAGGCATTGAGGTCGAGCGGCGCGACGAGGCGGTCCAGCGCGTCCTTGTCCGGAATCGTCGTCAGGATCGGGCAGACAGGGATCAGGGGATCGCCCTCGAAATACATCTGGGTGATCAGCCGCTGCGCAAAGCCCGAACCGAACACCGAGAAATGGATGTGGGCGGGACGCCAGCTATTGACGTAGTTGCGCCAGGGATAGGGCCCGGGCTTCACGGTGCGGAAATAATAATAGCCGGTGTCGTCGGTCAGCGCGCGGCCGCAGCCGCCGAAATTCGGATCGATCGGCGCCAGATAGGTGTCCTTCTTGTGCCGGTAGCGGCCTCCGGAATTGGCCTGCCAGAACTCGACCAGTGTGTGCGGCACGCCGCGGCCGGTCTCGTCCAGCACGCGGCCGTGGACGATGATGCGCTCGCCGACGGGATCGCCGTCCTTGGCGTAGTTGCGGATCAGGTCGTTGTCGAGCGGGCCGAGATCATTGTGGCCGAACACCGGTCCGCTGATCTCCGAAACCGAATTCTCCAGCGACAACAGCGCCTGGCGCGGCGACCGCAGGACCGAGGATTTGTAACCGGGCGCATGCGCCGGCGGATGGATCGAGCGATCGCGCTGGAAGAAACCGCCGTCGCCGAGCGGCGGCGTGAACGGCTCGGGGCGGTTGAGGCGGGGATCCTGCAAGGCTGGGAATGGAGCCTGGGCATTCATCGGCATGTCTCTCCCTTGGCGCCCGGATCCGGGCGCGGCTTATCGGGAGATCATGGAACGATCTATTCTCAAGATAAATAGATCGATTATAATGAATTGCATGAAAGAAATCGATCATTTGGCCCTGGACGGCCACGCGCTCGAACTGTTCCTCGCCGTGCTGGAGGAAGGTTCTGTGACAGCGGCCGCAACGCGGCTCGGCCTGACGCAATCCGCGGTCAGCCACGGCCTGAACAAGCTGCGGCGGATCGCCGGCGATCCGCTGTTCGCCAAGTCCGGCCGCGGTATCGTTGCCACCGCGCACGCCCAGGCGCTAGCCGCGAAAGCCCGCGCGCTGATCGACGAGATGCGCAGCTTTGCCGGCGGCGTCAGCTTCGAACCGGCTCGCGCGCAACTCTCGCTGACGATCGCCGCCAATGATTTCCAGCGCGATTTGCTGCTACCGCGGTTCTTCGACCATGTTGCCGCACAAGTAAAGAGCCTGAACCTGCGCGTGATCCCCTCGCAATCGCCCTCGCCTGCGATGCTGCGCGAGAACCGCTGCGATCTCCTGATCACGCCGCTGCCTCCTTCCGGCGTCGACATCGTGCAGAAGCGACTGCTGAGCGATCATTACGTCTGCTACTTCGATCCCAAGACGCGCACCGCGCCGGCCGGCCGCGGCGCCTATCTCGCGGCGCGCCACATCACGGTGGTCTATACCGACAATGAGCGGCTCGACTTCGATCGCCGGCTCGCGGCGAACGGCTTCCACCGCGACATCGCGATCTCGGTGCCGAGCTTTTCCGGCGTGCCGTCGTTCCTGCGCGGCTCGCAGATGCTGGCGAGCATGCCGAGCCTGCTCGCCTCCGGCGTGATGCGCGGCTTCGCGCAAGCGCGGATTCCACTGGCATCCCGTACGCGAACGCTGGCCGAGCTGCCGATGTTCATGGTCTGGCACCAGCGCTACCAGAAAGATCCTGCCCAACGGTGGGTCAGGAGCCAGCTCGAGACCGCGGCGGCGATGGCCGAGGCCTGAGCGATCGCCCCCCCGGCCCGAGGACAGCCTGATCCTCGCCAAACCCACTGGTTGCGCAGGGGGAGCCACGCTAGAATTCCCCCCATGACAGTGACCGACATTGCGAGCCGGACCTACAATCACAGCTGGCGGCTGGATCCCATCATCCGCAGCCTGCTGGATACCGACTTTTACAAGCTATTGATGTTGCAGATGATTCGGGAATCGTACCCGAATCAGCAGGTGACCTTCTCGGTCATCAACCGCTCGCGGCATGTCCGGCTCTCCGAGATCATCGACGAGGGCGAGCTGCGCGCCCAGCTCGACCACGCCCGCACCATTCGCTTCGGCAAGAAGGAGCTGATCTGGCTTGCCGGTAACACCTTCTACGGCAAGACCCACATGTTCTCGGCGGACTTCATTCGCTGGCTGGCCGAATTCCGCCTGCCCGAATACGAGTTGCGCAAGGTCGAAGGTCAATACGAGCTGCATTTCCATGGGCCTTGGACCCACACCACGATGTGGGAGATTCCCGCACTCGCGATCCTCAACGAATTACGCTCGCGCGCCGCGATGAAGGGCCGCGGCCGCTTCGAGCTCGACGTGCTCTATGCCCGGGCCAAGGCCAAGCTGTGGACCAAGGTGGAGCGGCTGCGCAAGCTGGAGGGCCTCCGGTTGTCCGACTTCGGCACCCGCCGTCGCCACGGCTTCCTCTGGCAGCGCTGGTGCGTCGAGGCGGTGAAGGAAGGCCTCGGCCCATCCTTCATCGGCACCTCGAACGTGCTGCTCGCGATGGACAATGATCTCGAAGCGATCGGCACCAATGCGCATGAGCTACCGATGGTCGCGGCCGCGCTCGCCAGGGACGACGAGGAGTTGCGCTGGGCGCCCTATCGCATCCTCGACCAGTGGCGCCAAACCTATGGCGGCAACCTCCTGATCGCACTGCCCGACGCCTTCGGCACCAAGGCCTTCCTGCGCGATGCGCCGGAATGGGTCGCCGACTGGACCGGCTTCCGCCCCGACAGCGCGCCGCCGATCCAGGCCGGCGAAGAAATCATCAAGTGGTGGGAGCAGAAGGGCCGCAATCCCAAGGACAAGCTGCTGGTGTTCTCCGACGCGATGGACGTGGGCTCGATCGAGGAGACCTATCAGCATTTCGGTGGCCGGGTGCGTCTGTCCTTCGGCTGGGGCACCAACCTCACCAATGATTTCGTCGGCTGCCCGCCGGACGCCTCGATCAATCTCGACCCGATCTCGATCGTTTGCAAAGTGTCGTCTGTCGACGGCCACCCGGCGGTCAAGCTCTCCGACAATCCGGAGAAGGCAACCGGCATGCCCTCCGAGATCGAGCGTTATTTGCGCGTGTTCGGCGATGTCGGCCGGGTGCGCAAGCCGGTGCTGGTCTAGCACCGGACCAAACTCTCTCGATCAGGTAACCCGCGCAGGACGAATGCGAGGCATTGGTTTGCAGTTGCCGCGCCGGTTCCGGTTTGTCGGCATTTGCAACGATCTGCACACATCCACTTCACGACGCCTTCACCCTCCGATGCAGTCCCCTGCGGAATTGAGGTCGAGTTAAGCAACCTTGTCCTCTACTTGGCGTTGCAGGCGCAACGCTCCACAGGGGTTCGTTGATCGATTTGGGGAACGCAGGTGTTTCGCAGGACAACGTCGTCGACGAAGGGAGGCAGCTTCCTTCACGTCATCAAGCTCGTCTCGCCTTTCGTCATGGTCGTCGTGCTCCAGGCGGCGATTGCGGGATTCAGCCTCGAGGTGATGTCATCGGTCCGCGCCTATGTCGCGGGCGAAGCGCTGTGGTCGCGCTCGCAGAAGAACGCCGTCTATTTCCTCAATCTTTATCTGCATTCGGGCGAGCCGAACCAGTTCGCGCAATACCAGGCTTCACTCTCCGTTCCCATCGGCGACGAGTTCGCGCGCTGGGCGCTCGAGCGCGATCCGGTTGACGTCGAGGCCGCCCGCATCGGCTTCCTGCAAGGCGGCAATCATCCCGATGACGTTCCGGGATTGATCTGGCTGTTTCGCTATTTCAGCCGCGTCAGCTTCCTCCAGGAAGCGATCAGCGAGTGGGCTGCTACCGATCCCATGCTGCTGGAGCTGAGCGTCTTCGGCGAGGTCATCCGGTCCGAGCTGGAGAAGGGCCCTGTTCAGGACAGCGGCCGCCTGCGCTTCCTGTCGTCGCGGCTCTCGGAGCTCAACACCCAGTTCACGGTGCATGCCAATCGCTTCTCCACCGTCCTCGGCGAAGGCTCCCGCGCGATCAAGGTGACGCTTACCTGCATCAACATCGTCACCGCCGCGACGCTGATCCTGCTGCTGATCTGGCATACGCGGCGATTGGTGCTGCAACGACATGCAATCGAGGATGCCTTGCACGCCGAGAAGGAACGTCTGGCCTGGCAGGCATCGCACGATTGGCTGACCGGCTTGTCCAACCGCCGCGCCTTCGAGGCGCGACTGCAAGGCGAGCTGGACACGACCGCGGCGGGACCGCTGGTCCTGATCCTGCTGGACCTCGACCAGTTCAAGAACGTCAATGACAGTTGCGGCCATCTCGCCGGCGACCGCCTGCTTTGCCAGGTCTCGCGCCTGCTGCAACAGGACCGGCGGCCACACGACCTGGTGGCCCGGCTCGGCGGCGACGAATTCGGCCTGATCCTGCCGCACTGCCCGCCCTCGCATGCCGTCGATATCGCCGAACGGCTGCGGCGATCGCTCGAGCTGTTCAGCTTCGCCTGGGACGACCGTTGCTTCGCGGTGACCGCCAGCATCGGCGTTGCCTGCATCTCCGGCGGCAAGACCACGCTCGAGGACGCGATGCGGCGTGCGGATACCGCCTGCTATCGCGCCAAGGAGAGGGGCCGCAACCGGGTTCAGGTCGAGAGTGCGAAAGCCGACGTCGTCGTTGTCGCAGCCCGGCCGCGCGAGGCTGCCCGCGCCTGACGCTGCTCGCCCCTCTCACCGTCGAGGCAGAATCCCGAGACCCGCAAGATGCGCGTCGAGGAATTGTTCGATCTGCTGGCGCAGCATCTGAGGCGGCACCGCCACCATGCGCTCTTCGAGACCGAGCGAGATGATCCCGTGCACCGCCGAAAACAGCGTGCGCGACAACAGTGCGATCTTGACGTCATCCGCATCGGGCAACAGCCGCACCAGAGGTGGATGCATCAAGGCGAAAGCATCCATCACCATCTGCAGGATATCATCGGGATAAGGACGGTCGTCCTCCATCCGATGCTCGAACAGCGAGCGCAGCAGGTTGGCGTGCTCGGCGAAGAATTCGAGGTAGGTCGCGGCAAGCCCGTAGAGCTGGCGAACGGGATCCTCGGCAGGAACCTGGCCAAGACGCATCGTCAGCGCCTGAACGGTCTCCCGGTTGACCGTCAGGATCACCCCGTCGAAGTCGCCAAACTCGTTATAGACGCTGCCAACCGAGCAGCCGGCGGCCTCCGCAACGTCCCGAACCTTCAGCGATCTCAGGCCTTTAGCCGCAATGATACTGCGGGCGATCTTCACGACCTGGAGCCGCCGGCGATATTTTTTTCGGTCCCGCAGCGATTCTTCTTGAACATTGTTCATTTTCAAGCTACTCACATGAACATTGTTCAATTTAACCTGGAGACCTGCAAAATGCAAACGCTCGCTGTTGATATCGCCTTCACCTTCATCGACGACGCCGCATCCCTCGTGACCGGATTGGGCCGCGCTATCCTGCGGCTCGCGATGACGCCGATCGATCGCATCGCGAATGCCTGCGACATTGCCGGTGTACTGAGCGAGCGCCGCGCGACCTTCCGGATGTGGCGGGCCAACCGCGCCCGTGCCCGCCAAGAGGGCCGCCGCTTCAGCCTTATCGGCCACCTCTCGCCCTTCCGCCGCCTCTCCCAACTCACCTGAGGCGGGAGCAGCCGGCACGTTTGGGTCACCTCGAATGCAATATCAGGTTGCAAGAAAGGACTTACCATGTCCCGACATTCGAAGCCGATGCCGCGACCTTCGGCGATGCGGTTCAGGTTTTCCTCACCGCCCGCGGCGATATCCCGGCGGGCGCGGTCCCCTACCGGAGCTCGACAGGCCGTAACCGAACCATTGCGAACCAAACCACACCGTGCGGAGACCAACAGGATCGGAAGGTAAGCGCGCAGAGCAGGCCGGGGCGACCGTCAACCCGCAATTGCCCGTCGCATATCCTCTGGACCCGACGTCCAACCGACAATGAAACTATCTCAGGCTGCCTTCCAAAACAGGACTGGTCATGATCAGGGAATTGATGTCGTCACGCCGCTTCGCGCCGCTGTTCTGGGCGCAGTTCTTTTCGGCACTCAATGACAACGTGCTCAAGAACGCACTCGTCATCATCCTGCTTTACAGTGCCGCGACCGGCCACGGCGATGCGCTGGTGACTGTCGCAGGCGCCGTCTTCATCTTCCCTTATTTCATCCTGTCCGGGCTCGGCGGCCAGCTCGCCGACAAATACGTCAAGTCCGTCGTCGCGCGGCGGCTCAAATTCGCCGAGATCTTCGCCGCGGCCTTTGCCGCCGCTGGCTTCTTCCTGCATTCGGTGCCGCTGTTGTTCGCAGCGCTCGCGCTGTTCGGCATCATCGCCGCCCTGTTCGGCCCCGTGAAATACGCGATGCTGCCGGATCAGCTCGAACTCGGAGAGCTTGCGAGCGGCAATGCGCTGGTCGAAGGCGCGACCTTCATGGCCATCCTGCTCGGCACCGTCGCCGGCGGCCAGTTCGTGGCCGGTTCCGCGCATATGGGCTGGGTCGCATCGGCCGTTGTCGTGCTGGCCCTGCTGTCATGGGCCTTCGCCTCCCGCATCCCCGCGACGACGCCGTCTGCACCCGACCTGCCCGTCAACGCCAATCCCTGGACCTCGACGCTCGGCCTGTTGAAGACGCTGCACGCCGACCACCGGCTATGGGACGGCACCGTGATCGTCTCCTGGTTCTGGCTGGTCGGCGCGATCGTGCTGTCGCTGCTCCCGGCGCTGGTCAAGGACGTCGTCGGCGGTACCGAGGGCGTGGTGACGCTGTGTCTTGCGATCTTCGCAATCGGCATCGCCATCGGCTCGCTGTTCGCAGCAAGCCTCAGCCACGTTCGCCCGAACCTCGCACTGGTGCCGATCGGCGCCATCATCATGGGGTTTGCGGGCCTCGATCTCGCTTGGGCGATCGGTGTGACCGCCAAGGGTCAAGACATCACCGCCGCCGACTTCGCAACCTCGTTCGCGGGCCTGCGCATGCTGGTCGACTTCGTCGCCTTCGCATTCGGCGGCGGGTTGTTCGTCGTTCCCTCCTTCGCCGCGGTCCAGGCCTGGTCGGCAGCATCCGAGCGCGCCCGCATCATCGCCGCCGGCAATGTGCTGCAGGCGGCCTTCATGGTGGCCGGCTCGCTGTTCGTCGCGCTGCTGCAGGCGGCGGGCCTCCATATCGGCTGGATCTTCTTCGGCCTCGGCGTCGCCAGCTTCGGCGCGGTGTGGTTCGTGCTCACGAAGTGGGGCAAGGAGGGCGTGCGCGATTTCGGCGGACTGCTGTTCCGCGCCCTCTTCCGCACCGAGGTTCGCGGCCTAGAAAACCTGCCGCCTCCGGGCACCCGGATGCTGATCGCGCCCAACCATGTCAGCCTGATCGACGGCCCGCTGCTGCACGCCGTGTTGCCGATCGACGCGAGCTTCGCGGTCGACACCGGCATCGCCAAGGCCTGGTGGGCCAAGCCGTTTCTGCGCGTGGTCAAGCACTACACCATGGACCCGACCAAGCCGCTGGCCGCGCGCGACCTGATCAAGCTCGTCGCCGCCGGAGAACCGGTGGTCATCTTCCCGGAAGGACGCATCACCGTCTCCGGCTCGCTGATGAAGGTCTATGACGGCACCGCGATGATCGCAGACAAGGCCGACGCGGTGGTCGTGCCGGTGCGCATCGAAGGCGCGCAGCGCTCGCATCTCAGCTACCTCAACAGCAGCCAGATCAAGCGCACGTGGTTTCCGCGGGTAACGGTGACGATCCTGCCGCCGGTCAAGCTGCCGGTCGATCCGGCGCTGAAGGGCAAGACGCGCCGCAATGCCGCCGGCGCCGCGCTCCAGGACGTGATGATCGACGCCCTCGTGAAGAACGCCATGCTCGATCACACGCTGTTCGAGGCGCTCGGACATGCCTATCGCGACCGCGACACCGGCAAGGTCATCGTCGAGGACGCGCTCGGCACCAAGCTGACCTATCGCAAGCTGATTCTCGGCGCGCAGGTCTTGAGCCGGAAGCTCGAGAACGGCACCGCGGTCGGCGAGAATGTCGGCGTGCTGCTGCCGAACTCCGCGGGCGTCGCCGTCGTCTTCATGGCGCTGCAGAACATCGGCCGGGTGCCGGCGATGCTCAACTTCTCGGCGGGCCCGGTCAACGTGCTCGCCGCCATGAAGGCCGCGCAGGTCAGGACCGTGCTGACGTCCAAGGCCTTCATCGAGAAGGGCAAGCTCGACAAGCTGATGGCTGCGATCTCCGCCGAGGCGCGCGTGGTCTATCTCGAGGACGTCCGCGCCTCGATCAGCACGGCCGACAAGATCAAGGGCCTGCTCGCAGGCACCGCGCCGCGCGTCACCCGCCAGGCCAGCGATCCGGCCGTGGTGCTGTTCACGTCGGGTTCGGAAGGCACGCCCAAGGGCGTGGTGTTGTCCCACCGCAACATCCTCGCCAACGCGGCGCAGGCTTTGGCGCGGGTCGATGCCAACGCCAATGACAAGGTGTTCAACGTGCTGCCGGTGTTCCACTCGTTCGGGCTCACGGGCGGCATGATGATGCCGCTGCTCGCGGGCATTCCGATCTACATGTATCCCTCGCCGCTGCACTACCGGATCGTGCCCGAGCTGATCTACCAGACCGGCGCCACGATCCTGTTCGGCACCGACACGTTCCTTGCCGGCTACGCCCGCTCGGCGCATGCCTATGACTTCCGCACCCTGCGCCTGGTGATCGCCGGCGCCGAGGCGGTCAAGGATAGGACGCGGCAGGTGTTCATGGAGCGTTACGGCATCCGCATCCTCGAAGGCTATGGCGTCACCGAGACGGCGCCGGTGCTGGCGATGAACACGCCGATGGCCAATCGCCCCGGCACCGTTGGCCGGCTGTCGCCGCTGATGGAAAGCCGCCTCGATCCGGTCCCCGGCATCGAGGAAGGTGGACGCCTCTCGGTGCGCGGACCGAACGTGATGCTCGGCTATCTGCGGGCCGAAAATCCCGGCGTGCTCGAAGTGCTCGCGGAGGGCTGGCACGACACCGGCGACATCGTCGCGATCGACGCGGCCGGCTTCATCACCATCAAGGGCCGCGCCAAGCGCTTCGCCAAGATCGCAGGCGAAATGGTCTCGCTGTCCGCGGTCGAGACCATCGCGACGACCCTGTGGCCGCACGCCGCATCGATTGCCGTGTCGATCCCGGACCCGCGCAAGGGCGAGCGCATCGTGCTGCTGACGACGGAAAAGGCCGCCGAGCGCAGTGCGATGCAGGGCCAGGCCAAGGCCATCGGCGCATCCGAACTGGCCGTGCCCGCGGCGATCATGGTGGTCGACAAGGTGCCGTTGCTCGGCACCGGCAAGACCGACTACGTCACGGCAACGACGATGGCCCGCGAGCAGGCGTCCGCGCCGGAGCGCGAGGTGGCGTAAGACCCAGCCCAAGGCTGTCGCACCGGCGGTTGGTCGGCGCGACAGCGTGGTGCCGCTCAAAGCTACGTAGCCTGCCCCTCAAGAGCCAGGGCCATCGCATATGTGAGCGATTTCTCCGCAGCCATCCTTCGAGACGCCCGCCGTTGGCGGGCCCTCAGGATGATGACCGAGTGTGCGGCCTTCGTTTCGACGAGTACCGATACCACTTAGCCTCATGCTGAGGCGACCACGAAGCGGTCGTCTCGAAGGACGAGGCGCGCGCTGTGATCGCGCAAAATGCCATATGCGATTGCCGCCCCTCAAGAGCCGGCTTCGCTGCGACGCTCCTGTGCATAGCGAACCAGTGCCGCGAAGCGGTAGATGCCGTGCACGAACTTGCCGTAGGGCATGGTGATGAACAGCGCGAACACCGCGCCGAGATGCAGTGCCAGCAGCGGCCCCATCGCGGCGGTTTCCCGCAACAGCAGGAGCAGCATGCCGGTGAAGCCGGTCAGGAACAGCATGGCGATGAAGCCAACATCCATGCCGTAGCGCTGCTCGTCAAGCAGCTCCGGTGCGTGGCGCGATTTCGCGATGAACAATCCGATCGGCCCGATGATCAGACCGAGGCCGCCGAGCGTGCCGAGCACCACGGGCAGATCCCACCACGGATACGGCGCCTCGCGGCTAAGGAGATAGTGATAGAGCGTGGCGACTGACGTCGCGGCAAAGCACAGCAGGAAGCCGTAGAAGGTCAAATGATGGAAAAGCTTGCGCCGGTCGGTCGGCTTGTCGTCCTCGTTGTAGCAGCCGACGCCGCCGCCATGGAGATAGCGCAGCTCGCCGGCATCGCGGATCGCCTGGACAATCGAGCCGCCGTCGGCGCGGCCGCCGATCGGCGTACCGATGTCGCGCCAGAACGCGCGCACGCTCATGACCAGCGCGAGGATCGCATAGAGAAAGGCGGCGCTGAACAATGCGGCCATCGCGTTGTGCGGCATCAGTCTGTAGAACGCGCCGGGACCGGCGTGCACGCCGAACAGCACGCTGTGGTCATTGAGAGCAGCAAAGCCGAGGATGAAGGCCGCCATGCTGAGCGCGGCGACGATGCCGATGACGAGGCCGTTGCGCGCGAAGGCGCCCGAAAGTGCATGCGGCCAGGCATAGGCTGCGTAGGACTCGGCGCGCACGACCGCCAGCGTCTTTGGGACGTTGACGTTGAACTCGTGCGGCGGCGAGAACTGGCAGTCGACATAGCAGGCGCCACAGGAATGGCATAGGTTTGCGAGATAGTTGAGGTCGCCGTCCGAGAACGCACGGCGCATCTCCATGGCGGGAAACACCGCGCAGAGCCCCTCGCAGTAGCGGCAGGAATTGCAGACCGTCATCAGACGGTCGGCCTCGTCCAAAATTCTAGTTCCGTGCATGTTTCGCCGCTTCCCGTCCTGCGATCCGTCCGAACACGCTGCCGATCGTCATGCCCATGCCGGCGGCATAACCCTTGCCGAGCACGTTGCCGGCCATGATCTCGCCAGCCGCGAACATGTTGGCCGACGGCTTGCCGTCCGCCATCAGCATCCGCGCCTCCTTGGTGACGCGGGTGCCGAGATAGGTGAAGGTGATGCCGGGCCGCACCGGATAGGCGAGATAAGGCGGCGTCTCGATTTTGCGCGCCCAATGCGTCTTTTGCGGCGAGATGCCCTCGGTGCGGCAGTCGTCGAGAATGGTGTGGTCGAAGGTGCCGGGCCGCACCGCCGCGTTGAACTCGGTGACGGTCTTTTCCAGCGCGGCTGGATCGAGCTGCAGCTTGCCGGCAAGCTCGGCCACCGTCTGCCCGGCGATCGGCGGGAACAGCGTCGGCATGAACGAGGTGACCACGGTCGAATCAAAAATGATGTAGGCGATCTGGTCGGGCTGCGCCGCGACCAGCCGGCCCCAGATCGCGTAGCGCTTCGGCCAGATGTCCTCGCCCTCGTCGTAGAACCGCTGCGAATGCTTGTTGACGACGATGCCGAACACGACCGAGTCGTGGCGCGTGATGATGCCGCCGTCGAATTTCGGCGCACGGGCATCGATCGCCACCGCGTGGCACTGGGTGGGATCGCCGACCTCCTGCACGCCCTTGTCGAGCAGCATCTTCAGGATCGAGCCGCGATTATAGGGCGTACCGCGGATCAGGAAATTGTCGGCAGCCTCGCCCCAATATTGCTTGAGCCATTCGATGTTGGCCTCGAAACCGCCGGCCGCGGCGACCAGTGACGTCGCGCGGATCTCGGTCTCGCCCTTGACGGGCCGCTCGAGGCGCGCGGCGAGGAACATGCCGTCCTCGATCACGAGCTCGGTGACTTCGGCATCATATTCGACGTCGACGCCCAGCCGCTGGGCGGTCAGATACAGCGCATTCAGCATCGCGCGCCCGCCACCGAGGAAGAACGAGTTGGTGCGGCCGAGACTCAGCGTGCCGCCGAGCGAGGGCTGCCAGCGCACGCCCTGCTCCACGATCCAGTTCAGGATATCCTTGGACTCGCGGATCATGTGGCGGGCGAGCATCTCGTCGGTCTGTCCGCCGGTGACACGCAGCAGATCCTCCCAGAATTCCTCCTCGGTATACGGACCTGTGAGAATTTCGGTCGCCGCGTCATGAGCGCAGCGCATGTTGCGGGTGTGGCGGGGGTTGCCGCCGCGATAGAACTTTGGCGCGCCTTCGAGCACGAGGACGGAGGCGCCGCCACGCCGCGCAGCGATCGCCGCGCACAGCGCCGCATTGCCACCGCCGATCACCAGCACGTCGTATTTGCTGCTCATGCCGTGTACCCGGAGCGACGAAGTTAGAGACATTCTGCCCGACGGCAGCCTCGCCCACTCCGGACCGCCATTGCGCACCTTTGTATACAAGGATATACAGTAAGGGAGCAAGCGGCATCTCTGCATGGGCAGGATGCGCCTCGAGGGACCATGGCCAGACGCCCGGCAAAGACAGGCGGCTCGATCGCGCGCGGCGGCGGCGTGGCGCTCGGCGAAGCCGTGTTCCGTTCGCTCTGCGAGGCGCTGCAAGCCGGTAGCTACCGCGCCGGCGATCGCCTGCGCGAGGAGGAGGTCGCCCAGCGACTGAAGGTCAGCCGCACGCCGGTGCGGGAGGCGCTCGGCCGGCTCGCCGCGCGTGGTTTCGTCGAGCCGGCCGGCGGCCGCGGCGTGATCGTGCGCAACCTCGACATTTCAGAAGTGGTCGAGCTTTACGCCATGCGCGAGATCATGGAAGGCGCGGCCGCGCGCCTGGCCGCCGAGCATGCCTCGACGACGGAGATCGATGCACTCAGGGATATCGAACAGTCTTTTGTTGAATCCTCCGCGACCGACGCGGCCGAGATGGCGCGGCTCAACCGCGCCTTCCACGAAGCCGTCTGCCGCGCCGCGCGCAACCGCTATCTCGACAACGCCTCCCACGAATTGCAGGACTGGATCGCGCTGCTCGGTCCCACCACCTTCACGGTGACGGGACGCCCATCGACCAGCCACAGCGAGCACCAAATCATCATCGAGGCCATCGCCGCGCGCGACGGCGACAAGGCCGAGCAGCTCGCGCGCGCGCATATCCGCGAGGCGTTACGCTGCCGGCTCAAGCTGTTGCAGAAGCAGTAGAACGCAACGCTCAGGCGATCAAGTCTGCGGCAACCGCGTTCGACACGTCCCGCACATCACCCGGCTTGAGCCGCACCTGCAGTCCGCGCTGACCGCCATTGACATACACATACTCGTGCGCGAGCGCGATCTGCTCGATCACGACGGGCACCGGTTTCCGCTGCCCGAACGGACTGATGCCGCCGACCTTGAAGCCGGTGAGGCGCTCGGCCTCCGGCGGCTTCATCATTTGCGCGGACTTGCCGCCGACAGCAGCGGCGAGCTTCTTCATCGACACTTCCTGGTCGGACGGAACGATGATGCAGACCGGCTTGCCGTCGACCAGGGCTATCAGCGTCTTCAACACGCGCGCGGGATCCTCAGCCAGGGCAGCCGCCGCCTGGAGGCCGATGCTCTCGGCGTCGGGATCGTAGTCGTAAGCGTGAACGGTGAAGGCGACACCGGCGGCTGTGAGCGCGCGTGTGGCGGGGGTGACTTTCGACATGGATTACGTTTACCACCGTCGTTGCGAGCGGCGAAGCCGGCGCTGTTGGTGATCATGCATTGATGCAGGTGTTTTGACCGACGCCGCAAGTCGTTTCGGCAAGACCGAAAATTCCTCAAGCCTTTCAACCCCTCGCCTACTGTGCATGGGGTTGTTTTTCGCGAATTGCTACTCCGCCGCGTCCCGCATCTCCGCGCGCTCGGCTCTCGCCGCGCAGAACTTGAACTCCGGGATCTTGCCGAACGGATCGAGCGCCGGATTGGTCAGCAGGTTCGCCGCCGCCTCCGCGTAGCAGAACGGCATGAACACCATGTTCTCGGGCACGTCGCGGTCGGAGCGGACCTTGACCTCGACCGCGCCACGGCGGGTCTCCAGGCGAATGAAATCGCCGGGCGCCAGCTTCTTCCTGTGCATGTCCTTTGGCGACATGAACGCAACCGCCTCGGGCTCGATCTGGTCGAGCACCTGGGCGCGGCGCGTCATCGAGCCGGTGTGCCAGTGCTCGAGCACGCGGCCGGTCGAGAGCACCATCGGATATTCGTCGTCGGGGATCTCGTCCGGCGGGATGACGTGAGCCGGCACGATCTTGCCGCGCCCGCTCGCGGTCGGGAATCCGGTCGTGAAGATGATCTCGTTGCCCGGCTTGTCCGGATCGTCCGCCGGATAGGTCACGGCACCTTCGCGCACCAGCCGTTCCCAGCTGATGTTCTTGAGCGACGGCATGAGCTCTGCCATCTCGGTGTAGACATCGCCGGGGCCGGCATAATTCCACGGCAGGCCCATGCGCTTGCCGATCTCCTGGATGATCCAGAGATCCTGCCGCGCATCGCCCGGTGGCTTGATCACCTGGCGCGCGAGCTGCACGCGGCGATCGGTGTTGGTGAAGGAGCCTTCCTTCTCGGCAAAGGCCGAGGCCGGCAGGATGACGTCGGCGTGGAATGCGGTCTCGGTGACGAAGAGGTCCTGCACCACGAGGTGATCGAGCATGGCGAGCGCCTGGCGCGCATGCTGCAGATCGGGGTCGGACATCGCCGGATTCTCACCCTCGATATACATGCCCTTGATCTCGCCGGCGTGGATCGCATTCATGATCTCGACCACGGTCAGGCCGCGGACGGGATCGAGGTCTTGGCCCCACAGCTTCTCGAAGGCCCCGCGCAAATCGTCGCGACCGACCGGCTGATAGTCCGGCAGGAACATCGGGATCAGGCCGGCGTCGGACGCGCCCTGCACGTTGTTCTGTCCGCGCAGCGGATGCAGGCCGGTGCCGGGACGGCCGACCTGGCCGGTGATCAGCGCCAGCGCGATCAGGCAGCGCGCATTGTCGGTGCCGTGAACGTGCTGGCTGATGCCCATGCCCCAGAAGATGATCGACGATTTTGCGCGCGCATAGGTACGCGCCACCTCGCGCAGGGTTTGCGCCGGGACGCCGCAGATCGGCTCCATCTTCTCCGGCGTGAACTCCTTGATCTTCTCCTTGAGATCCTCGAAGCCTTCGGTGTAGCCGGCGATGTACTGATCGTCCGTCAGGCCTTCTGTGATGATCGTGTTGATCATCGCGTTCAGCATGGCGACGTCGGAGCCGGGCTTGAATTGCAGATGCTTGGTGGCATGACGCGACAGCGTCTGCCGGCGCGGATCCATCACGAACAGCTTGGCGCCATTCTGCTTGACCGCGTTCTTGATGAAGGTCGCGGCGACCGGATGATTCACGGTCGGATTGGCGCCGATCACGATGATGACCTCGGCGTCCATCGCCGCCGAGAACGGCGCCGACACCGCACCGGAGCTCAGGCCCTCGAACAGCGCGGCGACCGACGAGGCGTGGCACAGACGGGTGCAATGGTCGACATTGTTCGAACCGAAGCCGGTGCGTACCAGCTTCTGGAACAGATAGGCCTCCTCGTTCGAGCCCTTGGCCGAGCCGAAGCCCGCCAGCGCCTTCACGCCGTTGGTGTCGCGGATCTTGACCAGGCCCTTGGCGGCGATGTCGAGCGCTTCCTCCCAGCTCGCTTCACGGAAATGCGTGAAAGGATTGGCCGGATCGACCTGGTCGTTGGAATCCTTCTTCGCATTCGGCAGCCGCACCAGCGGCTTGGTCAGGCGATGCGGATGGTGGATGTAGTCGAAGCCGAAACGGCCCTTCACACAGAGACGATTGTGATTGGCGGGGCCGTCGCGGCCCTCGGCGTAGATCACCTTCTCGTCCTTGACCTCGTAGGTCACCTGGCAGCCGACGCCGCAGAACGGGCAGAGCGAATCCACCTTCTTGTCGGCATAGGTGACGCGCGTCTGCGCCTCGTCCAGCATCACGGCCGGCATCAGCGCGCCGGTCGGACAGGCCTGCACGCATTCGCCGCAGGCAACGCAGGTGGATTCGCCCATGGGATCGTCGAAGTCGAACACGATCTTCGAGCCATGACTGCGATAGGCCATGCCGATGACGTCGTTGACCTGCACCTCGCGGCAGGCGCGCACGCAGAGGCCGCACTGGATGCAGGCATCGAGATTGACGCGCATCGCCGGATGGCTGGCATCGGTCGCCCAGCGCTCGGCGGCAGGGAAGCGGCTCTCGGTGACGCCAGTGGTCTCGGCCCAGTGCCAGAATTTGGATTCCGGATCATGCGAGGTCTCGCGCGCCGGCTGGTCGGCGACGAGCAGCTCCATCACCATCTTTTGCGCCGCGACCGCACGGTGGCTTTCGGACTTCACCTTCATGCCGACCGACGGCGTGCGCTTGCAGGAGGCCGCAAGCACGCGCTCGCCCTCGATCTCCACCATGCAGGCGCGGCAATTGCCGTCGGGGCGATAGTCCGGCGCCGGCGAATAGCACAGATGGGGAATCTCCCGGCCCTGGCGTTTTGCGACTTGCCAGATCGTCTCGCCGGGACTGGCCTCGACCTGCTTGCCGTCAAGCTCGAACGTAATCTTCGTCATTCGGCCGCTTCCTTGAACTCGTCAGGGAAATATTTGATCACGGTGGCAAGCGGATTCGATGCCGCCTGTCCGAGCCCGCAGATCGAGGCATCACGCATCGCCTGGCTCAATTCCTCCAGCAAGGCGCGGTTCCAGACCGGCTGCTGCATCAGCAGCGCCGCCTTCTGGGTTCCGACGCGGCATGGCGTGCACTGGCCGCAGCTTTCGTCCTCGAAGAACTTCATCAGGTTCAGCGCCGCCGCCCGCACGCTGTCCTTCTGCGACAGGATCACGATCGCGGCCGAGCCGATGAAGCAGCCGTATTTCTCCAGCGTGCCGAAATCGAGCGGGATGTCGTCCATCGACGCCGGCAGGATGCCGCCGGACGCGCCGCCCGGCAGATAAGCATAGAACTGATGGCCGTCGGCCATGCCGCCGCAATATTCGTCGATCAACTCGCGCACGGTGATGCCTGCGGGCGCGAGCTTCATGCCCGGCGTCTTGACGCGGCCTGACACCGAGAAGCTGCGCAGGCCTTGACGCTCGTGCCGCCCATGGCCCTTCCACCAGTCAGCGCCCTTCTCGACGATGTCGCGCACCCACCACAGCGTCTCGATGTTGTTGATCAACGTCGGCAGTCCGAACAGGCCGACCTGAAACGGGTAAGGCGGCTTGTGCCGGGGCAGGCCGCGCTTGCCCTCGATGCTTTCCAGCAGCGAAGATTCCTCGCCGCAGATATAGGCACCGGCGCCGCGGCGCATGTGCAACGTCGGGCCGCCCGCGGGCAGCTTCGCGAGCTCGCGCTCGAGGATTTCGCGCGATGCCGGATATTCATCGCGCAGGTAGATGTAGACGTCGGAGGCCTGCACCACATGCGCGCCGATCAGCATGCCCTCGAGAAAGCGATGCGGATCGCTTTCGAGATAGACGCGATCCTTGAACGTGCCGGGCTCGCCCTCGTCGCCGTTGATCGCCATCAACCGCGGCCCGGGCTCGCCCAGCACCGCGCGCCATTTGCGCCCCGTCGGGAAGCCGGCGCCGCCGAGCCCGCGCAGCGAGGCGTCGTCGAGCGCCTTCAGCAGATCATCCTTCGACAGTTCGCCGGAGCGCACGCGATCGAGCAGCTTGTAGCCGCCGCCGGCGACATAGGCGTCGTAGTCGATATATTTGGGCAGATGCGCGTGGGTGTCGCCGGCCTTCGCGGCGGCCATCACATTTGCGACCGTCGCATGATCGACGAAGTTGTGGCCGACCTCGGCCGCCGGCGCGGTATCGCAGCGCCCGACGCAGGGCGCGCGGACGACACGGATGCCGGGACCCGACGCGCTCTGCAGATCCTCGAGCAGCTTCTCGCCGCCGAGCATCGCGCAAGTCAGCGAATCGCAGACGCGGATCGTCAGCGGCGCGATATCGGGCTCGCCTTCCTTCACGATATCGAAATGCGCGTAGAACGTCGCGGTCTCGAACACCTCGGCGAAGGCGAGATTCATCTCGTCGGCAAGCGCGGCAAGATGCGCGGCCGAGATCTGGTGATATTTGTCCTGGATCAGATGGAGATATTCGATCAGGAGATCGCGCCGCCGCGACCGGTCGCCGAGCAGCTGCTCGATCTCGTGCGCGGCGGTGGGATCGACCTGCCGCCCCTTGGGCGTGGCCTTGGCTCGCTTCCGTCCCTCGCCCGGATGCTCGAACGAGCGGACCTCATGCACGTCGTGGTTCATCGATGAGTCTCGTAAACCTTCTTTAGAACATGTCCAAGTCTAGCTTTTGGCATACCAGATGCCAAGCGAATTCATCCGTTCCGATAAGCATTTAAGGGGCATGCGGCCCAACAAGCCTCACGCCCCCCTACGCAAACTGATCGTGGAACCGGCTCAGGTCTTGTTCATGCACTCTTCGATGTAGAACCAGCGATCGTCGCCGGCGAGGCCCTTGGCTTTCACGTCGGCACGGCAGGACTTGAGCTTTGGCTTGTTGGCCGCCCACTTCGCCTTCATGTCCTTCAGCTTCTGCATGGTGAGCTTGATCTTGCCAGGCTTGGCCTCGGTCGTCGCGGCTGGTGCGGTGGTCGCAGGTGCCGCCGCGGTTTGCGCGGACGCGGCATGAAGGCTTGCGGCCAGCAGCATGGCGGCAAGGCAGATACGGGTGCGAAGCATAGGAATCCCCCTAGGTCCCATTCTCATTGATCAGCAAGGCGAACACCGCGGGAAGCTGGCGTCAGCCTCCCGCGGGTGGTGGGTTTGCGGTCAGAGGATTTTAACCGCGCTCTCGAGCGTCTTATACACGCCCCACGCCATGGGAACGCCGACGACGAGCCAGAAAATCGCAGCCTTGGCGTCGAGGCCGCCAGTGCCGATTCCGAACGAACCCGTCTGGACAACATTGGCGCCGGCGTTCGCCGCCTGCAACTTCGCGACCTCCGCCTCGCTCATGTACCATTTCGAAGCGACCGGCTTGATCAGGTAGTTGCAGATGATGCCCGCAATCAGCATCGCGCAGAGAATGTACATAGTCGTATTGTATAGCTGGTCACGCGGCACACCCGCCGCGAGCTGGAACTCGCGGATGTAGTTGACCACAACGGGGCCGATGATGCCCGCGGTGGACCACGCCGTCAGCAGCCGGCCGTGGATGGCGCCGACGAACTGGGTCCCGAACATATCGGCGAGATAGGCCGGCACGGTCGCGAAGCCCCCGCCATACATCGACAGGATGACGCCGAAGCCGAGCACGAACAGCAGCTTCGAGCCCATCGCCGCAAAGGTCGGCGCCAGCGCGTAGAGCACGATGCCGAGGATGAAGAACGTATAGTAGGTGTTCTTGCGGCCGATATAGTCCGACAGCGACGCCCAGAAGAAGCGACCGCCGATGTTAAACAATGACAGCAGGCCCGCGAAGCCCGCCGCGATGCCGGCGATGACCGTCTTCTGATCGACCGAGAGCTGACTAAAGGTGAGCTCCGGATGGCCGATCAGCTTTCCGGCGAAGATTTCCTGCAACATCGGAGAGGCCATGCCGATCACACCGATGCCGGCAGACACGTTCAAGCACAGCACCCACCAGATCAGCCAGAACTGCGGCGTCTTGTGCGCGTTGTCCAGGTGAACGTGATGCTCGGAGATCATCGTTTTCTTCTCGCTCGGCGGCGTCCAGCCCTCGGGCTTCCAGCCCGCCGGCGTCACGCGGTAGGCGAACGCGCCGATGGTCATGAAGAAGAAATAGACCACGCCCATGACGACGAAGGCCTGCCACACGCCGACCTCGGTCGATGTCTTGAAGTAGTTGATCAGGAGATTGGCAAACGGTGCGCCGATCATAGCGCCGCCGCCGAAGCCCATGATCGCCATGCCGGTCGCCATGCCGCGGCGATCGGGGAACCATTTGATCAGCGTCGACACCGGCGAGATGTAACCGAGACCAAGGCCGATGCCGCCGATCACGCCGGAGCCGAGCCACATGATCCAGAGCTGATGCAGATAGATGCCGATGGCGCCGAGAATGAGACCGCCGCACCAGCAGATCGCCGCGACGAAGCCGGCCTTGCGCGGACCGACCCGCTCGAGCCAGCCGCCCCAAACAGCGGCCGCAACGCCGAGCACGACGAAGAATAGGGTGAACATCCAGCCGAGGCTCGCGACCTTCCAGTCGCAAGTGGTGGTGAAGAGCTCCTGCCACAGCGACATGTCCGGACAGGCCTTCGGCGCGGTGATGCCGATCGCGCGCGAGAGCGGCAACCAGAACACCGAGAAGCCGTAAGCCATGCCGATGCACAAATGGATGCATAGCGCCGCAGGCGGCACCAGCCAGCGATTGAAGCCGGCCCTCGCAATCGTCCGCTCACGATCAAGAAAGCCGGCGCCAGCGCCTGAAATCGTTCCAGCGCTCTCAATAGTAGCCATACAGTCCTCCCCTAAGCCGCCCTTCTGAGCAGCCTGCCACTAAGATCCTGATCCTCAGCCATCCGCGGTGCAGCCAGCTGTCCCTGCTGCCCCCGCACAATCATCCGACGCGCACCAGGATCGTCACGCGCCTCCGAAAAGTTAACCCCTCGAGCGGGGCTCTATGCCCGATACGACGTGCAAGCTTTGTGTACGGCCCATTGATCCGCGTATCGCAGACAAGACTCAACCTCCGCGCCCCCACGGAGAAAGTCAATTTGGGCAGAAGCCATGATCGATGTCGATAGACAAAAGGTCGGTATCAACGCGGTAACGCGCTCAAGAACGCAGCGCACCATTGGCGCTGCCTATCGGACCATTCGTCTTTTCTATCAAGAACACGATGCGCGCGTCGTTGCGCTCGGTGATCTCCACCGTGTCGCCGGTCTCCCGAATCAGGTTCGGAATGTCAATCACCGACAGGGGATCCGTGCAGTGCACCTCGAGCTGATCGCCCGGCTGCAATGGTTTGAGTGCCTTGCGTGTCTTCAGGGCGGGCAGCGGGCATTTCAGCCCGGTGAGATCGAGCGTGGTTCTGGTCATGGGCGCAACATGGCGGGGCCGGTCCGTGGCGTCAACGCAACCGGTCAGAGCAGATCGGCATAGGACAGGAAACCTACGCCCTGCCCCGGCTCGACCTTCGTGATCTCCTCGCCGAGTTCGACAAGACCGTCGGTCTCGACCAGCGACGACAACAGCCCGGCGCCTTCGCGCGGGAACTTGACCGCCTCCAGCGCGCCGTCCTCCGCGCGCCGCAGGGAGACGCGAACATATTCGCGGCGGCCGATCTTCTTCTTGTAGGAGAACGACGCGCGCACCGGGATCGACAACAGCGGTTCCGGCAAACCACCCATCAGCGCCAGCGCCGTTGGCCGCACCACATGGACGAAGGTGACGAAACTGGCCACGGGATTGCCGGGCAGGCCGATCAGCGGCGTGCCGCCGATGATACCCATCGCCACGGGACGGCCGGGCTTGATCGCCATCCGCCACAACACCAGCGAGCCGACGCTCTCGACCGCCGCCTTGACGTGATCCTCCTCCCCGGTCGAGACACCGCCGGTGGTGAGGATCAGGTCATGCTTGCTTGCAACCTGCTTCAAGCCATTGGCGAGCGAAGCACGCTCGTCGCGCAGGATGCCGAGGTCGCTAACCTCGCAGCCGAGCCGGCGCAGCATCGCCATCAGCATGAAGCGGTTGGAATCGAACAGCTGCGAGGTCGCGCGCGGCTCGCCCGGCGAAGCCAGCTCGTCGCCGGTCGAGAACACCGCAACGCGGATGCGCCTGACGACGTCGACCCGCATCAGGCCCAACGCCGCGGCGAGCGCGACATGCTGTGGCCGCAGCCGTTGGCCGGCGCGCAGCGCGACGTGCCCTTCGGGAATGTCCTCGCCGGCGGGGCGCACATTGGCACCCGGCTTCAGCCCTGGCGGCAGCACGACCTTGCCGGCCTCATCGATCCGGACATCCTCCTGCATGAAGACGGTCCCGGCCTCCGGTGGCATCGGCGCGCCCGTGAAGATGCGCGCGGTGTGGCCGGGCTTGATGGCGGCCTGTGCAAGGCCGCCGGCCTGGATGCGGCCATCGACCGGCAAGGCGTGTTCTCCGCTTTGCGGAAGGTCCGCATTGCGCACGGCGTACCCGTCAACTGCCGAGTTCGTGAAGGGCGGCAGCGGTAGCGGCGCAGCGACGTCGCGCGCCAGAACCCGCCCATCGGCATCCACGAGCGCCACGGTTTCGAGATCGGCAATCGCGTTGACGCGCGTCGTGATCAGACCAACGGCCTCGTCGACCGACATCATCGGTCCACCGAACGCAAAACAATCGTCCGACAATTGCGCCATGGTGCCTCGTCAGCGCAGCGCGGCGCTTTTCGCGACCGCTTCCTCGACCGGCATCGCCGCGGCCAGCAGCAATGCCGCGGCAGCCTCGATATCATCGAGATGGACGGTCGGCAGCCGCGATTCAATGGCGATGTCGGCCACGATCCCGAAAATTCCGGGATCGTCAGGAAACAGCAACGGCTTGCCATTTCCGGCGCGATGCACCTCGATCTTGCGATGCGGCTCGCGCTTGAAGCCTTCGACCACGACCAGATCGACCGCTGACAGCTTGCTCAACAGTTCCGGCAGCCGCGGCTCGGCTGCGCCGCGCAACTCGTGCATCAGCGCCCAACGGTTCGACGAGGCCACCAGCACCTCAGCCGCGCCGGCCTCGCGATGGCGCCAGGAATCCTTGCCGGGGACGTCGACGTCGAACTGGTGATGCGCATGCTTGATGACGGAGACGCGCAGGCCCTGCGCGCTGAAATGCGGGATCAGCCGCGTCAACAGCGTGGTCTTGCCCGCACCGCTCCAGCCTGCAAGGCCGATGACTTTCATAACCTCTCGATCTCCGCCAACGACGCACCTGCCGATGGAACCTCCGGCCTTTCCCCGTCATTGCGAGCGTAGCGAAGCAATCCCGACTGCCACCGCGGAAGACTCTGGATTGCTTCGCTGCGCTCGCAATGACGACAGGAGCCATTTCGCTTTCCGCCAGCATGCTTATATCGGCTTGACCCGAATGTCATGCTAACGTCGAGGCCATGATGAAGATCGACAAAGCCCCGATGCCCCTGATCCTCCCGAATCCCGGCGATCCGCGCTTGACCCAGAGCGTGACCGGCACGGACCAGTCCGGCGCCAGGGTCGAGATCAAGGTACCGATGGAGCGGCCGCTGACGCTCTACCTGAATTCGCAGGAGATCGTCACCATGATGACGATCGGCGACTATCCGGAATATCTGGCGCTGGGCTATTTGCTCAACCAGAACATGCTGAAATACAACGACGAGGTCACCGAGGTCGAATACGACGACGACCTCCAGGTGGTCGTGGTGCGCACCACACACCACACCAATTTCGAAGCCAAGCTGAAGAAGCGCACGCAGACCTCGGGCTGCGCGCAGGGCACCGCCTTCGGCGACCTGCTCGAAGCAGTCGAGAGCGTCGCGCTGCCGAAGGCCGAGCTGCGCACCTCCTGGCTCTACCAGATGACGCAGACTATCAACACCATGCCCTCGCTCTATCTGGAGGCCGGCGCGATCCATGGCTGCGTGCTGTGCAGGGAGGGCGAACCGCTCTGCTACACCGAGGACGTCGGCCGCCACAATGCCGTCGACAAGATCGCGGGCTGGATGTACCGCCACGGCGTCGATGCGTCCGACAAGATCCTCTACACAACGGGACGGCTCACCTCGGAGATGGTGATCAAGACGGTGCGAATGGGGATTCCGATCCTGGTGTCGCGCTCCGGCTTCACCGCCTGGGGCGTCGACCTCGCAAGACAAGTCGGGCTGACACTCGTCGGTCGCACCCGCGGCAAGCGCTTCATCGCGCTCGCGGGCGAGGAGCGCATCGTCTACGACCAGAACCTCGCTTACGTCGAGGAAGAATCCGCAAAGCACAAGCGCAAGGGTGAAGGTGGTGACGACTGATCTTCCTCCGACGCAAGGCGTCCTGCTCGCCGGTGGCTTGGCGCGGCGCATGGGCGGCGGCGACAAGCCGATGCGGACCATCGGCGGCCGTACCATCCTGGAGCGCGTGATTGCGCGCCTTGCCCCCCAATGCAGCGGACTGATCCTCAACGCCAATGGCGATCCCGCACGCTTCGTCGCGTTCGGCTTGCAGGTCGTCCCCGATGAGGTACCCGGCTTCCCGGGCCCGCTCGCCGGCATCCTCGCCGCGCTCGACTGGACCGCCACGAACCGGCCGGGGGTCGAATGGGTGCTGAGCGCCGCCGGCGACTGCCCCTTCCTGCCGCGCGATCTGGTTGCGCGCTTGCATGAAGAACGCATCGCGGCCAATGCCGAGCTCGCGGTCGCGGCATCAGGCGACCAGTCGCATCCCGTGATCGGGCTGTGGCGCGTCTCCTTGCGCAATGAGCTGCGCCATGCGCTGGTCGTCGAGGACCTCCGAAAGATCGACCGCTGGACCGCGCGCTATCCACTGGCGACGGTGACCTGGCCGGCCGAGCCGCTCGATCCGTTCTTCAATGCCAACACGGTCGAGGACATCGCCGACGCAGAGCGGCTGGCGGCGCTGGATGCGGCGTCCTAATCCAGCTCAGGCCGCCAGCGGCACGGTCCACGCATCGTAGCCATAGACCCAGCTCGTATCGGTCCGCTGCTTCAGCCAGATATTGGCGCGCGAGGTTTCCTGCACCCGCGTTGTCCGCTCCTTGCGGGTCGCCTCGAACCGACGGAAGGCATCTGCGACGCCGTCACGGTCGACGCCGTCGAGACAGCGCGACAGCACGGCGGCATCCTCGATCGCCATGGCCGCGCCCTGCGCCATGTAGGGCGTCATCGGATGGCAGGCATCGCCGAGCAGCGTCACCTTGCCGTCGACCCATCGCTCCAGTGCGTCGCGGTCCATGATCGCCCATTTGTGGACATCGGGACAGGCGGCCAGCACCTGTCCGACCTGCGGATGAAAGCCTTCGAACGAGGCGCGCAGATCGCGCACGTCGCCCTTCGCGGACCAGGACTCGATGCGGAAATCCGGTTCGGGCTGACTGGTGACGAGATAGACCTCGCTGCGATCGGGCTTGACGTAATAGATCACGATGTGGCGGTCCTCGCCCCACCATTTCGTGCAGTCGTCGATCTTTTCACCGCCAAGCAGCGTGGCGGGATAGGTGGTGCGATAAGCGATGCGGCCGGTGAATTTGACCGGCGCGGTGTCGAACAGGATGTCGCGCACGGCTGAATGCACGCCGTCAGCGCCGACCACGGCATCGGCGACTACGCTTGTGCTGTTTGCGAAAGTGAGCCGGACGCCTTCTCCTGTCTCGTCGAGACCGACGAGCTTGTGGCTGAGCTTGATGCACGCGTCCGGCACCACGCTCGCCAGCGCCGCATGCAAATCGGCGCGATGGGCCAGCAGATAGGGCGCGCCGAACTTCTCTTCCGCGCTCTCGCCAAAAATCATGTCGAACTTGATATCGCCGCTGCGCCAGTCGCGGTTGTTCCAGGAGCGCGGGTAGAAGCAGTGCTCGCGCATCCGCGCTTCCAGTCCGAGCGCGCGCAGGACCTTCATCGCGTTGCAGCCAATCTGGATGCCGGCGCCGATGCGCGCAAATTGGGAGGCCTGCTCGTAGACCGTCACGTCGATGCCGGCGCGCTGGAGCGCTGCGGCAGTTGCTAGCCCACCCATGCCGGCACCGACGATCGCAACCGAAAGCGGCCTCGCCATCGCGTCCCCCACCCTGTCGCGCGGCTTGAGTGCCGCATCGTCGTGACTCTAAGCCGGCCTGAAGCCAGCACGCTCCAGCGCCACGCGAGCCTCATTCGAGCCGAGTGCGTCCAGAAAGGCCTGCGCCGCCGGCCGCTGCCTGCGCGCCGTCACCAGCGCGAAGTCATAATGCTCCTCCGCGAGCGGGATGAAACCGAGGCGGGCCGCATGGGCGACCGGCGCAATGGTCATGCCCCAGTCGGCACGGTGCTGTACGACGGCCGCGGCAACGGCGTTGTGGGAGCGCGGCTGGTTCCAATAGCCTTCCGGGCGCGCGCCGCCGAGCAGCCGGTCGATCAGGATGCGCGTGCCGGCACCCTGGTTGCGGTTGACCATGATGCAGGCAGGGTCCGCGAGCGCGGCAGCGACGCCCTGCTTCGCGCTGAGGCCCTCGAAACGCTTGTCGCCTTTCCGGAACACGATGCCCTGCATCCGCCGCCAGCCCGGCACGAGCTCGAGCCCCTCGACCAGATAGGGCGTGTTGTAAGTCTCGCTCTTGTCGTCGAACAAATGGATCGGCGCGAGATCGCACTCGCCCCGTTTCGCCGCCGCAAGCCCGCCGAGGCTGCCGACCGCGATAGAGCGCACGGTCAGCCCGGCATGCGCAAGCTGTGCGGTGACGAGGTCGAGGCCGGTGCAATGGCTGCCGACGATGACGAGATCGGGCACCCGCACATGCGGCGTGAACAGCGTCACCTCGGCTTTGGTCCCGGCGGGCATCTGGTCGGCGAGCGCGTCGATGCGCAGAAAACCGTCGGCCTGCGCAAAGGACGTGATCGCACCGGACCCCTTGCCGGAGGGATAGGCGATCAAGCCGTCCTTGCCGTCCACCAGCGAGACCATGACGAATTCGGTGCGGCCGAGTTCGGAAGCGATGCGCACCGGCACAGTCGCGCTCACTTTCGCATCGGAGCGCGGCGGCAATCCGGCCATCCTGCGCAGCACCGGCACGATCATGTCGTGGAAGGTGAACATCGCCGAGGTCGGAAAGCCCGGCAGGATCACCACCGGCTTGCCGTCGCACACCGCAAGGCACAGCGGCTTGCCGGGCTTGAGCGCAACGCCATGCGCGATGATGCCGGGCTTGCCGAGCCGGCCGATGATGCGATGGGACAGATCGCCTGCGCCTTTCGAGGTGCCGCCGGAGAGCACCAGCATATCGGCGTCCGCCAGCGCGCGCCGCATCGCGGCTTCGAGCTTGGCTTCATCGTCCGGAATCGCGCCGAGGAAAATCGCCTCGCCGCCGTTCTCGTCGATCGCGGCCGCGACGATCGCGCCGTTGGTGTCGTAGATCGCAGCCGGCGCGAGCGCTTCGCCGGGTTGGACCAGTTCGTCACCGGTCGAGATCACAGCGACGCGCGGCTTGCGCGCGATGATCACCTCGGCAATGCCGCAGGCCGCCAGCATGCCGATCTCGCGCGAGCCGATGACGGTGCCGGCGCGCAGCAGCGCTTCGCCGCGCGCGATGTCGGATCCTGCATAGGAAACGAATTGCCCGGGAGACGCAGCACGACGGACCTCGATTGCGTCAAGGCCGGCCGGCTGGGTGTGCTCCACCATGACCACGGCATCGGCACCGCGCGGCAGCGGGCCACCGGTCGCGATCGGTGTTGCGGTTCCCGCCGCCACTTGCAGCACTGGCGCCGTGCCGCAGTGAATGGTCTCGCCGTTCAGCCCGAGGCGAACCGGTGCGCCTATGCCGGCCGCTGCAAGGTCCGCCGAGCGCACCGCAAAGCCGTCGACGTTGGAACGGTCGAACGGCGGCACGTCGATCGGCGCCGTGATGTCTTCAGCGAGCGCCGCGCCGAGCGCAGCATCGAGCTTGCGCGCTTCGCTCGGAAGCGCGCGTGGGAACAACGCCGCTTCGAAGCGCGCCAGGGCCTCCTCGCGGGAGAGGATCTTGAGGAACTGCTCCTGTTCGAGCGCGCCGTGGACCTGTGATTGCGGGATCATCGCCATGCCGGAATCCATATCACTCCCGCATCAGATAGGCATCGACCGGCGCGCTCGCCGCAAATCCTTCGTCGCTGGCGGGAATGAGCAGCCATGCATCCGCGCGGGCAATTGCCTGCAGCGGCCATTCGCCTACCGCAAGCGGCACCCAGGCATGATGTTCCTCGGCCAGCAGGGCGATTTCAGCGATGCCGACGCCGGATGCGATTTTTCGCGCGAGCGGCAAGGTCATCCGGCGGCGCGGCCTGCGCGCCGACAGACGATCGACGAGCGGAAGCGCGAGCGCGAGCCAGACCGCGAGCGCATGGTCAGGCGAGCCGGGCAAGGCGACGACAGGAACCTTTCCGAGCCGCCCGACCGCGGCGGTGCGTCCAGGCTGCAGGGCAAGGCCATGGGCAATCAAATCACCACGCCTGGCCAGCGCGGTGACCGCCGCATCCTTGCGGCCGACGCCGCTGCCACCGATCGTCAGCAGGAGATCGCAGGAGGAAGCATCGAGCGCCTCCGCAATCGACGCAGCATCACGGCCGCCGGCGGTATGCATCGTCACATCCAGGCCCACCGGGCGCGCGACCTCGGCGATCAAATACGCCGTTGCCATTGCATCGGGCACGTTGACGATGCGCAGCCGCGGCCGCCGCACGCTGAATTTTGTTAGACCCGCGACGCGCGCGACAAGCAGGTCGGCCGCACCGATCGGATCCCCTTCTGCGCCGGCGGGTGCGCTGTTCGCGATGTCACTGCCGGCACGCCTGACGCCCTGCCCCGGCACGCCCTCCGCCAGCACCTGGGCGAGCGGACCGGACATCTCGACGGCGTCGGCATCGAGCACACAGTCGCATCCCGCCGGCATCGCGTCGCCGGCATCGACCCAGGCGGGCGCCATCGGCAGGAGCAGCGGTGAATAGGAGGACGCGCCGACCAGATCGTTGGCGCATAATGCCCAGCCATCCGCAGTGGCAATGTCGCGCGGCGGATAGGCCGCAAGCAGCGGCGTCCCAGCCGCGACGCAGCCGGCGGCGTCGGTCAGCGGCAATTCGACCGGTGCGACGGGATCAAGCCCGTTCAGCAACGTGGCGAGCGCAGTGTCGAGCGGCGTCAGCGATGGCGGCAGGCGCTGGGTCATGCGGCATGATGGACCATGCATCGTCCGTTTTGGCAACCGAGGGCGATGCGGAGGTCAGCCGCCCGACTTGTCCGCATTGGGGAAGAACAGCTGCTGGCCGTCGACCTTGTAGCGGGCGATCGTGGCCTGCCCCTCCGGCGAGATCAGCCAGTCGACGAATGTCTGCCCCAGTTCCTTCTTCACGTTCGGAAATTTGTCCGGGTTCACCAGCATCACGCCGTATTGGTTGAGCAGACGCTTGTCGCCTTCGACGACGACGTCGAGATCGCCGCGCTCCCTGAACGCGATCCAGCTGCCGCGGTCGGACAGCACATAGGCGTTCGCCGTGCGCGCGGCCTCGAGGGCGGCAGTCATGCCCTGCCTGGCTTCGCGATACCAGGCGCCCTTGGTGCTCGCGATGTCGATGCCGGCGACGATCCAGAGCGCGAGCTCGGCGGCATGGGTGCCGGAGCGATCGCCGCGCGTCACGAACGGCGCGCCCTTGGCCTCGATAGCCTTCAGCGCGGTCGCGATATCCTTGCCTTTCACGCCGGCGGGGTCGCTCTTCGGCCCGATCAGCAGATAGTCGTTGTACATCACGTCGAAGCGCTTTGCGCCAAAACCGTCGGCGACGAATTTCTCCTCCTGCGGCCGCGCATGCATCAGCACGACATCAACCTCCCCCCTTCGCGGTCCGTCGAGCACCTCATCGGCACGCCGTGCGATTACGGTCACCTCGATGCCGGTCTTGTCGTGGAAGATCGGCAGCAGGTAGTCGAGCAGGCCGGATTCCTGCGTCGATGTCGTCGTGGCCAGGACGATCGCGCGGTCCTCGGCGGATGACGCCGCCACGCCCGCGACGAGGCCGCAGAGAAGTGCGAAGGCAACGGACAGTCGAACGGCCATGAGCGGGTTCCATTGGAGACGGCGCGATCATGATGAGCGATTGCGCCGCGCTCATGACGCATCTGCCCATCGGCGGAAGCAACAAAAGATAGAGCGCAAATCGGATTACCACCGGCAACAGGCTTTTTACCGTGCACCCGATCGCGATGTGGCGGGGTGCCGGGAAATCTCGGCAACCAATCAACCGGCACGTTGGTTGCGAGGAAAAGCGCGACGTCCGCAAGGCCCGCACCATTCGAGCGCTGCAGATTGTAAACCCAATGCGAAATCACTGATCAGCATCTGTTGCAAAGCAGCGAGATGATCGGGCATGGTTCGCGCGGACCGAAATAGAACTGCAGAATTCCACCTGCGACGAATGTCCAAAAAGAAGCAAGAATTTGCATAGGAATGCAGGATGGAATTCCTGACGACCAGCGAAGCCGCCGACTATCTTCGGCTCGGCGAACGCAAGCTTTACGAACTCGTCACCACCGGCGCGATCCCTTGCACCAAGGTGACCGGAAAGTGGCTCTTCCCGCGGCATGAGCTCGACCTCTGGGTGCTGTCGGGCCTTGCGCGTCCGGCCGGCATGCTGACCGCGGAGCCGCCGCCGGTCGTGGGCGGCAGCCAGGACGAGCTCCTGGACTGGAGCCTGCGCGAATCCGGCTCGGGCCTGGGGTCGATGAGCGAGGGCAGCGCGCGCGGGCTCGAGCGGCTGCAGCGCGACGAGGTGATGGCCGTGGCGGTGCACTTCCACAGCCTGGATGCGGCCGAGAATCTCGCCCGCGATGCCAGCGTCGAAGCGCTGCGGGCCGCTCCTGACCTGCATGATGCATTGCTGGTCGCGTTCGTGCGCCGCGAGCAGGGCCTCGTGCTGCCGCCGGGCAATCCCAAGCGGCTGCGCGGCCTGTCTGACGTGCTCGCGCTCGGTGCCAGGATGGCGATGCGGCAGCAAGGCACGGGCGCGCAGATGCTGCTCGACGTGCTGCTCAAGCGCACCGGCGCCTCGACGCGGGATTTGCGACGGATCGAGACGCCCGCCCTGACCGGGCCGGATCTCGCCGAAGTGGTCCGCGCGGGCCAAGCCGATTGCGGAATCGCGACGCGCGCGGCGGCGCGCTCGGCCGGTCTCGATTTCGTGCCGCTGGTCTGGGAGAACCTCGATCTTGCGATGCGGCAGCGCAGCTATTTCCGCCCCGCCATGCAGGCCCTGATCCGGTTCCTCGGCGAAAAACGATTGCGCCAGCGCGCCGAGGAGCTGACCGGCTACGACCCCTCGCCCGCCGGGCAAATCCGCTTCGCGGCCTGACGTTGACGCCCGCCCCAAAATAGTTGCAAAAGAAACCAATTCAGCCGGGCCATACCCGGCCAGCAACACCGGCCAACGCGCCGGACCAGGGGAGGACAAACGTGAAGCCAACGAGATTTGGACTGCCGGTCGCGGCCGCCTTCGCAGCGCTGTTGCCGGGTGCCGCAATGGCGCAGGTTTCCGACGACATCGTCAAGATCGGCGTGCTCACCGACATGAACGGTCCGGCCTCGGCGCCGACCGGCCAGGGCTCGGTGACGGCGGCGCAGATGGCGATCGACGATTTCGGCGGCAAGGTTCTCGGCAAGCCGATCAGCATCGTAATCGGCGACCACCAGCTCAAGGCCGACATCGGCGGCGGCATCGCGCGGCGCTGGTACGACGTCGACCAGGTCGATCTGATCGTCGACGTCCCGGTCTCCGCGGTCGGGCTCGCGGTGCAGAACGTCGCCACCGAGAAGAAGCGACTGTTCATCACCCACTCCACCGGTACCGCCGATTTCCACGGCAAGTTCTGCTCGCCCTATGCGATCCAGTGGGTGTTCGACACCCGCGCGCTCGCGGTCGGCACCGCGGACGCGGTGGTCAAACGCGGCGGCGACAGCTGGTTCTTCATCACCGACGACTATGCCTTCGGCCATTCGCTGGAGCGCGACGCCTCCAGCGTCGTCACCGCCAGTGGCGGCAAGGTGCTGGGCTCGGTGCGGCCGCCGCTGGCAACGCCGGATCTGTCATCGTTCGTGCTCCAGGCGCAGGCTTCCAAGGCCAAGATCATCGGCATTGCGGCAGGCCCCCCAAACAACATGAACGAGATCAAGACCGGCTCGGAGTTCGGCGTGTTCAAGGGCGGCCAGCAGATGGCGGCACTGCTCGCGCTGATCACCGACATCCACGGCCTCGGTTTGCAGGCAGCCCAGGGCCTGCTGCTGACGACCTCGTTCTACTGGGACATGGACGACAAGACCCGCGAATGGTCGAAGCGCTATTTCGCCAAGATGAACAAGATGCCGACGATGTGGCAGGCCGGCGTCTATTCCAGCGTGATGCACTATCTCAACGCCATCAAGGAGACCGGCACCGACGATCCGCTCAAGGTCGCCGCCAAGATGCGCGAAAAGCCGATCGAGGATTTCTTCGCCCGCAACGGCAGACTGCGCGAGGACAATCTGATGGTGCACGATCTCAGGCTGGTGCAGGTGAAGACGCCGGAGGAGAGCAAATATCCGTGGGACTATTACAAGATCCTCGCGACGATCCCCGGTGACAAGGCGTTCGGTCCGCCGGACCCGGCGTGCGCGATGGTGAAGAAGTGACGGCGTAGCCGCGCTGACGGTGCACCCTCTCCCCTTGCGGGAGAGGGTGGATTCGCGAAGCGAAGCCGGGTGAGGCGTTGTCTCCGCGAGCGCCCCTCTCGCAGCTGAATTGCCGGAGAGGTACCCCTCATCCGGCGCTTCGCGCCACCTTCTCCCAGAAGGGGCGAAGGGAAGTAAGCGCAGGCGCGGTGTCCTACTTCACCACGCCGATCTCGCGAAAATATTTCATCACGCCGGGATGGATCAGCTCCGGCTTCGGCGCCGCGGCGACGGTGTTTGCCGCGGTGGTCTCGCAGGCCTGCGCGAGCTTCTTGCAGAAATTCGCCTCGATACCGTGCAGCGTCTTGGCGAGGCGATAGGCGACATCGTCCGGCAGATCCTCCCGCGTCAGCACAAAGCTCCAGGAACCGAGCGAGCCGATCGGCTCGGCCTGCTTCGGGTAGGAGCCGGCCGGCACGGTCAGCGGCTTGAGGAACGCATGCTTGGCGCGGATGCGCGTGATCTCGTCCGCGCTGGGCGCGATGAAGCGCGCGCCGGATGGGCTCGAGGCCACCGCGGCAAAGCCGGGCCAGCCGATGCCGGCGCCCCAGAGCGCTGCGACACGCCCATCCTCGACCATCGCGGGGCCGTCGCCGGCGCGGTCGAGATAGACAGCCTTGAAATCCTCGTCCTGCTTCAACCCGAGGCCATCGAGCACATAGCGCGCCAGGATCGGCAGGCCGGAGCCCTTGGCGCCGAACGCCACCGGTTGTCCGACGAGATCGGCAATCGTCTTGTAGGGGCTGTCCGCGCGCACCACGAACATGCCGGGGTTGGAATAGATCGCGGTGAGAATCCTCAGCCGTACCGGCGCACGCCCGATGCCGGCGAAGGCTTCATAGGCCGGCTCGCCCGCGACCAGAGCGAGATCGAGCTCGCCTTTCTCCAGCAGCGGAATGTTCTCGTTGCTGCCCCTGGTGTTGCGCGGCGCGATGGTGGTTTGCGGATCGGCCGCGTTCATCATGTCCGCGAAGGCGTTGCCATAGAGCGGAAAGCCGCCGCCGGGCGTCGCGGTGCCCAGGCTTATCTTGAGGCCGGATGTCGTGGTCGGAATGGCGCTGCCTCCGGTTTGAGCGGCGGCGGGGCTCAACAGCAGCGCCGCGCCGAGAAGGAAAACAAAAGCGAATCTCATGGTCGTTCCCCGCCGCCCCGCGTCAACATCGACGTCCGACGATGTAGGCAGGAAGCGGTTTTTGTGAAAGCATGTCACCCAACGACAATAGAACAACGGGAGGCTTCATGTTGCGAATTTTGCGTAACGGTTTTTTCGGGCTGGTTTTCCTTATCTCGCTTTTCAGCGCCCCCCTTCCCGCCTACGCCGGCTATCCCGACCGTCCCGTGCACTGGATGATCGGCTTCGCCGCCGGCGGTCCGGTCGACATCGTCGCGCGGATCATGGCGCAATGGCTGTCGGACCGCCTCGGCCAGCAATTCATCGTCGAGAATCGCACCGGCTCCGGCGGCAACATCGCGGCAGCTGCTGCGATCGCTTCGCCGGCCGACGGCTATACGCTGCTGTTCGTCGCGCCCAACAACGCGATCTCGACCTCGCTCTACAAGAAGCTGCCGTTCGACTTTTTGCGCGATACCGCCCCGGTCGCCAGCATCATGCAGCTCACCAACATGCTGGTCGTCTCCAACGCGTTTCCCGCGAAGACGGTTCGGGAGTTCATCGACTATTGCAAGGCCAACCCCGGCAAGATCTCCTTTGCCTCGTCCGGCAACGGCACCTCGGTGCACATGTCGGCGGAGCTGTTCAAGGCGATGACCAAGTGCGACATGGTGCACGTGCCCTATCGCGGCTCGGCGATCGCGTTTCCCGACATCATCTCCAACAAGGTGCAGCTGATCTTCGACAATCTGCCCTCCGCGCTCGAGCAATCGAAGGGCGGCAATGTCCGCGCGCTGGGCGTGACCTCGCCGCAGCGCTGGCCGACCGTGCCGGACGTGCCCACGATCGCCGAGACCGTGCCGGGATTCGAATCGGTCGGCTTCTACGGCATCTCCGCGCCGAAGGGCACGCCACCCGAAATCGTCGAGATCCTCAACAAGGCGGTCAACGAGGCCCTGAAGGACCCGAAGCTGGTGGCGCGCCTGGCCGAGACCGGCGGCATCCCCAAGCCGATGACGCCGGCCGAGTTCGGCAAGCTGGTCAGCGACGAGACCGAGAAGTGGCGCAAGGTCGTGGCGTTCGCCGGGGTGTCGGTGGACTAGCACCGGCGATCTGCCGCGAGCCTGCAGCTCGCCAACGAGACATCGGAGGGGACGAAAGGCCCCCTCCCATCAAAAACATCGAAAACAACCCCATGCACAGTAGACGAAGCTAGCGGTTACAAGGGGTTACAGGGTGAGACGAACGAACCCCGGTGAAGGCGATTTGACCCGTCGGGCAAAACAGGACTATAAGTGCATCATCGCCAATTTCGGGTATTCGAAAATCTCGGGCATTGCTGCGCCGGCGTCCCCATCCGCCAGAGCCAGCATTGCACCCCCGCCTCCATCCCTGTAAACGAACCGCGCACCGTTGCCGGCCGCGCAGTCCCGCGGCCGTCTCGCGGCGGGGCCTGTAGCTCAATGGTTAGAGCCGGCCGCTCATAACGGTCTGGTTGCAGGTTCGAGTCCTGCCGGGCCCACCAATAATATCAATGACTTATATGGTAGGAAAATTTTCTCTAGAGTTTGGGGCACAGCTTTTGTTCATGAAATATATACCACCCTCTTAAGTCGATTTATTTCGTTTTTGCACCTTATGCTCTAGCCTTGCTGCGCGGCTCTTTTCTCGCGTTATTCTTATGAGCCGTTGTAGGCCGGACTCGCTCTCCTCATCTCGGCAATCCGGCAAAACATGGCGCTGCGAGCAAACCTCGTTGGATCGTAAGTTCTTTGGCACCACCTTGCACAACTCACGCATCCGCTCGATAGCAGCCAACGTTGTGAAGTGCTTGTTAGCGATCAATTCGACCTCTAATCGCCCTCTCTCAATTTCCTTCCGAAGTCCCTTGACCGTTAAGCCTCCCGCCGGAAAAGCCAATTTCAATGCCACGTCCAATCTCAACGGGGCGTCGCGAGAGATCTTCGCAATCTTCTCATCCATTACAACCCCTCCAGAACGGCCGCATCGAGTTGTAGTGAGGGTTCAAGAGTGTTCATCGGACACCGGCACACGTTAGAACGTCCGCTCTGCGTCGAACGTCTCGAATACTATAGTCTGTAGCCCTTTAGTATTCGAGGCAAGATTATTAAGGGTGTGAAAGACCCAAATTTTGCTTTCGGGAAAATTGTCTCTAACCTGAGACGCACTGCCAAGCTCTCCCAGGAAGAGTTGGCAGAGCGCGCATCCATTCACCGTACCTACGTCAGTCAGATCGAACGTGGGTTGAAATCGCCAACCATCGTTATGCTGTTGAAGTTGGCGAAAGGACTTAATACGTCGCCTAGCAAGCTGATAAAGCAGCTCGAAATGGATATCGGTGGCAACTAGCACACCAACTGAATCTGAGAATTGCCGGCAAGGTATCCTCTTCGCCAAGTCAAACCTGCCTGGACTTGCGGAAGCACTTTACTTCCAGCGTCATCCATATTGAAATAGTTCAACCCATGCGGGTCTCGCTTGTCTGACTACCTCGGACCATGCGTCACCAGCTGTGGGCAGATTGCGAGGCGAAATGTTAAGTTTCGGCGTTTCTAATTTGAGAAGATTGAAGCTCGTGCCACCCATCGAGCTAAAGCCGATCACAATTCTCGTAGGCCGCAATAGCAGCGGGAAGAGCACGTTCCTCCGAGCATTTCCGCTACTCCGACAATCCCTGATGACCCGCACTAGCTCGCCAGTACTTTGGTACGGTGACTTGGTAGACTTTGGATCCTTCGACATCTCAGTAACCGACAATGCGTCCAACGAGCCCATCAGCTTCTCATTTGTGATGGACGAACTGAACGTTGAAGGACCGAGAACTCGATACCGTCGTCAGTCCAATGAGCCCCCGCCATATAAGGGGCTTCACTTTGACGTCAGCATCACTGGCTCCGGCGACCGTACACGAATTTCGAGACTATACATTCGATGCGCCGCGCCGAAAGTGACCTACGAGATTATTGTCGGCGAAGGGTCGACCGTTGCTTCGCTCAAACTGAATGGGATCGACAAGCTTGATCTTGTTAAGCCTCTCAAGCTTCGAATTACCGCCGGAACTCTGCTGCCAGAGATTTCTGTGGTTCCTGTTGAAGGGAAAAAGCCGAGCGAGGTACTTCAGGCTCCTTATCACTACTACTATCCAGGACAGCCCAGCGAATTTATCGAGTCAATCAAGCAACTCTTAGCACCTTACGTGAAAAGGCTAAGCCTCGACTGGCAAAATCGATTTGCCTATGAGCTAACAATACTCGGTCCCTCGACCAAAAAAGCGTTTCGAGAACAATTGGGGTCCGTTGGTCCAAAGATATGGCGGACCTTTGCCGCCGAGATTGCAAGCACCGATCGCCGTGAAATATTTCCTAAGCTTCAAGACCTTCTGTCGATCGCGACGTTACCGCACGTCTTGTCGAGTATCCGCGCGCATCTGAGATCAATCATAACCTCCACTCTTTATATCGGCCCAGCTCGAGCACGTAGTGAGCGCTATTACCGCTACCAAGACCTGGCTGTTTCAGAGATCGATCCGGACGGCAAAAACTTTCCCATGTTTCTTAATTCGCTAACTCACACTCAGATTACTCAGCTGTCCCGTTGGATCGATGAGCTTTTTGGATATGGCTTGAGTGTCTCCCGGCAGAGTGGCGGCGGGCACATGAGTATAGATCTCGTAGCTAAAGGAGTAAATTCTAACATCGTTGACAACGGGTACGGTGTTTCTCAGATACTTCCAGTTCTTGGGCAAATTTGGTGGGCGAGGAATCGATTGGCATCTGTCAATGTGGGGCCCATCGCTCCAGCGTTCCTTTCACAAGCCCCTTCGCTGTCCCTACTGGCAATTGAGCAACCAGAACTACACTTACATCCAGCGCATCAAGCTTTGTTAGCCGACGCGCTGGTGGGCGAACTGAATAGCAACCCGTCGAAAGTTAGCACGGCTCCAAATCGAATTCACTTTTTGGTTGAAACTCACAGCGAAACACTTTTGAATCGGTTAGGCGAACTGATTGCGAAAGGTCGAATTTTGCATAGCGACATTCAAGTCATTCTATTCGAAGCAACAGATGACGAAACAAGAATTACAGACGTACACACGTCCTCATTCGGGGAATCCGGGGAATTGAAAGACTGGCCTTACGGTTTTTTTCAACCCTCGGTGAAATGAATGCTTTTTCATTTAGATTTGGTGGAACAACTCGCTGCTGTTGATCGGGGAGTGTTGGGCGCGGCGATCGCCGACCTCATTCGCGCACACCGGCTCGGGGATCATCTCGTGGTCGTCAGTCGCGATAGCGCCTCCTGGCTACAAGCTCACGTAGATCTGTCAGCCCGCGATACGGCTATGCTATCCCGCATTTCGCAAGGCTATGCACAGACCGGGGACTTGCGGCGTCGAGCAAAAATCTACGTCGATATCGTCGCCGGTGCGCCGCGAAGAATATCGCAAGCTGGCAATTCAATTCAGGTTTCCATTGAATTGCTGGTGAGATACAGGCTCCTGGAGAGACCACTTTTGTTAGTTGAGAACATGGATTCCGATGGAGACCTTTACGAATTCTTGTTTGAGAATCATTGTGATTTGCATCATGGCAGCAGCGTCTCATTCGACCGCCAGCACGGTGGTGGCGCGGATCTAGCAATGGTCTTTGAGCGTTTGGCGCGCAATACGAAGATCGTTTGCGCTATAGTCGATTCGGACAGGGCAAGCCCTGATGCGCCGAATCTAAAGCTCGCCCAGCTTGAAAGGCTAAAACAACAACTCAATTGGCCGCTGTGCTTTCCGACATCCCCACCTGCTCATGAAGCAGAGAATTTAGTTCCGCTTCCGATAGTAATGAACTTGCCCTCGGGGGTACGAAATCCAACAAACACGATCTTGCTCAGGGTTAGCCAGGAAGAAATCTCAAATGGCCATCCTCTAGCAGAACAGTTTTGGCTGTTCTTTGACGTCAAGGAAGGATCGACCCCGCAAAAGTTTGGACGAATGACCGAGAATGACCAGGCTTGGATTATCTCCAAGGCTAAACTCGCCAATATTGATCCGTCGGAACACTCGGTTGCTGGTTACGGAGACCGAGTCATAGGTCAGGTGTTTGCTGAAAACAAATTCAAGAGCGAGCTTAGAAAGGAAACCCGCCACCCAAATTGGCGGGATGTTTTCGCCGGCTTTTTAGACGAAATCATTTGGGTATTTCTAGCAGGTCGGAAAATCATCACTTAAAGGTTGGTGGACAATCCGCCTACTTGAGTGTGATGCCCGGACTCGGCAATTCCGGCCGCTTTGGGGATTGTGGAACTTCACGACGACATTCCTGCTATCTTGCGAGAGAGATGGAGGATCGTATTAGAGGCGCTTTGGTAAGAATCGTTATTGACGGAATAGATATAAGAGCCATCCAGGATGTGCGCTCTCCTAACTTCTTTTGCGCCTAAGAAAGTCGCGAGATTCACTATCGTCTCTTCCAGCTTGTCACGCTGCCGTACGCGCGTATTTTCATTGGTGGCCCCGTAGACCTCCTGCTTAACGTCAACGATCTTAGCTCTTCTCATTGCACCCACTTACTCGCTTCCAATCGAAGCTATCGCACTCGCGCGGCTACATGCTCATTGGGTGTCGACTACTGATCGAGAATTTGCAAGGCAATCGAGACCTTAGGAGGAGTAGGCTCTAGCATCGGCTGATTTCGGCAAAAGTTCCGGAGAGACACTTCGCGGCGATCGCAAACGGAGTACCGTCGTCAGTCCATGGGCCGCAGCAGCCACAACCGCATGGGAGACGACCTCGCCAAGTCAGTACGGAGTCGCTGCAACGAGTGAACGCATCGTCGGACGCTTAAGGACATCTGCACGGACGAAAGCAAACAGGAATGAAAAGGAACGAAAGCAAACAAACGATGGTAGTTTGCATTTTTGCCACAAAATGCAAACTTATAACTATCTGATTTAACTATTATTTTTCGACTACGCGTCAGACCGCTCATAACGGTCTGGTTGCAGGTTCGAGTCCTGCCGGGCCCACCAAAGAAAGTGCCGCACTTCGTTGTCCGTGGTCCGTTGCCATACTTCAGCAGTCCGCAAACGACCGCTCCACACTTGCTCCGGCTATGGACTCTCCGCCTGCATCATAGATTCGGAGACTTGGCCAAACGGCCGCTTCGCGCCAAAAGCGGTCAACCTCTTCCACCCGACCGGCAAAGACCGCAGCCGGGGAAGTACCGGTCTCGACAACCGGTCATCCCTCAGGAAGGCCCGCCTTACGCAACCCATCAAGATAGTGAAGAACACCTTCGGCAGACTGGAGATAGCGCTGGCCGGATAGTTTCTTCAGCGTGCAATCCGGTTCGATCCTGAGCAGCGCCGCTATGTGCGGCCCTGCTTCGTTTGTTTTTCCCAAATGCCCGTAGGCCGCCGCCAAAAGCATGCGACCGTTCCGAAAGTTCGGCGCGCGATCGACCATTTCGCGAAACGGCGCCAATGCCTCCTCGTACCGCCGCTGAACGAAATGCGCGAGTCCCTCGGTCATCAATGCCTGCGGCGGAAAGAAAGGATCCAGCCGCATGTAGCGTCGAAGAGCGGCAAGCCCCTCTTCCGGTTTGCCAAACAACACCAGGCATTGGCCGTATCGCCAGTCGCAATAGTTTGGATTTAGTGCAAAAACCCGATCCCAAGCCGCCAGACATGCCGCGCGATCACGCTGGAACATGGCTGCATTGGCGAGAACTCCGTATCCGAACGGTTCGTTCGGACCGAGTTCGACGGCCTTCCGGGCAAGTTCAAGCGCCCGCTGCAGGGTTTCCTCGCTTTGGTGTTCATGGTTGACGGGATTAATCCAGGCCAAGGTGTAGGTCGTCGAGAGCGCCGCATACGGACGAGCGAACGCGGGGTCCAGTTCGATGGAGCGTTCGAGCAGCTTTCGCGCCTCATAGAGTTCCTCGACCGGCCCTGTAAGCAGGCGCTTCATCATATGGTTGCCGCGCAGGAAGTAGTCGTATGCGTCCCAATTGGCAGTCGGCTTGGCCAGCGGACGATGTGCCTCGGCATCATCGATATGGATGGCCAGTTTGACGGAAATCATCCGCGCGATTTCGTCCTGGATCGAGAATGTATCGCCCAGCTTCCGGTCAAATCGATCCGCCCACAGATGCGCCCCCCGTGCAGCGTCGATCAATTGCGCCGTGATACGAACAGTGCCGTCGTTGCTTTGAATGCTTCCTTCGAGAATATATCGCGCGCCGAGTTCGTTGCCGATTTGTCGAACATCGACGCTTCGGCCTTTGTATTGAAACGACGAATTCCTCGCGATCACGAGCAATCCGGAAAATCGCGAAAGCTCGGTGATGATGTCCTCGATGATCCCTTCACAGAAATAATCCTGACTTGAATCCTGCGAGAGGTTGGCGAAGGCCAGGACAGCGATCGCGGGGAAGTCGGCAGACGATCGAGGCAATGGGCCGGCCCCCTTGCCATCACGCGAGACCGGCCCCTCGAGCAGATAGCCGCGCTTGGGCAGCGTCTTGATGATGCGTTGCGCGTCGTCACCGATCGCGAGGCGGATATCGCTTATGCAACGGGTCAGCGACTCCTCGCTGACGGTGACATCAGGCCAAATGGCCGCGATCAATTCATCCTTGGTGAGCGCCCGTCCGGCGTGCTCGGCAAGATAGCGCAGCACTTCAAAGCTTTTCGGCCGCAGCCTAATTTGACCGGCGGGCCCATGCAGGCAAAGCCGCTCCAGATCAAGCGTCAAAGAGCTGAAGATCAGTTTCATTTTCCTGATCTTACCCGAAACTGCGCGCCGGCGGCAGCGAGAAGTTTCAGGTTAATTTCACGACAGTTTCAGGACGGAGATCCCACATCCGTGGTCTGCTGGTATCGCGGCCGGAATTGTCATCGCCGCCCCATCCACATGGGTGGCAACATTGCGTTTCAGGACGCTTATTGATGCTTGTCGTCTTGCCCACGGTTGGTCAACGGAGAAAAGCGATGAGGTTGCCGCAGATTCGAAATGTCATCGCATTCACGATGCTGCTTGCCGGGGTCTATGCAGATACCCTGTCCACATGTCTTGCAGGCGAAGATTGGCCAAATCGTGCCGTGAAAATCATCGTTCCATTTGCCGCCGGGTCAGCCAACGACCTCAGTGCGCGTCTCTATGCCGAAGGGCTGGCCGGGCGATGGGGCAAGCCGGTCATCGTCGAGAACAGGCCCGGTGCGGACGCCATCGTCGGTGGCGGCGCGTTTGCGAATGCAAAAGACGACCACACCCTGCTTTACGGGACCGCCTCGATGATCACCGTGAACCCGCGGCTGCAGGAAGTGTTGCCCTACGATCCGTCCCGCGACATGGTGCCGATCTCCTCGACGGCGAGCGCCATTTTCGTCATCGCGGTTTACGATCGAATGCCGGTGCGTTCGCTGCCGGAATTGGCTCAACTGACGCGATCGAAGCCCGGCGAACTATCGTGGAGTTCAGGCCCGAGCCTGCCGCATTTCCTGTATGCCGCGATGCTGGCACGGCAGTCGCTCAAGCAGGTCTACGTTCCTTACCGGGACGGAACGACCCAGCAAGCGGATTTCAGTGAGGGGCGCGTTCAAATCCTTTCCCATGCCCTGCTGGCCGTCGGAGGTCCGGTGGCCGCCGGCAAGGCGCGGATACTTGCCGTCGCAAGTTCCGAGCGTGAGCCGAGCCTGCCTGGCATTCCGACGGTCGCAGAGGCCGGCTTTCCGGAGATGGAGATCGAGGGGCTGGCGGGTCTGTTCGGCTGGCGCGGTATGTCGCCCACGTTGCGGGACAAGATCTCCGCTGACGTGCGCGCGATATCCGCGGATCCCTCGATTCGCTCCCGCATCGAAGCGGCCGGGCAGCACGTTCTCGGCGGCACGCCCGACGAATTTTCCGCGGCGATCGAACAGCAACGATCGCGCATTCGCGAAATGGCCCGCATCGTCGATCTGAGAAATGCGGCAAATTAGCAGGACGTCCAGGGAAACGCGCGATTGCCGCGACAGTGCACTCAATGAGTCGCAACCTTGCTACGAGCTTGAGACAACTGTACTTCGATCGCAGATATTTCAACGGATGCAGGGACGTTCGAGTGAACACTCCAACGGGACCATCCTGGACGCGCTCTTTCTTGCCTTAATATGGCTAAGCACCTTATTTGCCATAAGCCCATGGCCAGCCTTTGGCTGCGGCGAGACTTCGCAGAACGGCTTGCAAATTCATGCGTTCTGCAAGCCGGGATTGGGCTGACGGTGTGCTCAAGGATTCTGGCCGTCTCGGTGGGTCCGAAGCTGGCTACTTGGCGGTGGCACGGCCTTGATGCTCTACGCCACCATCGATTCGCCGGGACATCGATGCATTCATCGGGATTACGGCGACAGTGCGCTCAATGACCCGGGCTGCCTTCGCAGGCTCGAAGGTTCATGAATTAGGCAGCACTGTCATCGCAATGTCCGTTCCACTCGACAGAGTGCCTGTTCGCTATGCCGTCCGGCAGTCTGCCACGATGCCGGCGCGCTAAATCTAGGCTGGCCTGCGATATTCTACGCCTGTACAACGCTCGACTTGGGTGGGAGGCAGTCGACTCGCACCATGCACACACTGAAGGCCGTCAGGTCTCAGAGCATATTGGTGTCCCACAGGTCGGTTGATGCGATCGCCCAGTTGCATCAATCGTGGTCAGTCGAACGAGCGGTGTCGGGAATGGTCGATCCGGAACTTTTGTCGCTGCTGATCGGCAATATCTACGACGCAGCACTCGACTCCAGCTTGTGGGCAGGCGTTCTCGAGCAGGCGACGCAATTCATCGGCGGAACTGCGGCTGGAATTTACTGGAAGGACATCACCGTTCAGGGTGAGCTTCACTACGTCTACAATGTTGAACCTTCCAGCGTGGACGAATATTTCAGCAAATATATCCGTTTCGATCCGAGTTTGACGGCTCAATTCTTTTTCAAGATCGGGGAGATCTACAACACGACCAACGTCTTGCCTTACAGCGAGTTCGTCGAGACGACTTTCTACAAGGAGTGGGTCAAGCCGAACGGGTGGGCCGATCATCTGGCTGCCACGCTCGACAAGACCGCAACGAGCTTCGCCCAGTTCGGAGTATTCCGAAGCGAGCGCCAAGGGCTTGCCGACGACGATATGCGGCAGCGCATGCAGCTGCTGGTTCCCCACGTGCGCCGCGCGGTATTGATCGGCAATGTCATCGACCTTCAAAAGGAGAAGGCCGGAAGTCTGTCAGATGCGCTCAACGGGCTCGACGCCGGCGTTTTTCTGCTGGATAGTCAATGTCACGTTGCATTCTCCAACATGGCCGCGCAAGCGCTGCTCGATGATGCGACGATCCTGCGGGCCGTCAACCACACATTGATCGCCGTGGACCCAGATGCGGCGCAGGTATTGCGCGATGTCATCGCCGCCGCAAGCGGTGGCGACGGCGCTGTCGGCGCGGATGGTGTTGCCATTCCGCTGTCCGGCAAGCCTGGCCAGAATTGGGTCGCCGATATCCTGCCGCTGACGTCGGGGGCGCGCCGCCAAGCCGGGGCCCACCACTCTGCAGTCGCCGCCGTCTTCGTCCGAAAGGTGTCAATGGCGGCGCGTTACCCGACCGAAGTGGCGGCGCGACAATTTCGGCTCACGCCGAGCGAGGTGCGGGTGCTTGATGCGTTGCTGAAAGTCAGCGGAGTACCCAGGATAGCGGAGGCGCTTGGCATCAGCGAGGCCACCGTGAAAACGCATCTCCAGAATATCTTTGGAAAGACCGGCGTGCGCCGTCAGGCTGACTTGATCAAGCTCGTTGCGGCACATGCCAGGCCGTTTCCCGGGTAAGAGAGGACGAAACTTGTTGCTGCCACTCGTCGCGCTTTCCGAAGACGACGGCAGCATGAAGCCGGTGGGATCGCATACCGGCATGAGGCGTGATGCCGGCGAAGACCATGGCGAAGCGGTCACCGCCTTCAAGACGCGCGGCGAAGGTGTTGGCGTCGAAGCTTGCATGCAGACGATCGATGCCGGATAACCCCCATGCCTCCAGGAAAGGCCCGGAGACGACATTGACTGAAAATGGCAACATCGTCGGCGTCCGTCTGGATTATCGACTACCGCTCTCGCCGAGCCCAGCCTATACCGAGCAGCGGTTCACCGCTCTCTCGCGGCAGGAGACTTCCATGGCCAGTGAAAAAGGCCCGAACATCAAGAAGAAGCAGAAGTGCAAGAACTGCGAAGGCAAAGGCCTGCTCAAGAAGGGCGACAAGGTGGTGAAGTGCCAGCGCTGCAAAGGCACGGGCGTGCGCTGATGACGAGGTGATGACCGCTCCGCCACGCTATTTCGCGCGGGCCGCGCCCCCGGCAGAGTGGCCGTTTGCCGACCTTGAGGACGCGCGGGCCGGATTGCAGTGACGGTGCGCTTCATGACTCCGGCCGCTTTCGCCGGTTCGACGGCCTCGGAGTCCAGCGCCGCATCACCCCAACAGCTCCTTCCTCGTCGCCCGAAGAATATCATCCGACAGCTTGGGATCGTTCACGGCGCGGGCGAGCACGAGGGCGCCGACCAGCGATGCGGTTGCCGCGAGCGCCTTGTCCTCGCGCTGCCGCGGCTTCAGTGCGGAGGGCATCCGGCTGCTCACCAGGGCGATCGCGCCGCGCACGCCGGCGGTGAAGCGCTCCCTCACGCCGCTGCTCTGGCGTGACACCTCACAAGCGAGAGCTGCGAAGGGGCAGCCGCCGGCGGGATCGTCGCGATGCGCGGGCGAGAGGTACTCCGAAACATAGTCGTCGAGCGCAAAAACCGCGGGCAGTTCGCGGCCCTTGGCGCTGATCGCATGGGCGATCGCCTCCTCGACCAGCCGCTCCTTGGAGCCGAACTGACTGTACAGGCTGCCGTGAGTCATGCCGGCGGCCTCGGCGAGTGCATCGACCCCGACGCCGGCGATGCCGCGCTCCCGCATCAGGCGGGAGGCGGCCTGAAGGATGTGCTCGCGGTTTTTGGCGGCCTGTTCTTTTGAAACGCGCATGTGGCGGGTGCCCCGGGCTTGACAATTATAGTTACGGTCGTCATGTATATCTTTAATTACGATCGTAATCAAATCAATTCACGGTCCATGACAGCACTGGAGAAGCTCATGAACAGGATCACGCCAAAGGTCGCGCTCGTGACCGGCGCCTCGTCCGGGATCGGCGAAGCCACGGCGAAGCGGCTCGCCGACGCCGGCTACAAGGTCTACGGCACCAGCCGGCGAGGCGCGCAGGCCGGCAGACAACCGTTCGAGATGCTGTCCCTCGACGTCACCAGCGATGCATCGGTGGAAGCCGCCGTCAGCGAGGCGATAAGGCGAGAGGGCCACGTCGATCTGCTCGTGAACAATGCCGGCTTCGGTGTTGCCCCCGCGGCAGCGGAAGAGAGCTCGATGGATCAGGCCCGAGCGATCTTTGAGACGAACTTCTTCGGGCTGATCCGGATGACACGGGCCGTCTTGCCGCACATGCGGCGCCAGGGGAGCGGCCGCATCATCAACATCGGCTCCGTGCTCGGCTTTCTGCCGATGCCCTATGGGGCGCTCTATGCCGCAACCAAGCACGCGGTGGCCGGCTATTCGGAATCGCTCGACCATGAACTGCGCACGCGAGGCATCCGGGTCTCGGTGATCGAGCCCGCCTATACCAGGACGCCGTTCGACGCCAACTTCCTGGAGCCCGATGCCAAGCTCGATGAATATCGCGAGGCGCGCGCCGGCGTGACCAGGCGGGTGAACGAGGTGATGGCGACGGCCGAACAGCCCCGCGTGGTGGCCGAGACCGTGCTGAAGGCGGCGAGCGCGGCGCGCCCGCAGCTCAAGTACACGGCCGGCAGCCTCGCAAAGCGCCTGCGATTTCTGCGCCGGTTTGCGCCAGCCGTCCTGGTGGATGCCGGAATTCGAAAGGACCTGCGGCTAGATGCACCGGCGGCATCGCAGTCCGCGCGCACCGCCCGGGCCTTCTGACGGCGCGCAATCGGCGCACGCGCGGCCTGCTGCCGCCATTTGCGAAGAACCTTCGGACCGAGAGGAAAAATGAAAGCTCTTGTCTTCAAGCGCTACGGCAAGCCGGATCAGGTCGCGTTGGCCGACATTCCCCGGCCGGCGCCCGCGCCGAACGAAATCCTGGTCCAGGTTCACGCCGCGGGCTTGAACCCGGTCGACAACATGATTCCGAAAGGAATGTTCAAGCCGATCCTCAAGTTTCAACTGCCGGCCACGCTGGGCAGCGATCTTGCGGGCTTCGTCGTCGAGGTTGGAAGCCGCGTGACCCGCTTCAAGCCGGGCGATGCCGTCTTCGCCAGCATCTTCGATCTCGGAACCGGCGCGCTTGCCGAATTCGCGCGCGTGCCGGAGGACGCTGCCGCGCTCAAGCCGGCCAACCTGGACTTCGTGCAGGCGGCCTCGATCCCGATGGCCGGCCTGACGTCGTTGCAGGCCCTCAGAGAGCGCATACGTCTCAGGCCCGGTCAGAAGGTGTTCATCCCCGCCGGCGCCGGCGGGATCGGCACCTTCGCGATCCAGCTCGCGAAAGTTTTGGGCGCCCGGGTGGGGACGACGACCAGCACCGGCAATATCGATCTGGTGCGCAGCCTCGGGGCTGACGAGGTGATCGACTACACGACACAGAAATTCGAGGAGGTGCTGCGGGACTACGACGCCGTGCTGGGCACGCTCAGGGGCGATGCGCTCGAAAAATCGCTTCGGATCCTGAAGCCGGGAAGCACGATTGCTTCGCTGATCGGGCCCCCGGACGCGGCGTTCGCGCGTGCCCGGGGGATGAATGTCCTCATGGTGTTGCTGTTCGGATTGCTGAGCCGCAAGATCATTCGCCATGCCAGCAAGAATGGCGCCGCCTATTCGTTCCTGTTCGTGCATCCCGACGGCAAGCAACTCGCCGAGATCGGCGAGCTTCTCGAGGCCGAGCGCATCCGGCCGGTGATCGACAGGGTCTTTCCGTTCGAACAGGCCAAAGAGGCGCTTGCCTATCTCGAAAAGGGGCGGGCCAGGGGCAAAGTCGTCGTCCAGATGAGGTGACGGCGTGGTGGCAGCGGTCGCGCCTGCCTTGACGCTCAAGCGCCGATAGCGGAGGCGCCGGACCGGAACGCGGGCCGGCCCGCGCTCACCCCTCCACGCGGTACAGCCGCCATCGCTCCGGAACGCCCTTGAGCTGGTGCATGCCGTGATCGGCGAAGCGGATCTGGGACTGCGCCTTCATCAGCTCCTTGACCGCGCTCGACACCAGAACCTCGCCGGCGCGGGCCTTGGCGGCAACGCGGGTGCCGATGTGAAAGGCGAGGCCGACCGCCTCGGTGCCGCTGACCGTGTACTCGCCGGCATGCAGGCCCACCCTGATGTCGAGGCCCAGCGTGCGCACCGCCTTCCGGATCGCGGTTGCGCAGGCAATGCCGGCGGCCGGCGCCTTGAACGTCGCCAGCACCCCGTCGCCTGTCGTCACCACTTCCTTGCCGCGCGAGCTCTTCAGCTCTTTACGAACCGCCGCGTAATAGTGGCCCATGATCTTGGTCCAGCGCGCATCGCCGAGCTTGGCAGCTTTGGCGGTGGAGCCGACGATGTCGACGATCAGGATGGTCGCGAGGGCCTGCTTGAGCTCGGTGCCAGCGCCGGCCGATCGGCGCCGGTTCGCAATGGGCCCGGTCAGCGGTTCGTAACGATGGTTGCGGCGCCGCGCGATCGCGGCCTTTGCATAATCCTGGGCGCGCTGCGCGCTGCCACAGCGAACTGTCTTCTCCTGCGGCAGGCGCGTCCAATAGACCTTGCGCCCGTCGCCGGCGCCATGAACCTCAACGGCGCCCCATTTCAGGAAAACCGCCGAGCCGACACGCCTGACACACCATGCCTTCGACGTGTATCCGGAGACGTTGGACTGATGGACTCCGATGCGAAGAAATCTTGGCATGAACGCGCGGCCAATCGTGAGAACGTTCGGGCTACCGGGTACAAAGCGTAGTGCTACACCCTCGCGTTGGCAATACGATCCGGCGCGAAGCAGCGCGCGGAGGGCTCGGCGCTTGACGCGTGCGGCGGGGACCGGCAAATCTTGCTGCATTGTCGGCGCGACGTGTTCCGGTCGGGCCGGACCTGTTCATTTGAAACCAGTGCAATTGAGACCCATGCAATATGCAAAACCAGTTTCGATATTGTCTTGAAGCCGCGCTGTTGTCGGCCGCGCTGGCCGTGGCCGCGTTGCCGGACATGGCGCGTGCGCAATCGGGGAGCGCCGGCGGCAGCATCGGCAATGACGAAAAGTCACTGTCCGGTTCGCGCCAGACACCGCGGGCAGCCGAGCCTTCAAAGCCGGCACGACGCAGCAGGCCGGAGGCCGACGCGCCGGGCCGCGCGCCGCAAAGGAGCGGCGGGGGCGGCAATCTCGACGGCGCATGGGTTCTGACCAGTGTCGGCACGCCCTGCGGCACCTCCACCGACGCGGTGGTCATCACCGGCGGCAAGCTGGTGGGACAGTACGGCACCGCTCAAGTCAGTCCGAACGGCGCCACGTCCGGCGTCGGAGCTGCGGGGAGCCTGACCTGGACCATGTCGGGCCGGTTTTCGGGCCGCAGCGGCTCCGGCACATTCCGGCGATCCGATGGATGCGCCGGAAGCTGGACCGGATCGAAACAGTAGTCTGGACCATCCGCTTCCTGCGATCGGGCAGGCGGCGCAGCCGCGAGCATCCCGCCCTCAGCCGTGATAGGCGAACAGCTCGATCGGATCGCTGAAGCCGCGCACCTCGTGCCTGCCGACCCGCTCCAGGTCGAACTCGCGGTCGACCAGCTCGGCAAAATCCCGCGACAACAGCACCGTTCGTCCCAGCTGCTTGGTCAGGGCTTCGAGGCGCGAGGCCATGTTGACGGCGGGGCCGATCACGGTGAAGTCGAGCCGGGTGCTCGATCCGATATTGCCGTACATGACGTCGCCGACATGGACGCCGATGCCGTAGTTCAAGGGCGCGCGGCCGGTGCCGTTGTTGCGCTCGTTCAGCGCGGCCATGGCCTGGCGGGCCTCGGTCACGGCGCGCAGCAGCTTTGCGCAGGCGCCGGGCTCGCTGAGCGGGAAGATCGCGAGCAGGCCGTCGCCGATGAATTTCAGGATCTCGCCGCCGTGCCGCGCGATCGGCTCCGACATCGCGTCAAAATAATCGTTGAGCAGGTCGATGACGTCGTCGCGCGGCCAGTTGTCGGAGATCTTGGTGAAATCCCTGAGGTCGCAGATCATGATCGCGGCGCGCACCGTCGTGCCGGTGCCGCGCCGGGTGGCGCCGGCCAGGATCAGCTCGCCGGCATGGGCGCCGACATAGGTCTCGAGCAGCGTCCGCGCCAGCCGGTTCTTGATGCGGATCTCGCTGACCAGCGCCAACACCGGCAAGAGCTTCCTGAGTGCGGCGACATGCGCATCGTCGAAACCGCCGGGCCGGTCGGTCGCGAAGGTGACGAGATGGCGCTTGCCCAGCGTGTGATAGAGCGGCCAGGCCACATAGTCGGTGAGGCCCTTCTCGCGCATCTCGTCGTAAAGGGCGTGCTTGCGGCCGAGCGAGGGGTCGCGCTCGAGATCTTCGCGCACCTCGGTCGCGCCGTCGAACATTTCGTTGGCGGGACTGCCGATGAATTCCGACCGCTCGCGAACGTCGTAGTCGACCCGCGCGATCTCCGCCTCGCGCATGCCGTCGGACCACATGAAGCGGGCCCCCAGCCATTGCGGATGGTGGATCAGGACATGAAGCGTCGACCGCTTGAGCGGAATCCCCGCCTGCTGGAGCCGGATGCACATCTGCGCAAAGATATTGTCGATGAAGCGCTCGTCACGCGTGCCGTTGGTCAGCCAGTCGACGACGCCGTCGGCCTGGGTGGCGGGGGCCTGGTTGTCTTGCGGCACGCTCATATCCTGCCCCTTCGCGGCGATCTTCACGTGGGGAGATATCGTGCTCCGGCTCCGCGGCGTCAACCTGGCCAGTTGCATGGATTGTACGCATCGGCGGGCGGTTGCCGTCTAGCCGGCGAGGCGGATCGATCCCAGCACCGCCAGCCCCGAAACGAGCGCGAGCCGCGATTCCTCGGTCAGCTCGACCTTCAGCGTGCATTCGTGCGAAATCGCAAAATCCTCGCCGTCGAGGCGGATGCGGCATTCGCCGCGCGCCGCGTAAACCAGATGCGTGCCGGCGGACAATGGCCGATCGCCGGGTTCCCCGAGCGCTTCGAGCTCGATCTCCGCCGCACCGCGCCGGGCCATCAGGTTGACGACCTCGACCGGCCCCGCCTCGAGCTCGGTCACGATCTCGAGCTCGCCGGTGAAGCGCACGGTGGTGAACGGCTCGCGCTCGTCGAATTGCAGCCCCGGAGCCTTCAGCACCAGCCCGCGTCCATCGATGACCATCTGCAGGCGGTCGATGCCGGGCATAAAGGAGAAAGGACCGGGCGCGACGATCGGCGTCGAGGCAAAGCGCCAGAGCAGGCTGTCCCAATCCTTCACCGGCGCGCCATCGCGATGGGCGTCCGCGATATCGGTGAAAATGCCGCCGCCGTTCTTCCAGGGCGAGCGGGTGTAGTCTTCGGATTTGAGCAGCGTGGTTTTCATGTGTTGAAGCCGTCCGGCAGACAGGTGGGCGAATCTCAGTTGCGTATCAAGCACGCAGGATCGTAGCCCGGATCGCGCGAAGTGCAATCCGGGCTACGAGCTACCGATCGCTTACTCGCCTTTGCCACCCTTCAGCTTCGGCAAGGTCTCGACGATCTTCTGCTTGCCGTCGACGATCTCGGCGAGGAAACTGGCGCGGTCGATGTCGCCGTTCTGGTCCCAGCTTGTTTCCATCAGCATGCCGGGCGCCTTGTCGGGCGTCAGCGTCAGCCCCTTCATGGCCGCGCCGAAAGCCTTGCTGTCGAACTTACCGATCCTTTCGGTGACGTATTTGACGAGATAGACGGCGGTGTAGCCCTTGATGCCGTTGTGGTCGGGCCGGTACTTGTAGCGCGCGGTGAACTTGTTCGTGAATTCCTCGATCGCCGGCACCGGCGCATCGGCGGACAGGCCGACATGGCCACGCACGCCGTTGGCGGCGGGGCCGGCGAGCTCGACCACCTTCTGGCTGAGCAGCGTGGTCTCGCCGAACAGCGGCGTCGACAGGCCTTGCCGCTTCGCCTCGATCAGGAAGCGGGCGCTTTCCTCCTCGTTGGTGTAGACGAACACGGCGTCGGCCTTGGCGCCCTTCAGCTTGATCACGTCGGAGCCGAAATCGACCTGGCCCTGCTCGGTGGAGATATCGGCCGCGATCTCGACGTTGCGCGCCTTCATCTCCTTGACGAAATTGTCGTGGCCACCCTTGCCGAAATCATTGTTGACCCAGACCAGCGCGACCGTCTTCACCTTGAGCTTGTCGTGGAGATAGTTGGCGATCTTCGGCATCGAGAATTGCTGGCCGAAGGCGGTGCGGAAGATCCAGGGATTGCCCTGCGTGGTGATGTCGGCGGCCTCGGCGCCGACGATCTGCGGGATCTCGGCGGCCTGCGTCAGCGCCATGTTGACCTTGACCGAACCGGAATAGATCGGCCCGAGCACGACATAGGGATCCCTGTCCAGAACCTTCTGCACCTGTGCGCGCGAGACGCCGGGATTGCTCTGGGTGTCGAGATGCTCGGTCTGGATCTTCCGGCCGAGAATGCCGCCGGCAGCATTGATCTCGTCGACGGCGAGCGCGACGCCGTCGCGCCAATTGGTGCCGGAGACGGCACCGGGGCCGGAGAGCTCGATAACGTCGGGGATGTAGACTGTGCTCTGCGCCTGCGCGCCACCTGCAGATAGCGCAGCTGCAATCGCCACGACGACCGGCGCTGCAAGATTCCTCATGACGTCCTCCTCCCCTTTGCTTGCTTTTTATGATCGATCTGTCGTGTCGCCGAAGCCGAGCAGCCGTGCCGGCGTTCGCCACAGCAGGCGGTGCTGGTCGCTCGCGTCCGGAAACAGTTTCGTCAGCAGCGCGAGCAGCGGCCCGTAGTCGAGCCGTTCCGCCGCGCGCAGGAACGGATAGTCCGAGCCCCAGACGCAGCGATCGAGCGTGAAGGCCTCAACGAGCGCGGCGATGAACGGCCAGGTGTCCGCATAGGGGTGCGGCTGCCGCGAGAATTTGTAAGTGCCGGACAGTTTTACGTGCGCGTCACGCTCGCGGCCGATCGCCAGCAGCGCCTGAAAGGCTTTTCCGTTCAGGCCCTGCGCGACCGAGGGCCGGCCGCAATGGTCGATCACGAGGCGCACCGACGATGCCTCGATCAGCGGCAGCAGCGCGAGCAATTGGTCCTGCTCGACCTGGACCTGGAGAAACAGGCCGAGGCTTGCCAGCTTCGCCAGCAGCGGTGCCGTATGGCGATAATGGTCGGCACCGTGGAACGGCACGTTGAAGGCAACGCCGACGACGCCCGCGGCTTTCAATCGTTCGAGCTCCTCGATGCCGACGTCGTTCTCGACCACGGCCACACCCCTGAACCGGCCGCCACCCTGCTTCAGCGTGTCGAGCAGGATGCGGCTGTCGCTGCCGTAACCGGTGTTGGTCGCGACGACGAGCGCGTGCCTGACGTCGAAGGCGTCGAACACGCGGATGAGCTGCGCCGCCGGTGCGATCTCCTGCCCGCTCGGACGGTACGGCGTGTCATCGGAATAGGGAAAGCGAACGGGATCGATGGCGTGGATGTGGCAGTCGATTTTGGGGGACGCCGGCAGTGTCATGGCGCGAAACTCCCCGGCGTCCGGATCAGAATGTCGCCTCGATGGCCTTGATCAGCTCTGGCGTCACGTCGGGCAAGACACCGAACCAGGCCTTGAAGGCGAGCCGGGCCTGGTTGAGCAGGAGGCCGAGCCCATTCACCGTGGTGCAGCCGCGGGCGCGGGCCTCGGCCAGGAACGGCGTCTCCAGCGGCGTGTAGATGAGATCCGCGGCGAGCGTTTCAGGCTTGAGCCGCGACAGGTCGATCTCGAGCGCACCCTTGCCGACCATGCCGCGATCGGTGCAATTGACGAGCAGTGCGACGTCGCCGAGCGCGGCGCCGCGGTCGTCCCAGGCAACGGTGCTGACGGCGGAGCCGAAATCGTTTGCAAGCGCCTGCGCCTTCTCCGCCGTGCGGTTGGCGATGCGAATCTCGCGCGCGCCGTTCTCCAGCAGCGCCACGACCACCGCGCGCGATGCGCCGCCCGCACCCAGCAGCAGGATCGGCCCGGCGTCGCCGCGCCAACCGGCCCTGGCGTCGCGCAGGCTCTGAACGAAGCCGTTGCCGTCATTGTTGAAGCCGGAGAGCGTGCCGTCCTCCTCGACGACGATGGTGTTGACGGCGCCGATGCGGGTCGCCGTCTCGTTGACGCGGTCGAGCAGCTTCATCGCCGTCTGCTTGTGCGGCATGGTGACGTTGCAGCCGCGAAAGCCGAGCGCGCCAAGTCCGCGGAGCGCGTCCTCGAGCCGCTCCGGCTCGACCGCGAGCGGCACGTAGGTTCCGCGGATGCCGTGCGCCTTCAGCCAGTAATTATGAATGACGGGCGAACGCGAATGCGCGACCGGCATGCCGATGACACCCGCCAGGCCAAATGCGTTCGTATGCGACATGCTGCGCTACCATCCTTGGCCACCCTCGCGCGCTGCACGCCCAGGGCACCGTTCCTCCATGGCCCACCTTTCGGTATTCGACCATGCTATTTGTTCATTTGTCCAATTGTATTAGGCGGATTGGCTATGACGTGCAATCTGAATCTCGTGGTGGCCAAGGATGCTCAACCCTGAACGGGATTGCGGAGCCCCGCCGACCACCCACGTCGTGCGGCAACCTGTTCCGGATATTCCGACTACTTCGTCGTCAGCGCCGCGACCGGACGCCATGACGCATCGGGCGCGTCGGCGAGGAACTGCCGACAGCGCTCGCGCATGAGTTCGGCCGGTCGATCATGGCCGCGTTCGCTGAGCACGGCTTCGAAATCGGCGAGTGCTGCGGCAAATCGGCGTGCGCGATAGTTGGCAAGGCCCTGTTCGTAGCGGACGATCCAATCGAGCGTCTCACCGCCGCTCTCACCGGCAAGTCCGATCAATTCATAGACCGGAAAACCCTCCTCACGTCCATACACGGCGATGCTGTCGATCTCGCGCGCGATGATGGCGCCGCGCGCGAGACGTTCGGTCGCTTCGCCAATGAGGATTTGCGTGCCGTAGGATTTGTTGGCGCCCTCGAGGCGGCTCGCGACGTTCACGGCATCGCCGATCACGGTGTAGTTCAGGCGCAGCTCCGAGCCGATATTGCCGACCAGCATGCGGCCGGAGTTGATCCCGATCCGGATCTGGAGCGGCTGGCCGAGATCGTCGGCAAGGCCCGACGCCGCGATCGCGCTGCGGCAGCCGAGCGCCGCGCGGCAGCAGCGCAGCGCGTGGTCGGCCTGCGGCTGCGGCGCGCCCCAGAACGCCATCACGGCGTCGCCGATGAATTTGTCGATGGTGCCGCCATTGGCGACCACGGCCTCGGAGGCGAGGTCGAGATAGCGCGAAAGCAGCGGTACCACGCGATCGCCGAGCCGCTCGGACAGCCCGGTGAAGCCGGCGATGTCGACGAACATCACGCTGAGCTCCTGGATGCTGCCGCCGGGCCGGGCCTCGACGCCCTGGCGCAGCAGGGCGCGGACGAGATCGGCCGGGATGAATTTGCGGAACGCGGACAGGCCGGCCGCCATCTCGGCGATCGCGCCCGACAGGCTCGCGATCTCCTTGAGCCGCGACGGATGGCGCCGGACCTGCTCCAGCGCGAAGGCCTCGACATGGCGAAGCTCGCCGACGACGCGCGACAGCGGCGCCGCGATGACGGAGCGTGCCAGCCACGCCGAGGCCAATGCTGCGAGCACGGCGCCGACGGCAAGGCCGAGGATCAGGCGGTGCAATGTCGTCTCGACCGGACCGAGGAACTCGGCCTCGGGGATCACGGTCGCCAGCGACCAGCCGGGAAACGGCAACGGCGTGAGCGCGACTTCGTAGGCCCCGCCGGCCGACGTCAGCCGACTTCGCCAGGCTTCCTTGCGGCCGTCCTCGCCCGCCTTCGCGTGCGTCATCTGCGCCAGCGGCAGCAATCTGGTATCGCTCTTCGCGGCATGCAGCTCGTCGGCGTCCCTGTCGGGGGCTGCGACCAACTCGCCGCTGCTATCGATGATGAAAGCCGTTCCCGTGCGTCCGACCTCGAGCTGCGCCAGGAAGCGTGCGAGCCTGGTGTACTCGATGACGATGGCCAGGACGCCCTGCCGCTCCTGGTAGACATCGATCGGGCCGGCGAAGGCGATCGACGGCCGCTCGCCGGTCGGATGGTCCATGACCTTGAACCATTGCGGTTCCTCGGCCGCCAGCCCGGTCTTGAACCAGGCGCGCTCGGCGACACGGAAATCGGTCGGCTCGAAGCGGCGATTGGCGAATTCGATGTCGCCGGGCACCACGTCGTATTCGTCGACGCGGCGCTGGCCGGCATGATCGGTCAGCGAGATCTCCATCATCTCCAGGCGGCGGTCGCCGAGCTTGTGCGCGGCGAAGAAGGAGCCGTCGGGCCAACCGAAGGCGACCCATGAGATCGTCGCCTGCGACTGCAATTGCGACAGGAACACGAATTCGCGCTTGTCGGCCTCGCGGGTGTCGAGCACGTTCTGCAGGAACAGGGTACGGATCGCAGTGTGCGCGGCGCGCGCCTCGTCCACGATGGCAGAGACCTCCTTGCGCACCGCAGCCACGATCTGCTCGTTGATGGTCGAGGCGAGCTGGCGGCTGGCCGCTTCCGCCGTGCGCCACCATAGCAGGCTCGAAAGCGCCGCCGTCAGCAGGATCGCGGTCAGCACCAGCGCCGAAACGGCAAGGCGGATGCTGACCGTCAACCTGGCGATCGCGCGAAGTCGGCGTCCGGGATCGACATTCATGGCTGTTTCCGCTCTTGGCCGGGCGCGGCTCCTGTCATCGCTTTACGCAGGCTTCCGCCGTTCGTTACCTCTGGCAGGCGCGACCAACCGCCACCAATGCTCTCCCGCTAATGAGTCGATAGCGCCACGGCATTGGATTTGAACGGCCGCTTGCCCGCAAATCCCGGCCCAAGCGCACCTGTGGTGCGCCGATCCAAGCGGTCTCACGGCTTCGTGAGCAGCTTCGCGGTAACGCGGGCTGTGCGCGGAGCGAACGGAACCATGCGCCTTCGCCTGCCAGGCGATGCCATCTCGAACAGGAGAAACTCCAATGTCTGCCAAGCATGTCGTCACGACGTTCGTTCTCGCCGGCGCGATGTCGACCGCCCTTGCCACCCTCGCCGCTGCCGGCCCGCTCACCAAGGCCGAGGCCGATGCGGCCATCGCCGCCAAGAAGGAAAAATGCTTCGGCGTCGCCCTGAAGGGCCAGAACGATTGCGCGGCCGGACCGGGCACGACCTGCCAGGGCACCTCGACCACCGACTTCCAGGGCAACGCCTGGAAATTCGTCCAGGGCGGCACCTGCGCCAGCATCGAGCTGCCGGGCGGCAAGAAGGGCTCGCTCAAGCCGGTCTGACGCGCTGCGCGTCGCGACCACCACGACAACAGGGAAGAGCGGAGAGAAACCATGACGACGGCAATCGCGCCTGACATGTCTGCGGTGCCCCTCCGCTATTCCGCGCCAATCGGCGGCGTCGCCGGGACGAGCTTCAAGCCCGAACATCTTCAGGCGATCCTGGGCGCGGAACGGCAACGCGGCTTCTTCGAGGTCCACGCCGAGAACTACATGGGCGCGGGCGGTCCGCCCCACCGCGCGCTGGAGGCGATCCGTCGCGATCATCCGCTGTCACTGCACGGCGTCTGCATGTCGATCGGCGGACCCCAGCCGCTCGACAAGGCGCATCTGGCCCGCTTTCGCGGACTGGTGGCGCGCTACCAGCCCGCGCTGGTGTCCGAACATCTCGCCTGGTCGACGCATGAGACCAGCTTCTTCAACGATCTGTTGCCGCTGCCCTACACCGCAGCAACGCTCCGGAACGTCTGCGATCACATCGATCAGGTGCAGGACGCGATCCGCCGCCCGCTGCTGCTGGAAAACCCCTCCACCTATGTCGCCTTCCGCGAATCCTCGATGAGCGAGACCGACTTCATCCGCGCCGTTGCCGAACGCACCGGCTGCGGCCTGCTGCTCGACGTCAACAACGTGTTCGTCTCCGCGACCAATCATGGATTCTCGGCCCTCGACTATCTCGCCGATTTTCCGCTGTCCTTCGTCGGGGAAATCCACCTCGCCGGCCACGCCGGGCAGGCTGACGACGAAGGCGATCTGCTGCTGATCGACAGCCATGACGGCCCGGTCGCGGACGCCGTGTGGAAGCTCTACGAGATCGTCGTCCGGCGCCGCGGCGCCGTGCCGACGCTGATCGAGTGGGACAGCAACATCCCGGACTGGCCGATCCTGCGGGCGGAAGCCGCCGCCGCGCAGGCGATCCTCGACCGCTGCAATCAACCCGCGCCAACCGGAGATCGTCATGCCGCCTGAGCAGGATCTGTCCTTTGCCGCGACCTTCGCGCCGGCGCTGCTCGATCCGGCGCGCGGTGTGCCTGCGGCGGTGACCGGCCCGAACGGCAAGGCGGGCGGCAAACGCTACGACGTCTACCGCAACAACGTCACGGTCAGCCTGATCGACGCTGTCGCCGCGATCTATCCGGCGGTGCAGCGCATCACCGGCCCCGACTTCTTCCGCGCCATGGCGCGCTTCCATGTTCGCCAGACGCCGCCGACCTCGCCGCTGCTGTTCGACTATGGCCGCGACTTTCCGGCTTTCATCGAGGCCTACGAACATGCGCAGACGATGCCGTGGCTCGCCGACGTCGCCCGCATCGAGCGGGCCTGGCTCGACGCATATCACGCGCGCGACGCCGCGCCGCTCGCGCCGGCACAGCTTTCCGCTGTCGCGCCCGACCAGTTGGCCGATCTCGTCCTAGCGCCTCACCCGGCGGCGCACATCGTGCGGTCGCGATTCTCGGCGGTGACCATCTTTGCTGCCAACCGCGATACGGCGCCCTTCGAACACATCGACGCATCGACGCCGGAGGACGCGTTGATCACGCGCGCAGAATTCGACGTCACCGTCCGGCACCTTCCGCCGGGCGGCGCGGTCTTCGCGACCGGTCTGATGTCGGGCCAGCCGCTCGGCGAGGCCGCGGTGTCGGCGCTGGAGGCATCGCCCGGTTTCGACATCGCCTCGAACATCGCCGGCCTGATCGAAGCCGGCGCATTCAGCTCAATTGCCTCTGGAGACCCACGATGATCGCGGATCAACGCCTGTCTGCAGGCGGCAACCCACCGGCTATCAGGCTGCTCATCGAGAGGGCCAATGATCTGGTGAAGACCATCGCATCGCCGTCGATCGTCCAGCTCGTGCTGCGCGTCGCACTGGCGGTGCCGTTCTGGCGCTCCGGCATTCTCAAATGGGGCGGCTTCCTGCAGCTCAACGACACCGCAGTGACGCTGTTCACCGACGAATTCATGCTGCATCTGCCGGGCGGCCCCTATCATTATCCGGCGCCGACGGTGATGGCCTTCCTGTCAGGGTGCGGCGAGATCATGTTCCCGATCCTGCTGATCCTCGGACTCGGCACTCGGTTCGCCGCCCTTGGACTGCTATTCATGACTGTCATCGTCGAACTCACCGTGCCCGACGGCTGGCCGGTGCACATCACCTGGGCCGCAATGGCCCTCGGCATCATGGCCTACGGGCCGGGGCGGGTCTCGCTCGACCATCTGCTCGGCCGGGCGCTGTCGCCCGAGCGATAGGATGCCGCCTCACATCCCGCTCAGCCCGCTATCGACCGCGAGTGTCTGCGCAGTGACATAGACGCTTTCATCCGAGAGAAAGAACAGCACGGCGTAGGCGATCTCCCATGCGGTGGCCTGGCGGCCGAAGGGGACGTGGCCCTTGCCGCGATTGGGGCGGCCGGCGCCGGCCTCGCGGCCGTTGGGGGTGTCGACGAGGCCGGGATAGACGAGATTGGCACGGATGCCGCGGCGCGCTCCGAGATGGGCGATGTTGCGCATGAGGCCGCCGAGTGCGGCCTTGGAGGAATCGTATACCGCCATCTGCGAGCCGGCCTTCAGCGCGGCGATCGAGGAGATGAAGACGATGGCGCCGCCGTTGTCGAATCTCGGCATGGCCGCGCGGCAGCACAGCATGGGACCGCGGACGTTGACGTCGTAAATCCCATTCCACTCCTCGGGGCTGACGGCATCGAGCCCGACCTTGCCGAAGGTGCCGATGTTCAGCACCATGCCGTCGAGGCCGCCCATAGCCCGGTGAGCTTCCTCGATCATGCGCTGAACGTCAGCCTCGCTCGTGACGTCCGCCGCGATGGCAAAACCCTCACCGCCTTCATCGATGATGTGCTTGACTGTCTGCTGGGCGGAGGTGCGGTTGAGATCGGCGACGGCGACCTTCGCGCCTTCGCGAGCGCAAAGAATGCTCATGGCGCGGCCGTTGCCGATCGGATCGGTGGCGGCGTCGAACACGCGCTGGCCGCCGCCGACGATCAGGATGCGGCGGCCTTTGAGGCGTCCCCTGCCCGGCGCCTCGCCCAGTGACTCCGCGCTCGGCGGTCGGCGTAGCGGTCCGGCTTGCTCTCGGTTTCCGCCATCTCAGCCGCCCGGCTTCTTGCCGGCGTCATAGACCTTCATGCCGGCTGCGGGATCGAGATCGGTCTCGGTGGCTTCGGTGAGACGCGCCATCATCATGTAGAAGCCGAGCGTGACGATGGCTTCGACGATCTCCTGGTCGCTGAAGTGCCTGCGAGCGGCGGCGAAGGTCGCTTCGCCCACGCGGACATTCTCGACGACGTCGTGGCCGAATTTGAGCAGCGCACGCTCGGCTTCGTTCAATGCGTTGGCGTCATAGTCAGCGCGCTCGACCGCATCGATCTGTGCCTGCGTGCAGCCGACGCCAAGCGCGATAGGCACGTGCTGGCGCCATTCATAGGCGCCGCCTTCCAGCTGGGCGGCCTGGAGGATCAACAGCTCGCGGTTGACCGCGCCGAGCTTCTGCTTGTGCAGGATCGAATTGCCGAGCCGCATCGCCGGGATCATGTTGGCCTCGGCATGGGCCATCATGCGAAAGATGTTGAGCTTGACCGGCATGCGGTCGAACGAGGCGCGGATATCGCCGCTGGTCGTCTCCGGATCAATCAGGGGCAGCCTTGCCACGCGTCTCTCCCTTGGCTTTTCGTTTCTTGTTGACGTGCGTCCCGCCATCCGCCGCGATCAGCGACAGGAAGAAGGCGAGATACCGGTCGATCGCCTCGATCACCTTCGGCCGCGGCGACGGCGCCGCCCCCATCACGTAATGCTCGAGGCGGATGTAGATGAGGCCGGCCGCGAACAGCCGCGCGGTCTCGCGCGGATCGGACGTCGAGACCAGGCCGGCAAGTGCGAAGCCGCGAAAATAATCCGTCATCATGCTCTGCTCGCGCGCGTAAAAATGATCGGCGAACTTGGCGCGGATGCCGGGCACGCGGTTTCGCTCGGCGGTGATGACTTTCTGGAACTGGTGTTCGCGGGGATCGGACCATTGCTCGACCAGGTCAAATGCAAACTGCCGGCAGAACGCAGCAGGCTGGCGCGCGAGCTGCCTGTAGCGCGCTTGTTCCAGCCGGCTCGCCGAACTCGCCGGGCCGTGCTCGGCAACGATCGCTTCCAGGATCGCGGCCTTGCCGGCGAAATGATTGTAGAGGCTGCTCTCGCGGACGCCGACGCGGCGCGCGAGCTCGCGCATCGAGGCGCCGCCATAGCCGCTCTGCGCGAACAGATTGAGCGCCTCGGAGAGGATGCGCTCGCGGGTCGTCGGCGCAACCGCTTGCGCCGCACTGAGGGTGGGGACAGCCATACAAGGTTGACTAACGAACGATCGTTCGCTAGTCAACCACATGCGCTGTCATTCGTTTCGCCACGCGTTTCAACTCTGCTCCCGGAAGAAGCGGAGAGCAATTTTGATCGCGAAAAAACGGTCGGCGGCCCTGAAGGACGCGTTCGACGATGCCGAGGTAATGGACAAGCTGCTTGCGCTCGGCATCACGCCGCAATTCGTTTCCGGCGAGGAGCAGCGCAACATTAACGCACGCGATATCGCGGCCTGGAAGCAGGTTGCCAAGGACGCAGGCATCGAAGTCAGGTGAACGAGGCGACGAGAGGAGCGCGAGCATGAGCCGCATCTTCGGCGCGGTGCGCCAGAACGGATATGTCGTGCGGGACATTCACGCCGCGATGAAGCACTGGAACGAGGTGATGGGCGTCGGTCCCTGGTACTACATGGACCGCGTCAAGACCGACTGGTTCCGCCATCGCGGCCGGGATTCCGCGGTCGAGATGAGCATCGCGCTGGCCAATTCCGGCGACCTCCAGATCGAGCTGATCCAGCAGCGCAACGACGCACCCTCGCTGTACAAGGAGTTTTTGGACGCCGGTCACGAAGGCCTCCAGCACATGTCCTACTGGAGCCACGACTACCAGGCGCTCTACGACAGGGCGATCGGGCTCGGCTACAGGATCGGCCATGAAGGCCAGATCGGCGGCGAGAAGGGGCGCTTTGCCTATTTCGACACGCAGGCCCATCCGGGGACCGTGATCGAGATATCCGACGTCAGCGGCAGCAAGGGACCGTTCTTCGAAAAAGTCCGGCAGGCGGCGATGAACTGGGACGGCACACGGCCGATCCGTGAGGTCGGTGGGGCGAAATCCTAGAACCGATCACCGGTTGGGAGCGCCGGACGAAATCAAATAGAAATTGTATTGCGGCCCCGGTCGGATATTCTCATTGACGTTTTGAATATCCCGGCTTGGGGGCCGTGATGAAGTTTTTTTATCTCTTTGTTCTCAGCGCTGTTCTCAGCATCTTGGCGCTTGTCTTTCAGCCGATTGTGGCATTCGCCGACCAGCGCATGGCGCTGGTGATGGGCAATTCGGCCATCGCTTCGGCGACGACGGCTACGTCAGCTACACGCCCGAAGGCTGCTATGCCGGGTCAAATGGCGTCGAAGCCGGCTCAGCATCTTCAACGGCAGCCGCTACGAGCCGATGTCGCTCGAAGCGCGCAAGGCGATGCAGGAGCCGGCGGGGTTCACGGCGCTGCTGGCGCGGTAGACGGCAATCCATGGTAATACGAGCTTCGTGTCCGAACCTTCAGCGAGGCAAGCATGTCCAGCACTGACAAGGTTTTTGCCGGCTCGATCCCGAAGCTCTACGACGAATATCTCGTCCCGATGATCTTCGCCGTCTACGCCGAGGACCTTGCAAGACGTATCGCCGCCCGCTCTCCTTCCGTGCTGCTCGAAATCGCAGCCGGCACCGGTGCGGTGACGCGCGCCGTGGCGGCGGCGTTGCCGCGCGGCATCCGTTATGTCGCCACCGATCTGAACGAGCCGATGCTTGCGGTCGCGGCGCATCGTCAGGCGGATGATGATCGAATCACCTGGCGCCAGGCGGATGCAATGGCCCTGCCATTTGGCGACGCCGAATTCGACGTCGTCTGCTGCCAGTTCGGCGCCATGTTCTTTCCGGACCGGATCAAGGCCTACGGGGACGTGAAGCGCGTCCTGAAGGGCGATGGCACCTTCGTGTTCAACGTCTGGGATCGCATCGAGGACAATTCGCTCACGCACGACGCCACGGTCGCGCTCGGAAAAATGTTTCCCGAAGATCCACCCCGCTTCATGGTCCGGACCCCGCACGGCTATTACGACAAGGACGTCATCAGATCCGACCTCGAAGGCGCGGGCTTCCGTGACATATCGATCGAAACGCGATCCGAGCTGGCCCACGCGCCGTCGCCAGACTACGCCGCGATCGCGCTCTGCCAGGGCACGCCGCTGCGCAGCGAGATCGAGGCACGAGACGGCAGCAAGCTCCAGGCTGCAACGGACCTCGTTGCCGAGGCGATCCGAGCCCGCCATGGGTCCGGACCGATCGAGGGCAAGATTCAGGCTATCGTGATCGAGGCGCGCATCTAGCTGCGGATTTCGGCACGGCGCACCAAGCCGCGGATCCTACCACCAGCTCCGTTGCATCGGCTGCGTCGATTGATAGTACTGATACTGGCCACGCCGGCGCGGATTGACGGGTTGCGGGTTCGGGTCGCGCTGCTGGAAGAAGAAGCCAAAACCGTTGCCGCCATTGCCCCAGCCGTCGTCGTCCGCAACATCCATTGGAGGCGCGGTCGGCTTGCGGGTGATGAAGCCACCCTGCGGCTGGTTGCTCAGCACCGCCACAAACTCGGTCCGATAGTTGGTTTCGGCACTCAACGGCTCGTCCGAGATGACGATCGACGAGCGCGGCAACGCGGTCGGCCCGATGCGATCCCACACGTCCTGGGGGATGGTGATGCGATCGAGTGCATCCTTGGCGTCGTCGCCGTTCTCGATCGTGACGACGCTCCAGCGCAGGCCGGTATCGTTCTTCGCCATTGCCGTGAAGACATGCGTGCCGAGCGGCTGGTCGGGATTGCGGATCGTGACGGGAACCTCGATGCTGGTGTCGAACACCTCGCCGCCGCCGTCCGGCGCCGGCTTGTGCGTGTTCCGCCGCACATAGAGCTTCTGTGTCGCGCGGCTGATGAAGACCGAGACCGGCTCGAGCGCGAGCTTTGCGTCGGTCGCAGCCTTGACGGCTTCGCTCTTCTTGGTCGCCGCGAGCTTGGCAGCTTCCTTGGTGGCGGCGACGGCATCGCGCTTCGGCTGCGCGGCGGCCTTGGCGGCATCGAGCTGGCTTGCCGCATCGGCGGCCTTGGCGGCGACCTTCTGCTTGAGCTCCTCGGCCTTGGCGCGAGCCGGATCGGTCTTTGCGGCGGCGAGCTGTTTGTCGGCGAAAGCGAGCTCGGCGTCGGCGCGCGATTTTTGCTGTTCCAGCTTGCGCAGCGAGGCGGGAAGCGCTGCGGCCTCCTTCGCCGCGACCGCGGCGGCCTTCTTGGTCTCGTCGGCGGCGCGGATCGCCTCCTCGGCCTCGCCGGACAGCTTGTCGATGCGGCGCGGCGCCGCCTCAATGGCCTCCCGCTTCGGCACGAACAGCGAGGGATGGGTGAAATCGATCGGGGCCGCGTCGTTAGGCGAGATGATCACCCGCATGCCGATATTGGTCTTGTCGAACAGGCCCTCGGCGAAGCCGAAGGGCATCCGCACGCAACCATGCGAGGCGGCATAGCCGGGCAGCGGCCCGCCATGCAGCGCGATGCCGTTCCAGGTGATGCGCTGCATGTTCGGCATCCAGGCATCGTCATACATGGTCGAGTGGTGGTCCTTGTCCTTCTCGACGACGGCGAAGACGCCGGCCGGCGTCTCGCGCCCGGTCGTGCCGGTCGAGACAGGAGCCCGCAGGATCCAGCCGTCGGCGTCGTAGAAGGTGACCTGCTGGCTCTTGATCGACACGATCGCCATGATCGGCTCACCGGCCTCGCGCGGGGCGACCGCCTCGGCCGGCTGGCGCGCCTGCTTGGCCGCGGTGGCCGGGGCCGCCGCCGCCAATGCGACCAACGCCAATGTCACAATTCCGGGAGGACCCCAACGCCGCATCGTCATGGTGGATTGCGCCGTTGTCAGTCGGTTTTTCATGCCATCCTCGGTCGAAATGCCGGTCTGCCTGTGCCGATCACGTGTCAGATTGCGATCTTTGCATTAAGAAATCACAGCCGCCCTTCCAAGCCGCTTGCGGGAACATCCGGCGCGTCGGGGCGACAAATCTCTCATATACGACAGCCCGCAAGGGAGAAAGGGTGGCCACGGTTAAAGCTGGCCCGGAGCTTGCGGCTGGACGCTGCGGCAGAATGTCCGCCTTGGAGATGGCGCAATCCCGGATGTCCGCGCCGTGGCGGAACCGAGCGCGCTACAGGTCACAATGGATCACAGGCGCCGCATACGCCGCCATGGCGACCGACCGTCGGCTGCGGGCGCAACTACGGGGCGCCCACATTCGCGACGTTTCAGCCAGGACGCCGCCGCGGCTCAGACGAGGCCAACGCCGGCGAGGCGGTTGAGGTCAGAGCTGCCTCTCCAAAGGAGATGAGTTGCAACCGCTCCTCATCCCACAAGGTCAGCCGCACGGTCCGCAAACTCTGGAGCAGCGTAATCCGTCCGACGCCGGCGAGCTGCGGATGGTCGCGCAACACGTCCGGCAAGCGATAGCAGGGAATTCGGCTGCAAAGATGATGGATGTGGTGGACACCGATATTTGCCGTGAACCAGCGCAGGACAGCCGGCAATTGGTAGTGGGAGCTGCCGTGCAGCGCAGCGTCGTGAAAATTCCAGCTCTCGTCGTGGGACCAGTAGGTGTGCTCGAACTGATGCTGGACGTAGAACAGCCAGACGCCGATCGACGCCGCCAGAACGATGATCGGCAGGTGTATCAGCAGGAATGGCCCCCAACCGACCAGCAGGATCATCGCGGTGACGAGGACTGCAATCGCGACGTTCGTGCCCATTGTACTCAACCAGGGCTTCCAGCCGCCACGCATCAGCCCTACCGGCAATCGATGCTTCAAGATGAACAGATACGTGGGACCCACGCCAAACATCACGATCGGATGTCGATACAGGCGATATAGCATCCGACCCCATCGCGACTGCCCACGAAACTCGCGCACCGTCAACGTGTCGATGTCGCCCAAGCCCCTGTGATCGAGATTGCCGGAATTCGCATGATGGCGTGCATGGTTATGCCGCCAGTAGTGGTATGGCGTCAGTGTCACCACACCGATGGCTCGGCCGACCCAATCGTTCGCAACGCGGCCGCGGAAGAAAGAGCCGTGTCCGCAATCGTGCTGGATCATGAAGAGGCGGACCAGCAAACCCGCCGCGGGCACCTCGAGCAGCAGGGCAAACCAATAGCCGTGGTCAAGCGCGGCCCAGATCAAAGCCCAGATGATAAGGAGCGGTCCCGCCGTGATCGCCAGTTCGAGGCCACCGCGCGCGCTGTCGGGCTCGCGATAACGGGCGAGCAACTGCGCCGATGCGCGGATGTCCGGCGTCCTTTGAGTCATATCTGGTCCGCTCCCGAACATGTCCGCCGAAGAAGCACGAACGCCGACGCGACGTCTCCGGCAGCAGCTCCGAGGTGGTGCCCGCACGCTTTCATATTGAACCCTGCCCGGTTGTGCCGCTGAGCAATATTGCTCACGCCGGGAGCCGGCGTTACCGCGGAATCTGCCTGCCCCCTTTGGCACACTGCGAGTGAGATCGGAAGGGGCGCGCGGACGCATTCGCCGACCGGCCGGAGATTTTCCGAAAGCGTGAGCAATATTGAACAGAGGCTGAGGCGCGGGCGCGGCATGCTCACGGCGTCTCAGCCGGCGAATCGGTTGTCATCGGCGACGGCTTCGGGTGCAGCATACCCCACCATATGGTGCAGGAGCTTCATATGTCCGAGATTTATGCTCGTCCAGAACCGTCGTTGATTCCGATACCCCGGCCACTCTGCCCGGCGTGCCAGAGCCGCATGATGCTGACCCACGTCGGGGCAGGCGGCGACGGTCGCAATCTGCGAATCTTCGAATGCTCCAAGTGCGGGCACGTCCACAGAATATCCATTGAAGATCCGATGAGATCAGCCAATTGACAGCCGAACCCGAGAGAAAGCGGCCCCAGCACGGGGGTGCGAACCGGGGCCGCCAATCATCGGATATGATGAGTGGGCATCAAATCCGGTCGCTATCACCAAGTAGCCCCGGCGACGTTCGTTCCAGGCCGATTCTCGCGAAGCGCGCCTACCAGCGTTTGCGCCAAACGCCGCCCCATTGTCCGCTCCATCGGCTCCGTCCGCGGACGAGCGCCACGATCATGAGCAGCAACACCGCGCCGACCGCGGCGTCGATGATCTGCGAAACCATGCCGGAACCGAGATGGATTCCCAGTTGCGGAAATATCCAGCTCGCAATGAAGGCGCCTGCTATGCCCACGACGAGATCGCCGACCAGGCCCAAGCGCGTGCCCATGACGATCCGGCCCGCAAGCCAACCGGCCGCGATGCCCACGGCCAATATGACGAAAAGGCTTTCACCAGATAGATTCATGTTCACATCCTCACCAACGGACGACCAAGCGGTGTTCCGCCACCGGTCAGACTAGACCTGAGCAAGGGCGGATGATGTGCAAAACAGCTCAGAGCCGGTCGTGTGATCGGCGCGCGGCTCACTATTAATTGCGGACCATTCCTCCAAAGCTGAGCAATTCTGCTCGGAAGCAGGGCGAGCCAGCCGATAGTGTCTCTGACGACCGCCTCCGACCTGCGCGACGAGCCGGATCGACAAGTGACGCGGCTGATACCTCTGCAGGTTCGTCCAGGAGATCTCACATTGCCCATCAGAACTACGCGGACCACCGTTTCGTTCGCCAATCCCTTCGTTCTTCAGGGCCTGGAAGGCTCACAGCCCGCAGGTGAATATGTCGTGCTCGCTGACGACGAGCAGATCGAAGGGTTGTCGCGGATCGCTTATCGGCGCGTGGCGACGCTGCTTCAGACGCCCGCGACATCTGCCTCCCAACTGCTGATCCAGTCCTTCTCGATCAGCCAGACGGAGCTGGATGCCGCACTCATGAAGGACCGGCATCAGACGGTCGTACGGCATTGAGCGCAGGCGAGCGATATGGCGAGGCGGCCGAGCCGCCGCCACAAGTGTTTGGCCGGGATCACCGGCGGGCCGGAGGGCGGAAGCAAGATTTGCCTAACGCGCCCGGCGCCGGCCCTGCTAAGCTGAAGCTCTCTCCATCAGGTTCTTGACGACGTCATGCCAAAAGCGGCGAAAAGCGCGTTCGATCCAAAGCTCTTTCTCGCCAAGGTCGGCGAGGGCAAAGCCATATTGAAACTCGACAAGAACCAGGTCGTGTTCTCGCAAGGCGACGCCGCGGACACGGTCTTCTACATCCAGTCGGGGAAGATCAAGGTTCTGGTCATCTCCGAGCAGGGCAAGGAAGCCGTGGTCGGAATCATGGAACCCGGACAATTCTTCGGTGAGGGTTGCCTGAACGGCCATCCCTTGCGAATTTCGACAACGGTGGCGATGGAACAATGTGTGATCACGTCCATCGCGAAATCAGCGATGCTCGCGGTGCTCAAGGGCGAACCAAAGTTCTCCGAGTTGTTCATGGGCTATCTGCTCAGTCGAAACAGCCGCATCGAGGAAGACCTGATCGACCAGTTGTTCAATTCGAGCGAGAAGCGGCTTGCGCGTCTGCTGCTGCTCCTGGCGAATTTTGGCAAGGATGGCGCCACTCAGCCCATCGCGGTGCAGGTCAGCCAGGAGACGCTCGCGGAGATGATCGGAACAACCCGCTCCCGGGTCAGCTTCTTCATGAACAAGTTCCGCAAGCTCGGTTTCATCACTTACAACGGCAAGATCGAAGTTCACAACTCCCTCCTGAACGCGGTCTTGTATGACAAGCCTGAGATCGTGAGGGACGACTGAAGCGGTTGGAGGCAGGAACGCCTCGTGCCGTCTCCGCAACGATATGAAGGTACTCCATGAAAACGCCGACCACGCAAGTCGACGAGATCGAGCCGAGAGCCATTCAAAGGGCCGACGTAGCACCGGCCGATGGCTTCTCCCTTGTGGTCGATGGTCACTTCAAGACCCGTTACGACAGCGAAACGGCTGCCCGAGCAGCCGGGGGCGAGTTGCTCGGCAGGTTCCCGATGTTGCAAATCCTAGTCTACGATGCTGCGACCGGGAGGCGGTCGCCGCTGCAATAGATGGCTGCCTTTGCTGTGCGGGACGGTTTGCTGTGCGGGACGGTTTCCGGGCTCGTCAGATTCCGGCGGCCCCCGGACGAAGAGCAGCGCTTCGCTGTCCCGGTCGAGACGCTTGTCGGCACCCGAGGCGTCGAGCGTATGGCCGACCAACTCGCCCGCCGGCAACCACCTATCGGGACGCATCCCGGCCCCTCGCCTCTTCCTCGGCCAGCCGCTCCAGGAGCCATAGCCGCCGGGCGTCGTCTTTGGCCAGATCGAGCCGCCTTCTGAAGCTTCTCAGGTTTTCGCGGTGGATGTATTCTTCCAGGTCCTCCAATCGGTGGCCCTCGTTCAGGTCGGCGGCCTCAGATCGTAACTGGCGAACCAGAGAACCGCGGCCGATGTCATCGGATCGGCTTCGACCATGGCGGCGCGCAGTTGATGGCAGCCGGCGCATGCGAACGTTCCGATGTCAAACGCGGGCGAGCCGGGCATCCTCGCCAAGGTCATGTGTTCGCCGCACCTGGGACAGCGCGGCTGCAGGCTTGATGCAGATGGCGGACCGGATGAGCGGGAATGTTGCACATGCATGCGATTCACCCTCGAGGCCTGGCGGGAGCGTGACAGCACTCCCAGTCACCGATAGATACCGATAAGGGCGGTGATGACCCCAGCATGAGCCGCCGGGTCCGAAGTTACTGGTCAATATTGCTCAGCTGGAGCGAAGTTCCCACCCGGGGCCCGGCCCGACGGCCTGGTCGGACATCGCGGCTAGACGCCCAGTGCCTTCCGATTGAAGGTTCGCAGAACACGCAGCGACAGCGTGCGAACGTTCGCGACGTTGAGAAGCCACGCCGCAGCGGCATAAGCGAGCCCGCCGGCGAGGCTCACGACCACAAGCGATACGAGGCCGGTGCCGTTGGCCTGCGATCGTGCAACGAGGATCGCAGCTGCCATCGCCGCAGCGGCGACGGCAACGCCAGCGAGGCGATTGAAGTCGAACGGCACGGGATGGGCGCGCTGCATCAGGACGACGGCCACGACGAAGCCGATCGCTTCGGTCGCGAGCGTCGCCAGCGCCGCACCGTGGAGGCCGTAACCGGAGACCAGCGCGAACATCAACGCCACGCTGACCACCAGCGTGAGGAACGATTGCGCCGCGAGCATGAAAGGCCGCTCGGCGAGCTGGAAGCTGATCTGCACGTAGAATTGATTGGCGATGCCGAAGAAGCGCGCGAGCACCAGGATCGGCAGCAGCGCCGACACGCCGGCGCGGAAGTCGACGCCGACCAGCGTGCCGGCGACCTGGTCTGCTGCAAGCGCAAGCCAGACCGCGACGGGCGCGACGACGACGAGCAGAAGTTCGAGGCTCTCGGTCAGCCGCTCCCGCGTCGTCTCGTCGTTTTTCTCCGACAATGACCGGAACACCAGCGGCACGGTCGCCGCGGCGACGCTGGAGGCGATCATGACCATGAACTGGCGCGGCAGATCGGCGGCAACGCCGAAGATGCCGGCGGCGTCCTTGCCCAGCAGATAAGCGACGATGAGCCGGTCGCAGGCCGAATAAACCGCGACGGACAATCCGGCCAGCGTCAGCGGCAAGCCGTAGCGCGCGAGCTGCATGAACTGGCTGCGCTGGAATCGTGCGATCCTGGTGCGGTCGCCGATCAGATTGAGGATGATCCCGGTGAGCGACCCCAGGCCGAACGCGGCCAGCAGTCCCAATCCACCCCAGCCGAGCCAGATGCCGAGCAGGCCAAAGCCGACGCTGGCCACGCTGCGCACGATCGAGATCGCCGCGAACCTATAGGGACGCAATTTGGCGCGTTCGAACTCCTGGCCGACATCGACGGCATTCGCCGTGATCGCGACGAACATGCTGGCGAGCAACAGCCCGACACTGACGTCGCTGCGGAACAGGAAGACCAGCGGCGTGGTGGCGCAGAGCACTGCAACGGTGAGCGCGAAGGCGACCATCGCCGTGCCGCGAAAATCCACCTCGGCCGACATCGCCTGATAGCGCGACACCGACAGCTTGATCCAGGCAAAGAAGATCGCGCCGAGAATGCCGGCCAGGCTGATGCCGACGACATAGACGCCGTACTCCGCCGGCGTCAGCAGCCGCGTGTAAGCCGTGACGGCGAAGAAGCCCACCGCCGCGGGCAGGATGTAGGCGACGAGGTAAATCGAGAAATGGCGGTTCAGCATGCGAGCACGGGACCGGCAACATGGTTGCGAGTGTGACGGCCGTTGATCAATTGGACCTTGGCGGGACGGGCGAATTGCGCTGCAGCATCGCTCAAGAGTGTCACATAAGTCTGCAAATCGGGCGGCGAATGAGACAGCCCCCGGGATTTCGTCGGTTAGCGTTAAATTTGCCCTTCCCTGATCGGAAGGGCGCGACCGCCGAACGCAACGATGACTCGTCGATGGCAAAGGTTAACCCAACAAAGCAAAACCCCCGCATTGCGAGGCGCCGCTTGGTACGTTGGCGCATTGGTTCCCAAAGGAATGCCGTGACCAGGCTCGACAGACGCGAATTTCTCCTCGGCAGCGCTGCCGCACTCGCGGCGGGCACATCGGCGTCCGCGGCGCCGGCGTCGAAGCTCGCCCAGCGCCGACCGGGATTTGGCGCCGCGGCCACGCTCTGGGACCTGCAGGCCGATCCGCGGCTCGGCGAAGCCATCAGCACCTATTGCACGCAGGTGGTTCCGGTGCTCGAGCTGAAATGGCCGATGCTCCGTCCGAACGCGCACACCTTCGCCTTCGAACGCGCCGATGCGATCCTGGATTTCGCCCGGCAGAACGATCTGACGATGCGCGGCCATGCGCTCGCCTGGTATCACGACATTCCGGACTGGACCAAGCAGATCAAGGATTCCAAAGGCGTCGAGCGCGCCTACGTCGATCACATCGGCACCGTCGTTTCCTATTACAAGGACAAGCTGACGTCGTGGGACGTGGTCAACGAGCCGATCCCGGACAATCCCCGCAGCCCGAAAGACCGGCGCGACACGTTCTGGACGCAGCATCTGGGCAACGGCTGGATTCCGCTGGCCTTCCGCACCGCCGCCGCGGCCGATCCTTTCGTGAAGCTTGCGATCAACGAATATGACATCGAGTCGGCGAAGGACTCATTCATTGCGAAGCGCGCGGCTTACCGCACTCTCATCATGGACCTGCTCGACCAGGGCGTGCCGCTGCACGCCGTGGGCCTGCAATCGCATCTGCACGCCGAGCTCGAGATCGACACGCACGGGCTTGCCGAATTCGTCACCGAGCTGCGCTCCTGGGGTCTCGATGTGCTCGTCACCGAGCTCGACGTCGACGACCAGAAGCTGACGGGGACCCCGGCGGAGCGCGACGTCGTCGTCGCCAAGCGCGTCGATGATCTCTTGACCGCGATCTCGACCAGCGGCCCGGTGCGTTCGATCCTGACCTGGGGCCTCTCGGACCGTTACAGCTGGATCAACGGCACCTTTGCCCGCGCGGACAAGCAGCCCAACCGCCCTTTGCCGCTCGACGGCGAGTTCAAGCCGAAGCCGTTCATGGACGTGATCAGCAAGTTCACGAGGGACGTTTGAGGACGCGGCCTTAGCGCGTCTTCGTCGGTAATTCGAATTCGGCTGCGGCTCCCATATCTTCAGGAGACAGGCTCGGAGCGCGGCGATCGCGCGAGCTGAGGCGGAACACGTCGCGGATGTCGTCGACCGAGGTCGACGAATAGGACTGGATGCAGAGCGCGACCTGCTCGGGCGAGGCGGCACCCATCATCGCTTCGATCGCCGGGCGGTCGAGCCGGGTGTCGTCCCAATGCGATGCGGCGATGCTGTCTTCCGTGACCCGGTGGGTGGCCAGATGCGCGGACGAGCTCGCGACGAAATGGCCATAGAGCAGATATTCCGAGAACTTCTTCTTCCGGCACAGCGCCAGGACCCAGTTCAGTCCCGTCGCCGACTTGATCGCGTCGGTCATCGCACGCGCGGTGTCCTTGTCCCAGACCAGCGCGTTGCCGACATAGTCGTCCGCGGGGAAGGACCTGTCCTTCACGCCGAGGAGCTGGTCGACGGTGCGGAGCCACAGGACATGCAAGGGGTGATCGGCGTCGATCCCGCTGCGCGTGACGAACAGCGGCGTCTTCTCAGCGCCGGCATATTGACCGACGTCGAATTCACGAAAGAAAAGATTGTCCGAATCCAGGATGCAGACGCGCTGCTCCGGCGCGTTGAGGACGCCGGCGATCTTCAGGATCTGCTGGATGTGCCAGCCATGGACGGGCGACGACAGCAGCGACAGCCAGACGCGCCGCTTGCTGATGAACTGGAGCGCCGGGGGCAACGCCCAGAGCCATTTCGGCAGGTAACGCGAGGCCGGAACGATGACGCGCTTGTCGGAAGCGAACCGCTCGAACAGCGGCACGTCCTCATCGTTAACGAGAACATAATGCCGCGTGTATCCCGAGAGCCAGGTGTCGATGCTCTCGCTGAGCAGCGAAAAGCGCTCGATATCCTTGGCGTAGCTGGCGGTCAGCAGGGCAACGGAATGCATGGCGCGCGCTCGAATAATCAAGCCGCACTCATAGCGACAGCGGGAGATGCTGGAAACTCACGATTCGAATCAAGGTAAAGCGAAACGAAGCTTCCGCGATCCGCATCGTGCTGCGCGCGAGGGCAGCCGATGCTGCCGATCGACCGGCCCTGGCTGTCACCGATACACAAGGAGCGCGAGACCGGCTGCAAAGCACGTGCGAATACGGGTTCGCTCGCCAAAGCTGTGTATGATCAAGTTGCGTCTTGATTCTTTGACGCCAGCACGCAAGATTGTTCCCACGTTTTGATTTGGACGATTATTTTCTACCGGGGGAGTTTTATGGGCTTCATCAAATTTGCCAAGGGCAGCTCGTCAAGCCACATCAAGGACATCGACGCCAGCCTTTTCGTGCTGGGCGGGTTCAACAAGGCCAAAAAGAAGTAAGGCTCGACGGCCGGGACGCCGCACGAACCTTGGGCTTCAGTTTACGGACATTGGCGGCTCGCTTGCCGAGTTGGGGTCTCGCACAAGCTTGCATCTGTAAACCGGCCTGCAAATCGACAAGAATTCGCCCGGGTGGACCGCTAGAAGCGGTTCGCCTGGTTGATTTTTGCTCAGTTGATTCTTCCGTCGGGACCGGGGATCCAGCCTCTGCCTGACGCCAAAGGCCCGATTGATGGCAGACGACAGAATTGAACTGTTTGTCGGACTGATCGAGACGATCGACGCGCCGGGCGCGGTCGATGCGTGTCGACATCTGCTCTCGGTCGACGAACGGGTCCGGGCTGACCGCTTCATGTTCGAGCGGCATCGCCGGCAATATATTTTCGCGCATGCGATGTTGCGCCTGGCGCTGTCCCGGGCCGCGCCCGATGTCGCGCCCTCTGACTGGTCGTTCGGGGCCGGCCGCTACGGGCGGCCGTTCGTCGCAGCGCCCAAGACCTCGGCCGCGCTGTATTTCAGCCTGTCCCACGCGGACGGCTGCGTCGCCTGTGTCGTGTCCAGGCACGAAGCCGTCGGCGTCGACGTCGAAACCGTATCGCGGCGGGTGGCTCCGCTGTCGACGGCGCTTCGGTTCTTCGCGCCGGAAGAGGTCGAAACGCTGCGCGGACTGCCGGAGCCCGCCGCGATCGAGCGCTTCTTCGACTATTGGACGCTGAAGGAAGCCTATCTGAAGGCCAGGGGTTTCGGCCTCAATTTGCCGCTCGACGCTTTCGCGATGCAGGTGTCGCGCGAGGCCATCGAGATCAGCTTCAAGCCCGATATCGCCGACGATCCGGACGGCTGGCGCTTCTCGCTGTGCTCGCCGTCGCCCTCGCATCGTCTGGCGATTGCCGACGGCTCCCGCGCCGCCGGCGGCCTTCCCATTATCCGCAATGCATGGCCGCTGCAGGAAGCAGCCGAATGACGCCGCCCTGGGCGGGCGTCTCGAAGGATGGCCGCAGGCGAGCGTTACGCCACGCTTTTCTTCGCAGGGCAGGGAGAGGCGAGCCTCAGCGCGCCTCTTCGAATCCTGCCAGCACCGAGGTCAGATTGGCGCCCAGAATATCCGAGAGATAGCCGCCCTCCTGCACGAACACGGTCGGCAGGCCCATCTTGGCGATGGCCTGGCCGATGCGGCGGAAGCCGGGCGTGGTAACGGCGAGGCCGCGCAGCGGATCGTGCTCGGAGGCGTCGAGGCCTAGCGCGATGACGAGGGCGCCGGGCGCAAAGGATTCGATCGCCTTGCGCGCGACATCCAAGGCCTGGATGTAGCCCTCGTCGCCAGTGCCGATGGCGAGGGGAATGTTGAGATTGGTGCCGCGCCCCTCGCCCTCGCCGCGCTCATGCGCATAGCCCCACACGAACGGGTAATACGCGGTCGGATCGGCATGGATCGAGATCGTGTACACATCGGGCCGCGCGTAGAAGATTCCCTGCGTGCCGTTGCCGTGGTGGACGTCGACGTCGAGGATCACGACGCGCTCGTGCCTCTGCCGCAGATGTGCCGCCGCAATCGCGCTGTTGTTGAGGAAGCAGAAGCCGCCGGCCATGTCGCGATAGGCGTGATGGCCGGGCGGTCGGCAGAGCGCATAGGTCGCATCCTCGCCGTCCATCACCAGCTGTGCCGCCGTGACCGCGACGTCGGTCGCGGCGCATGCCGCCGCCCAGGTGCCCCGGCCGATCGGCGCCGCGGTGTCGGCGGTGTGCCAGCCGAGCTTGCCGACGATGTGGGTCGGATAGGTCGCGGCATGACGCACGGGATGGATGTTGCCGATCATCTCCGGGCCGGAATCGCCGAGCGCGGTCCAGGCATCCCAGGCCTCGCTCAGGAACGACAGATATTCCGGACTGTGGACTCGCGCACGCGGCCCCTGCCCGAATGTGGTCGGCTCGACCAGTTGATGCTTGCCGTCCTTGAGCCCCTTGAGCAGCCGGTCGGCACGCTCGGGCTGCTCGGTGGTGCGCTTGACGACACCGCGGACCAGGAAGAATTGCGGATCGTGGCTGCGATGCAGTTCGGTATGGACGGCTTTCACTCAAACACTCCGTGGTCGCGTGCTCTTCGACGATGTCCACAGATGTCTAAATCCCTGCGGCGGCCAGATGCAAGCAAGAACAATGCCGCGCCTTTTCTAGCAGCGCCCGCGCTGCAGGCAGTGCTCGCGGCCCTGCTGGTCGGTGCGGAAGGACTCGATGAAGCCGCCCTGGCGCTGGGTGACGAAAACGGTCTTGCCGTCGCTGCCGCCGAAGGCGAGGTTGGTGGGCTCCCTGGCCCTAAGCGCAATCTCGCGCTCGACCGCGCCGTTGGGCTTCATCAGCGCGATCGTGCCTTTGAGGATGCGCGCGACATAGAGACGGCCGGCCACGTCGGTGCGCAGCCCGTCGACGGTGTCGGGCTGAAACGCCTTCACCAGCTTTGCGCTCGCGAGCTCGTTGCCGTTGATCGTGTAGGACCAGATCTGGCCGCTGCTGGATTCGCCGACATAGAGCGTCTTGCCGTCCGGGCTGAGGTCGATGCCGTTGGTGGTGCCCATCGCGCGCGGCGCCGACATGACCTGCCCCTGCACCGCGCCGTCAGCAGATTTGGCGATGCGCCAGATGTGGCCTTCCCGACCCTTCCAGTTCGGGTCGCTCGCATAGACCGTGCCGTCATGGGCGACCGTGATGTCGTTGGGCTGGTTCATCTCGTCGGAGTGAAACCAGACGGCAGGCTCGGCGCTTCCCTTCGGAATGGTGAAGATGTTGTGCTTCTTGTAGTCGGCGATGAACATCGCGCCGTTCCGATCGAAACGGATCGCGTTGCCGACGCTGCCTTCGGGAAGTGTCGTGAACAGCTCCGAGGCCGTACCGCCCGCCGGCAGCCTGCCGATGGTGCCGGGCTTGCCGAGATTGACGACGAACAGATTGCCATCGAGATCGGCGGCGGGTCCTTCGATACCGAAGGTATATTCGCTGGCGGGCGTCACCTGCACGCTGTCGAACAACTTGGTTTCGGCAGCGGCCGGCAGCGTCGCGATGAGCAGGATGCTACTGCACAGGCACCAGAAATTCCTGCCGGATGTAATAGCCATCGTCGTCGCTGCACTCGCCGTTCAGATAGGGATCGGCCGGCCGGAAGAAGCGGCTGAAGCCGGGTTTGTCTACAGCGTTCCTTTGTGTCACGACGACGACCTTGGCGGCCGGTATTTCGCCGCATTCCGTGTTGGATTTGCTGAAGAACTTGCGCTGCGGCGGACCCGGCCTGATCCGCATCCGCGTGCCCGGAACCATTTTCGCAACCAGCAGATCCACCGTGTCGAGCAGGCGCGTGTAGCCAGGCTCGGTCTTCGGCAGGCTTTCGCCGCCCGGCGGCATCAACTTCTCGGCGCCGAGACCGCGCAGCCGCGTGCGCAGCCTGCCGGAGTCGGGATCGCCGGGATAGATCCAGCCGTCCTGCGACAGCATGAAGCGCAGCACCGTTGCATCCTTCTCCGCGTCCGATTGCCCTGACTTCAGGCCGAAATCGGAATGGCAGCCGACGCAGTGTTTTTCGACGAGGCCCTTGCGCAGCGTGGTGAGCCGGATGCTGTTCTGCGCGTCCCCGGCAACGAAGGCCGCGAGCCGGTCGATCAGCATCTGGCTGCGCGTGTCGCAGGGCAGCGGCGGCGGCGCATCGCCCGTGGCGCGATCGATCCGGATCACGGTCTGGTTCTTGTCCTCGACCAGCCAGATCGCGCCGTCCTCCGCAACTGTCATGCCGACCGGGGCGCCCTGCGGCCGCGTACCGTTGACGCGGTGCCAGCCGGCGATCAGCTCCTCGAACGGAGCAGCAGCCACCTCCCCGGCGTCGGTCTGAAAGCTGTGGGTCGGGTCGGCCGCGCAACTGACGTGGTAGCGCACCGGCGCCGGGACGGTATTCGGGAAGCCGTGATCGTCGACGTCGTAGACGAGGACACGGCTGCCGGTCGGGCGATAGCCGTGCAGGCCGACCAGCAGCTTGCCCTCGAGCTCCGGAAATTTGGCGCCGTGATAATACAGCATCGCCAGCGGCGCGCCGTGCGGCGGCATCAGCGAGAACGGCGCCTTGTAGAGCGCGTTGGTCGTGCAGAGCGATTTGTAGATGCCGGATTGCAGCACGCTCCTGAATTCGGGACTCGGCGTCGACAAATCGTAGCAATAGGGCCAGCCGTAATGCCTGCCCTGCTCGATCGCGTTGATCTCCTCGTTCGGCTTGAAGATGTCGGGCAGGTCGCGGCCATTCTCGCCCTGGAGGAAGGCGTAGCCGGCATCGGGGAAGTTCGGATGCAGCACCAGGGCCATCGAATTGCGCAGACCGCGCGCATAGACGCTGTGCGGCGGATCCGGATCGTTCGGCTTCAACGCCGCGAAGATGCCGCCCGCGGGCGGCGTGAACAGCCAGATCGATGCCATAGCGGAGGCGCCCTCTGCGGCCGCGCAGGGTTTTGTGATCGGCGCCGGCGTGATGCAATCGTCGCTGTGCGAGCCGACATTGACGAACAGCCGCCCGTTCTTGTCAAAGACGAACTGCTTGAGCGGATGCGCGCTCTCGTCGAGCCTGGTGCCGTCGGGCAACGTGATCCGACGGCCGGGCATATGACGGATGATGGTCTCGACCGTGCTCCGCGGATTGTCGGCGAGCGGATCGAACCGGAAGATCGTCTCCGCGGTCGAAGCATAGAGCTTCTTGTCCGGGCCGATCACGAGGCCGAACGGATATTCGATTCCCGTCAGCAGCTCCTTGAACCGCTGGCCCTGGGGTGCATGCGGATCGAGCAGCAGCAGCCGGCCATCGGTGTGGCCCCAGCCGCCCATGTCGGCGACCACGAACAGGTCGCGGCCCGGCACCTGGACGATCGCGCGCGGAAATTTGAGGTGGTCCTCTTCGCTGGCGACAAGGCCGGCGCAAAATCCCGCCTTCATGTCGATCTGGATTTTTGGAAACACCAGATCGGCACCGCCGCAGGTCTCGGTGCCGATCGCGTAGCCGCTTTTCCTCACCGATTCGGAGGAGGCTCCCGAGGCAAGGCCGAGCAGCGCTCCAGCGACGATCGCCGCAAACAGCCGCAGGCAGCGGCGTTCACGCCAGAATGTGAGCTGGTTCACGGCGGCCTCCTGGACTTTCCGCCAAAAGTTGTTCCATGTCATGGGAACGCCGTCCAGTTGATCAACACCCCCTTGTGATCAAACCCGCAGGGGTCTTGGTGCCGACCAATCTCCGTAGATTCCCTTACCGGGTTCGACCCGAATGTTTCGCGAAGGCTTGGGATGGTATCCGTTTGCCGTCCCAATCGCTCCCAATAGGAGACGCATATGGTCCAGGTCTATTTCCACTGCTCCAATACCGAGGGCACGCTGATCGATCGCAGCGGCACCGCGGTGGCCAGCCTGACCGAGGCGCGTGACCGGGCCGCCCAGATCATGAACACGATGATCCTGACGCCGGGCACCGAAGATTGGCGCGACTGGGTGATCCATGTCAGCGGCTCTGACGGCGAGGAGATCTTCGATCTCCCCTTCACCGCCATGCTCGGCAAGCCGCATTGAGGTGATGCCATGTTGCTCGCGTCACTGAGCCTGCTCCGCCAGCCCCTGAGCTTCGTCGCCACTAAATGGCAGACGCTGATCCGGATCGCCGGCACCCCCTACCGGCCCGAGCTCCACTACATGCGCGGGCCCGGCCCGAAATGGCACGCCAAGTATCAAGCCAGCCGGCTGGATCGCGCGCGCTGAGCGCCGCGGCTTCGCCCTCCCTTTTCAGCTGACCGCTTCGCAAACTCGTGATGCCCGGGCCTGTCCCGGGCATCGACGTCTTGGGCCAGTCGCAGAAGTGCGCGGCCGCACCATCCCGCGCCTGCTTCACACCTGCCATGTCGCTTCGCCGCGTGGATGTTCTCGTCAGCGGCGATGTGCCAATGTTCGAGCGCTCCGCCGATCGGGACGCGCAACAGAGCCAGACGCAGACAACATCATGCCTCATCAGTTCAGCCTCGCCCAGACCATCCGCAAACCCGCCGTCAGGTCCAAGGGCGGCATCGTCGCCGCGCAATCGCGGCGGGCGGCCGAGGTGGGAGCGCAGGTGCTGGCGGCTGGCGGTGACTGCGTCGACGCGATCGTCGCGACCACGTTCGCGCTGAACGTGCTGGAGCCCTGGAACAGCGGCATCGGCGGCGGCGGCGCGATGGTGCTCTACCGCGCCAGGGAAAATCGCACCGAGGTGATCGACTACGGCATGTGTGCGCCGCAGAGCCTGCGCATGGCCGACTATCCGCTCAGCGGCGAAGGCGCAGCGTCGGATCTGTTCCCCTGGCAGCGGGTGAAGGATGACCGCAACATCCATGGCCCCGGCTCGATCGCCGTGCCCGGCGTCGTCGCCGGCATGGAGGAGGCGCATCGCCGTCACGCCAGGCTGCCATGGAAGGATCTGGTCGCGCCGGCAGCCGCACTCGCCGGCGAAGGCCTGCTGGCCGATTGGTGGACCACGCTGACGATCGCGGCCTCGGCGGCCGATCTTCGGCGCTATCCCGCGAGCGCGGCAGCGTTCCTGAAGGACGGCCTGCCGCCGAGCGCGCCGTGGGGCATCAAGTCCGAGACTCGGCTGCCGCAGGACAATTTGAAGGCGACGTTGTCGCACCTCGCCGAAGCCGGGCCGCGTGATTTCTACCAGGGCGATCTCGCCAGGAGCATCGCATCCGACATCAGGGGCGACGGCGGCGCGCTGTCGGTGGAGGATCTTGCCGCGTTCCGCGCCCATCTGCGCGAGCCGTTGGCGATCCCCTACCGCGGCGGCAAGGTATTTGCGACGCCCGAGCTCACAGCCGGACCGACGCTGGCACATGCGCTCCGCCTTCTGCAGCAGAATCTGAAACCGGCAGGTGCGCCCGATGCAGCCGCCTACGCCGAATATGCGCTCGCCTTGCAATCGGCCTATCGCGAGCGGCTCAAGGACATGGGCGATGCCGACGGCAAGCGCTCGCTCGGCGCCGAATATCTCGCGCCGGCCTGCACCACCCATTTCTCCGTCGTCGACCGCCACGGCAACATCGCCGCGGTGACGCAGACGCTGCTTTCGTCCTTCGGCTCGAAATATGTGACGCCGCACACGGGCATTGCCATGAACAACGGCATCATGTGGTTCGACCCGATGCCTGGCACGACCAACTCGCTCGCCCCGGGCAAGCGCTGCCTCACCAACTACACGCCCGTCATCGCCGAGATCGAGGACGGCAAGCGGCTGGCGGTCGGCGCCTCCGGCGGCCGCCGCATCCTGCCTTCGGTGATGCAGCTCGTGTCCTTTGCGATGGATTTCGGCATGGACCTCGATGCCGCAATCCATCAGCCGCGCATCGATGCCAGCGAAGGCGCGACCGTGATCGGCGATATCAGGCTGCCGGCCGACGCGCGCAAAGTCCTGGCGGCGCGCTTCGACTACGAGGAAACACAAGTGCAGGCCCTGCCGATGAAGTTCGCCTGCCCGAGCGTGGTGATGCGTGACGGTGACGTCAACACAGGCGCGGTCGAGATTTTTCAGCCTTGGGCCGACGCGATCGCGGAAGGCTGAGGTTAAACTACACCAGATCGGGCCACCGGCTCTTTAACCTCTCCCGCAAGCGGGAGAGCACCTGCTTCGTGGCGAGAAGAAAATCCAACTGCGCCTTAGATCCCCAGCCGGTCGCGCACGCGACCTGCGATCACGGCGCTCGTCACGCCCACCGGCCAGAAGGCATGCATCGGGATCGGCTTGATGCCGGTGACGGGCATGTCGATCCCGGCCTTGGGCCCGCCGATCAGCCGACGGGCGAGCTGCGCGCCCATCGCGGTCGAGAGCGCGACGCCGCGGCCGTTGCAGCCGAGCGAGATCAGGATGTTTTCCGCCGGCTCGTGCACATGCGGATAGTGATCCTTGGTGATGGCGAGCCGGCTGTTCCAGCCATGGGTCCAGGCGACGCCCTTGAGCTGCGGCCATAGCCGTTCTGCATAACGCATGAGATAGGCGACATCGTTCGGCGCGCTGATCCAGCGCATCGGGCCGCGGCCGCCCATCAACAGGCGGTTGTGCTGATCGATGCGGTAGTACACCGTGATATGGCCGCTTTCGTAGAGCACCGGGCGCGTCGGCATGATCGAACGGGCGATCTCGTCTGAGAGCGGCGCGGTGGCGGCGATCGACGAAAACACCGGCACGATGGTGCGGCGGAGGCCCGGCCAGAGATCGTCGGTAAACCCGTTGGTCGCGAGCAACACCTTGTCGGCATGCACCACGGCGCGCGGCGTTTCGATGCGCCATCGCGAGCCCTCACGGCGCAGCGACAGCGCCGGCGTCTCGCCATGGACCTTTGCGCCTGCGGAGATCGCGGCGCGCGCAAGGCCGCGGGCGTAGCTCAGCGGATGCAGATCACCGCCGCGGGAATCCAGCATCGCACAGAGATAGCGATCGGTGCCGGTCATCTCGCGCAATTGCTCGCGGTTGAGCAGCTTCACCGGCATGCCGCGGCGGATACATTGCTGCGCGGTCTTGTCGATCGCCGCGGCGCTGGCCTCGTTATAGGCCGCGCGCAGCGTGCCGTTCTGCCGCGCCTCGCACGGGATCTGGTAGCGACGGATCAAATCATGCGTGAAATTCGTGGTGCCGTAGGAGAACTCGATCATGCGGCGGCCGAGCTCAGCGCCGAAATCGGCCTCGATCTGATCGGGGTCGTGCTTCAGTCCGGGATTGGTGTGGCCGCCATTGTTGCCCGACGCGCCCCAGCCCGGCTCCTGCGCCTCCAGCACCAGTGCCTCGACGCCCTGCTCGGCCAGATGCAACGCTGTGGACAGGCCTGTGTAACCGCCGCCGACGATCGCGACCGGAACGGTCTTGTCGACGTCGAGCGGCGGCGTGGCCACCGGCGCGACGGCGGTCTCGGCATAGAGCGAAGGCGGCAGAGGCAGGCGCGTCGGCATGGCGAGACCGTTCAGAGCGGATGCAGCACGCGGCGCAAGAAGTCCTGCGTGCGCGGATGCTGGGGTTGATTGAGCAGCGCCCTGGCCGGCCCCTGCTCGACGATGACGCCGCCGTCGATGAACAGCACCCGGTCGGCGACGTCGCGGGCAAAACCCATCTCGTGGGTGACGACGACCATGGTCATGCCGTCGTCGGCGAGCTTGCGCATCACGCCGAGGACATCGCCGACCAATTCAGGATCGAGCGCCGACGTCGGCTCGTCGAACAGGATAGCCTTGGGCTGCATCGCGAGCGCCCGTGCGATCGCGACGCGCTGCTGCTGGCCGCCCGAGAGCTCCGGCGGGTGCGCCTCGGCCTTTTCGGCGAGGCCCACTTGCGCGAGCAGCGCGCGGCCGCGCTCGAGCACTTGTGCGCGCGCCTCCTTCTTCACATAGAGCGGACCTTCGACCACGTTCTCCAGCACCGTCCGGTGCGGAAACAGGTTGAAGCGCTGGAACACCATCGAGACCTGGGTGCGGACTTTCACGATCGAGGCGGCATCGCGGTCGACCTTCAATCCCTCGACGTTGATCTCGCCGCGGTCGTAGCTTTCCAGACCGTTGATACAACGCAGAATCGTGGACTTGCCGGAGCCGGACGGGCCGACGATGCAGACCACCTCGCCTTTCTCGACGCGCGCCGTGATGCCCTTGAGCACCTCGTTCTCGCCAAAGCTCTTGTGGACGTCGTTGAGGTCGATCATTTCTTGCCCGCCCGCTTCTCGAAGTGTCGAACCAGCAGGATCAGCGGGATGCTCATGGTGAGATACATCAGCGCCACCAGCGTGAACACGCTGGTGTTCTTGAAGGTCGAGGACGCGATCAGCTTGCCCTGGAGCGCGAGCTCGGCGACCGTGATGGTCGAGGCTTGCGACGAATCCTTCAGCATCATGATCATGACGTTGCCGTAGGGAGGCAGCACGATACGCACCGCCTGCGGCAGCACCACACGGCGCATGGTGAGCCACCAGCCCATGCCGATCGATTGCGCCGCCTCGATCTGGCCCTTGTCGATCGCCTCGATGCCGGCACGGAAGTTTTCCGCCTGATAGGCCGAGTACGCGATGCCGAGACCGAGGATCGCGGCCTGCAACGCCGAGAGCGTGACGCCGAGATCGGGCATCACGAAGTAGAGGTAGAACAAGAGCACGATGATCGGGATGCCCCGGATCACGTTGATCAGGCTGGCGCTGAGCATCGACAGCGCCTTGATGCCGGAGACCCGCATCATCGCCCAGATCAGGCCGAGCACCGTCGAGAGCAGCAGCGAGCCGATGGTGACGACGATCGTCAGCGCGACGCCGCTCATCAGGATCGGGAAGAACTCGGCGGCGTCGTGCCAGAAGCCTTTCATCGGCCAGCCTTCATCGATCGATCCTTAACGATCAGCCCTGGGCCTTCAGGCCCCATTTGTCGAGGATCTTGTCGATGGTGCCGTTGGCCTTGAGCTTGGCGAGCGAGGCGTTGATCTTGCCGAGTAGCGCGGTCTCGCCCTTGCGCACGCCGATGCCGACCGACCCGACGGTGGCGGGCTTGTAGCCGTCGACGAGGCGAACCTCGGGGAAGCCACCCTGCTTCAGATTATAGGCGAGGATCGGGTAGTCGGCGTAGCCGGCCTTGAGGCGGCCGGCATTCACGTCGCGCAGGATGTCGGGAATGGTGTCGTAAGCCTTGACGTCGGCGAACAGTCCCGACTTTTTCAACGCGTCGACGAAGGCGGTGCCGACCTGGGCGCCGACCGTCTCGCCCTTCAGATCTTCCTGCACAGCGTAGGCTTTGGTGTCGCTCTTCGGCACGACGAGACCTTCACCGTAAGTGTAGATCGGGTCGGAGAAGTCGACGACCTCCTTGCGCGGCGCGGTGATGAACATCGCGGCTGCAATGATGTCGATCTTGCTCGAGGTCAGCGAGGGGATCAGCGCCGAGAACTGCATCGGCTCGATCTGCACGCTGAGGCCGGCGTCCTTGCCGATCTCGGTGATGAGATCGACCATGATGCCCTGGATGGTATTGGTCTTGGTGTCGAGGAAAGTGAACGGAATGCCTGTCGGCGTCGAGCCGACCTTCAGCACCTGCTGCGCCGAAGCCGGCGCCACGACAGCTAGCACGAGCGCCGCGACCGCGGCCTGAACAAAACGCTTCAACGGCATCGCAATCCCCTTTGGACTCGGCCGGTGGCGGCGAGGCGCGCGGTGTCGAAACGAGAGACGTTGCGGGCCAAGCCGTTTCAGCCTATTTTCACCAATATGAAAATTTGGTCACACTTCCGCGGACGATGCAAGCGGTTTTCATGCACATGAAGGAAGCGATTTGACGTGAGCGGTGGCAAAAGAATGCGCAAACCGGCCGCGGCAAAGCCGGCCAGGGCTGTGAAGGCGAAGGTGAAGGCCAAGGTTGTCACCAAGGCCATCGCCAAACCGTCGGAGCCCGCGATGGACGTCGCGGTCGGCCGCCGCATCCGCGATCTCCGGCGCGCCAGGCAATTCTCGCTCGAAACGGTCGCTTCGCGAACGGACCTGTCGATCGGCTTCCTCAGCCAGATCGAGCGCGGCCTGTCTTCGCCGTCGCTGCGGGTGCTGGCAACGCTTGCCGACGTGCTCGGCGTCGGCATCGCCGCGCTGTTCGGCGCGAGCCCGAGCGCCGACGGAGCATCCGATCAGGTGGTGACGCGCGGGCTGCAGCGGCCGGAATTGAAGCTATGGCGCACCGGCGTCTCGAAGCAATTGCTCAGCCCCGCCAGTGCGGACAACCGGCTCAACCTGTTCCTCGTACATCTTGAGCCCGGCGGCTCCACCGGCGACGAGCTCTACACCCATGACGGCGAGGAAGCCGGCCTCGTGCTCGACGGCGAGATGATGCTGACGGTGGACAGCGAGACCTGGTCGCTGAAGACGGGCGACAGTTTCCGGTTCGCGAGCCGAAGGCCGCACCGGTTTTCGAATCCGGCCAATGACGCGAAGGCCGTGGTGCTGTGGGTGAATTGCGTGACGGGGGCGGGTTGATCGCTCGTCCTCTCTCCGCGAGCAGGTGAGGCGAACCGCGACACCTCCCCGCCGTCATTACGAGCGGATAGAGTCTTACCCGAACCGGTGATCGTATCGCTCCACCGTCAGCGCACTGACATCGATGTCAGGCTTCTTGCCCGACAGCATGTCCGCGAGCACGCGGCCGGAGCCGCAGGACATGGTCCAGCCGAGCGTGCCGTGGCCGGTGTTGAAATGGAGGTTGGGGTAGCGCGTCGGACCGATCACGGGCGGGCCGTCCGGCGTCATCGGGCGCAGGCCGCTCCAGAACGTCGCCTTCGAGAGGTCGCCGCCGCGCGGGAACAGATCGGTCAACGAGTGATCGAGCGTGGCGCGCCGCGCGTCGTAGAGCTGGCTCGAATAGCCCGAGATTTCGGCGGTGCCGCCGACGCGGATGCGATTGCCGAGACGGGTGATCGCGACCTTGTAGCTCTCGTCCATCACGGTGGATTCCGGCGCGCCGGAGGCGTCCTTGATCGGCACCGTGATCGAATATCCCTTCACCGGATAGACCGGCAGCGAGATGCCGAGCGGCGCGACCAGCCGCGACGACCAGCTTCCGAGCGCGAGGACGTAAGCGTCCGCCTGCAACAGGCCAGCGCTGGTGGAAACACCAGTCACGCGCCCGCCGTCCGTGACGATGCGGTCGATGCCGGTGTTGAACATGAAGCGCACGCCGAGCGCTTCGGCATGCTTGGCGAGCGCCTGCGTGAACATGTGGCAGTCGCCGGTCTCGTCCTGCGGCAGGCGAAGCCCGCCGGCGAACTTCTCCTTCACGCCCGCCAGCGCCGGCTCGGCCGCGATGCAGCCCTCGCGACTCAGCACTTCAAACGGCACGCCGTATTGCTTGAGCACGGCGATGTCCTCACCCGTGCCGTCGAGTTGGGCCTGGTAGCGGAACAGCTGGAGCGTGCCCTGCGAACGCTCGTCATATTGAATGCCGATGTCGCGGCGCAGGTCGCGCAGGCAGTCACGGCTGTACTCCGCGATCGGGATCATCCGGCTCTTGTTGACCGCGTAGCGCGCGCTGGTGCAGTTGCGCAGCATCTTGGTGAGCCAGACCCACATCACGGGATCGAGCTTCGGCCGGATCACCAGCGGGCCGTGCTTCATCAAGAGCCACTTGATCGCCTTCACCGGCACGCCGGGACCGGCCCAGGGCGAGGAATAGCCGGGCGACACCTCGCCGGCATTGGCAAAGGAGGTCTCGAGCGCCGGCTCCGGCTGACGGTCGACGACCGTTACCTCATGACCGGCACGTGCGAGATAGTAGGCAGAGGTGACGCCGATGACACCGCTGCCGAGGATCAGAACTTTCACGCTTGGTCAAACTCCCGCGGCATCACGCCCGCCGCTGCAAGAAACAACTCGCAACGGCGAGAGCAATTATCAGGCCACCCGCTTGATGGCGTCGCCCAGAATCGACACGATGTCGTCGATGTGGCTCTTCTCGACAATGAGCGGCGGCGATAGCGCGAAGGAGTCGCCGCTCATGCGGAAATACAGCCCGCGATTGAAGCAGTCGACCATCACGTCGTAGCCGCGCGCACCAACCGTGCCGTCACGCGGCGACAGCTCGACCGCGCCCATCAGGCCGCAATTGCGGATGTCGATGACGTTGGGCAGGCCCTTCAGCGAATGCAGCGCATCGCGCCAATATTCGGCGATCGAGGCACCGCGCGTGAGCAGACCCTCGTCCTTGTAGATGTCGAGTGTCGCGATACCGGCGGCGCAGGCCGTCGGATGCGCCGAATAGGTGTAGCCGTGGAACAGCTCCATCTGGTTCTCGGGGCCGACCATCAGGCCGTCGTGAACCTTGCGGTGAGCGAACACCGCGCCGCAGGGAATGGTGCCGTTGGTGATGCCCTTGGCCGTCGTCATCAAATCAGGCGTGACGCCGAAGAAGTTGGCGGCGAACGGCGTGCCAAGGCGGCCGAAGCCGGTGATGACCTCGTCGAAGATCAAGAGGATGCCGTGCTTGTCGCAGATCTCGCGCAGGCGCTGCAGATAGCCCTTCGGCGGCGGCAGCACCGCGGTCGAGCCCGGAACCGGCTCGACGATCACGGCGGCGATCGTCTCGGCGCCGTGCAGAGCGACGAGGCGCTCGAGATCGTCGGCGAGCTCGGCGCCGTGCTCCGGCTGATCCTTGGCAAAGGCGTTGCGGGTGAGATCATGGGTGTGGCGGATGTGGTCGACGCCCGGCAGGAGGGTCGTGAAGGCGCGGCGATTGGCGACCATGCCGCCGACAGACGTGCCGCCGAAGCCGACGCCGTGATAGCCGCGCTCACGGCCGATCAGGCGGGTGCGGCTCGCCTGGCCGTTGGCGCGGTGATAGGCGAGCGCGATCTTCAGCGCGGTATCGACCGACTCGGAGCCGGAATTGGTGAAGAAGATGCGGTCGAGGCCCTTCGGGGCGATCTCGGCAAGGCGCTCGGCGAAGTCGAAAGCCAGCGGATGGCCCATCTGGAACGACGGCGCGAAGTCCAGCGTCATCAGTTGCCGCTCGACCGCAGCCGCGATCTGCTTGCGGCCGTGGCCGGCATTGACGCACCAGAGACCGGCGGAGCCGTCGATCACCTTGCGGCCGTCGACGGTGGTGTAGTGCATGCCCTCGGCCGAGGAAAACAGGCGCGGCGCCTTCTTGAACTGCCGGTTGGCCGTGAACGGCATCCAGAACGAATCGGTCTTGATGGTGTTCGGAATCTGATGAAGGGTCACGGGCCACGCTCCTTTGCTGACCCGTTAGCAGAGCCACGGCTCAGGCCAGTCAACAAGTCCTTTTCTGCGCTGCCGCAACCCATTGATTTAGCTGGGGGTGCTGGTCCATATTTGCCCGATCCGCAACACTTGCAACAGGGATTCCGGGCATGAGCGTCGACATCGGTGGACGGCTGCGATTCATCCGGGCCCGCCAGAAGCTGTCGCAGCGTGAGCTCGCCAAGCGCTCAGGGGTCACCAATTCGACGATCTCGCTGATCGAATCCAACCAGATGAACCCGTCGGTCGGCGCGCTCAAGCGCATCCTCGACGGCATCCCGATGGGGCTCGCCGAATTCTTCGCGCTGGAGCCGGAGACGCGGCGCAAGATCTTCTACCGCTCCGAAGAGCTGACCGAGGTCGGCAAGAAGCCGATCTCGTATCGCCAGATCGGCGACAATCTGTTCGGCCGCAGCCTTCAGATCCTGAAGGAGCGCTACGAGCCCGGCAGCGACACGGGACGGGTGCACCTCGTCCATGACGGCGAGGAAGGCGGCATCGTGATTTCGGGCAAGCTCGAAGTCACCGTCGAGGACGAGCGCCGCATCCTCAATCCGGGCGATGCCTATTATTTCGAGAGCCGCCGCCCGCATCGCTTCCGCTGCGTCGGCGGCAGGCCGTGCGAGGTGATCTCGGCCTGCACGCCGCCGACGTTTTGAAATTATCCGGAATCTTACGGAGTGCCCCGGTGTCTTACGGAGATTGAGCCATCTCAATTTCCGCGAGCCGATCCTCTATATGATGCGAGCCGTAGCCGAGAGACATTCCGGCGCCGCATTCTAACCGGGCTCGCAGATGAAGATCACGCTCGCCAATGCAGAGGCTGCGCTCGATGAAGTGCAGCGCGACACTGACAAGCTCCATTCGCAGGAGCTGCGTAAGATGATCGCCGACTACATCGAGACGCAGCGAGAGGCTCTCAAGGCCCTCCGCAAGAAGTTGCACTAGCAGGACGCGGCGGAACGAGACCAGCTCGTCCCGCTTTTTTTGCCTCAAAGCGGCGTCAGCAATTCCTCGATCCTGATCGGGAAACGACGCACACGGATGCCCGTCGCATGCCAGACCGCGTTGGCGACCGCGCCGGCGCTGCCGGTGATGCCGATCTCGCCGACGCCCTTGATGCCGAGCGCATTGACGTGCGGATCGTGCTCCTCGACCGTGATCACGTCGAGCGGCGGCACGTCGGCGTTCACGGGGATGTGGTACTCGCCGAGATTGGCGTTCATGATCCTCCCGCTGCGGCGGTCGGTGATGGCCTCCTCGTGCAGCGCGAACGACATGCCCCAGATCATGCCGCCGAACAGCTGACTCTGCACCATGCGCGGATTGACGATGCGCCCGGCCGCGAACGCACCGACCATGCGCGTGACCCGGACCTGGCCGAGCTCGGGATCGACCTTCACCTCCGCGAACACCGCGCCGTGGGCGTGCATCGCATACTCCTCCATCGCCGCCGGATTCGGCGCACCGGTGCCGCGCGCCTCGACCTCGGCGACGCCTGCGCGCGCGAGAATCTCGGGATAGCTCTCGCTGCGGCTCTGGTCGTCACGCCGGATCAGCCTGCCGTCGCGCGCGATCACGCCGGCATTGCCGGCGCCGAACAGCGGCGAGCGCTCGTCACCGGTTGCGAGATCGGCGAGCTTTGCGATCACGGCTGCGCCGGCGCTGTGGATCGCGGCACCCGCAGTCGCGGTATGCGCCGAGCCGCCGGCGATGCCGGCATCGGGCAGGTCCGACGTGCCGGCCTTGAACTCGACCCGGTCGATATCGAGCCCGAGCTCGTCGGCTGCGATTTGGGCCAGCGCCGTCCAGGCGCCCTGCCCCATGTCATGCGCGCCGATCTCCATGGCGCCGGAGCCGTCGCCGCGAAGAACTGCACGTGCCTCGGCCTGGAACATCAACGCCGGGAAGGTCGCGGTGCCCATGCCCCAGCCGACCAGGAGGCCGGCATCGTCGCGCATCTGCCGCGGCTGGAGCGGTCGCTTCGCCCAGCCGAAGCGCGCCGCGCCCTGCTCGTAGCAGGCACGCAATGCCTTGGACGAAAACGGTTTGCCGGTGATCGGCTCGACCTCGGCATAGTTCTGGAGGCGAAAGGCGAGCGGATCGATGCCGCAGGCCCAGGCCATCTCGTCGATCGCGCTCTCCAGCGCGATCGAGCCGGTCGCCTCGCCGGGCGCGCGCATGAACAAAGGGGTGCCGGTATTGACGCGCACGGCATCATGCGAGGTGCGGATCGCAGGAGCCGCATAGAGCGTGTGCGAGGCATCGGCAGCCGGTTCGTAGAAATCATCGAACGTGCTCGACACCGTTCTGGCATGATGATCGAGCGCGGTCAGACGCCCCTCGCCATCGGCGCCGATGCGCAGCCGCTGCCGCGTCGGCGCGCGATGGCCGACCGGACCGTACATCTGCTCACGACGCAGCACGAGCTTGACGGGCTTGCCGACGAGCTTGGCAGCCATGAGACCGAGGACCGGGGGGCCCGCCATCAATCCCTTGGAGCCGAAGCCGCCGCCGAGGAAGGGGCTGCGGATGTGGATCTTGTCGTGGGCAATGCCGAACAGCTCAGCCACGCGCGCAAGCGACAGCATGAGCCCCTGGGTCGGCATGTCGATCTGCACGCTGTCGCCGTCCCAGGCGGCCACGATCGCATGCGGCTCCATGGCGTTGTGATATTGCGGCGGCGTCTCGTAAGTCGCGTCGATCTGCTTGTCGGCCGACGCGAGACCGGCCTCGACGTCGCCGCGGTGATTTTCGGTGGGGTTGCCGACACCGACGACAGGCGGCACGAAGCTTTCGCCGGCATCGAGCCCGACGAGGGCGGGCAGCGTCTCGTAACGCGGCGCCAGCAGCACCGCGCCTTCCGTCGCCGCCTCCAGCGTTTCGGCGATCACGACGGCAATGGGCTGGTTGGCGTAGCGGACCTCGTTGCTCTGCAACACCTCCATCCGGAACACGAACGGATTGGTCTTGATCTCGGGGTCGATCGCAAGCTGCGGCTTGTGGTCCGGTGTCATGACGTCGACGACGCCGGGATGGCGCTTGGCGGCGGCGACATCGAGCGCGGTCACGCGGCCGCGTGAAATGCTGGCAACAGCCATGACCGCAAACAGCATGCCCGGCGGGTGATTGTCGGCGGCGTATGTCGCCTGCCCCTTCACCTTGAGGATGCCGTCGCGGCGGGTCAGGGGCTGGCCGATGTTCGAGCCGTGGCGCAGATGGGCGGGCGCGCTGGTCAGGTTGAGCTCAGGCATGAATGGCTCCGGACGTCGAGGCAAAGGAAGAGGCCGGCAGCGCGGGGATGCGCGCGGGCGTGCCGGCAGCGGCGAGGGTCAGCGCGCGCACGACGATGCGGCGCGCGAGCTCGATCTTGAAGGCGTTGTCACCGGACGGTTTTGCGTCGGTGAGCGCACGCCAGGCGGCCTCCTGGAACGCGTCTGCCGTCGGCGCGACGTTCCTGAGCACGTCCTCCGCGGCGCGGGCGCGCCAGGGCTTTGCGGCGACGCCGCCGAGCGCAAGCCGCGCCTCCCCGATCCTGCCGTTCTCGATTCGCAACGCAGCGGCGGCCGAGACGACGGCAAACGCGTAGGAAGTGCGCTCGCGAACCTTCAGGTAGCGCGCATGCGCGGCAAAGCCGCGCGCCGCAGGCGGCAGACGCACGGCGACGATGAGATCACCCGGTTCGAGCGCCGATTCGCGCTCGGGCGCAGCGCCCGGCAGGCGATGCAGCTCGTCGAGCGCGATCTCGCGCCGCCCGTTCCTGCCCTCGATCTCGACGACGGCATCGAATGCGACCAGCGGCACGCAGAAGTCCGACGGATGCGTCGCGATGCAGTTTTCGCTCCAGCCGAGCACGGCGTGGCTTCGGTTCTCGCCCTCGCGCGCGTCGCATCCGCTGCCGGCCTCGCGCTTGTTGCAGCGGCTGGCGGTGTCATAGAAATACGCGCAGCGCGTCCGTTGCAGCAGATTGCCGCCCACGGTGGCGGCATTGCGCAGTTGCGCCGATGCGCCGGAGAGCAGCGCTTCGGCGACGGCCGGATAGGCCTTTGCAAAGTCCGCGTCATGCGCGAGATCGGCGTTGCTCACCAGCGCGCCAATGCGCACACTACCGTCGGCGAGATGCTCGATCTGATCGAGGCCGCCCAGATGCGTGACGTCGACCAGACGATCCGGTCGGCTGACGCCACCCTTCATCAGATCGAGCAGATTGGTGCCGGCGGCAAGATAGACGGCGCCCGGCTGAGCCGCGGCGGCGACGGCCTCGGCGACCGTGCCGGGCTTGACATAATCGAACTGTTTCATGCGGAGCGCCTCTGATTGGATTCGTCCATGCCGGCCTGCGCCTCGAGCACGGCATCGACGATGCCGGCATAGGCGCCGCAGCGGCACAGATTGCCGCTCATGCATTCGCGGATGCGCTCGGGATCGTTGCCGGCCTGCGCCTCGCTCATCATGCCGATGGCGCTCATGATCTGGCCGGGCGTGCAGAAGCCGCATTGAAAGCCGTCATGGGCAATGAAGGCGGCCTGCACGGGGTGAAGCTGGTCGCCGCGCGCGACGCCCTCGATGGTGAGGATGTCGGCACCGTCATGACTGATGGCGAGTGCGAGGCAGGAGTTGATGCGCTTGCCGTCGACCAGAATGGTGCAGGCGCCGCATTGGCCGCGGTCACATCCCTTCTTGGTTCCGGTGAGATGGAGGCGCTCACGCAGCAGATCGAGCAGCGTGACGCGCGGATCGTCGAGGACGAAGTCGCGCCGCGCACCGTTCACGGTGAGGCTGATGGAGTGGTTCATACAAGGCTCCGATCAGATATGGACATGGGTGATCGCGCAGCGCGCCACCGCCGTGGCCGCCGTCGATCTGCGCCGCCCGGACACAATCCGAGCCAACGTCTCGACGAAGATACGGAGGCACCCTCCGTTTAACAAGGGCCGCCGAAAAATATTTGGAATTCGTCAAAAGCCCGAACGCGGACAACGCGATGCAGCCCTGCAAGGGTTCATTGCAGGGTTCAATCTAACCAATTCGTGATCTACATTGCCGGCATGGACGACCACACCGACCAGACCCGCAAGCCCCGCGCCGACGCCGTGCGCAATCGCGAGCGCGTGCTCGAGGCGGCCAAGACCGTGTTCAACGCGGGCGGTCCGGAGGCGAGCCTCGAGGCCGTGGCCAAGCGTGCCGGCGTCGGCATCGGCACACTCTATCGGCATTTTCCGACGCGCGAGGATTTGTTCGAGGCGGTGTACCGGCGCGAGGTCGAGCAGCTCAGCGAGCTCGCCGAGCAGTTGAAGAACGCCAAGGACCCGGTGGATGCGCTGCGGCGCTGGCTGCGCTCAGGGGTCGAATTCGTTGCCACCAAGAAGGGCATGGTGGCAGCCTTGGCGCTCGCGGTGCAAAGCGGGTCGGAGTTGCATGCCTTTTCCTTTGAGCGCCTGACCAAGGCGATCGGCTCGCTGCTCGATCGCGCAGCCGCGGCTGGCGCGATGCGCGCGGACGTCAGTCCCGAGGACTTGCTGCGCGCGTTCTTCGGCATGTGCTACATGCACGACCAGCCGGGCTGGCAATCCTCGGTGCTGCGGATGCTCGACGTGTTCGTCGACGGGCTGCGGGTACAACCGGCCGGCAAGCCCAAGGTTCGGCTTCCCAAGCCTGCGAAGCCGGCGGTGAAACGGAAGCGATAGCGCGCCGTACTTACCTAAGGTCATGCTAAGATCAGCATCGCCGGGGTTTCAACGCGGAGCCTGTTATGCGCATTGCCGCTTTGCTCGTCATCCTTACGATCGTCTTCGGCACAGCTCCAGCATTCGCCGACGACGTCACTGCGGCGCAGGGCGTCATCCGCGCCCAGGAACAGGCTTTTACGCACGATGATGCGGCCGGGGCCTATTCCCATGCCGCGCCGGCGATCCGGGAGATCTTCCCCGCGCCCGACATCTTCATGTCCATGGTGCAAAACGGCTACCCGCCGGTCTATCGACACAAGAGCTTTGAGTTCGGCGAGAGCAAGACCGAAGGCAACCGGGTCGCGCAGCGTGTCCACATCGTGGATGCCAATGGCGAGGCCTGGGAGGCGCTCTACACGCTCGAGCTGCAGCCGGACGGCAGCTACAAGATCACGGGTTGTTCGCTGCTGAAGGCGGGACAGGCGGTTTAGGTCGCAAAACCCGGCCCGGTCCTGACCGCATTCATCCGCGACCGGATCAGCAGTGTCACGACGATGACGATATTGACGCCATTCCACGCCACGCCGTTGGCGAAGGCTGCAGCATACGATCCGGTCGCGTCGAAGATGACGCCCGACACCCAGCCGCCGAAGGACATGCCGAACACCGAGGCAAAGATCACGATGCCGACGCGCGTTGCTGCCTGGCTCGCCGGCATCGCCTCGCGCACGATGATGGCGTAGCTCGGCACGATGCCGCCCTGGAACAGGCCGAACATGGCGGAGATCAGATAGAGCGAGGTGAGGCTGTCGAAGAACAGGTAAAACACCAGCGCAAAGCCTTGCGCGAGAGCACCGACCAGAAGCGTGGGGATGCCGCCGATCTTGTCCGCGAGGTAGCCCGAGCCGATGCGGCTGACGATGCCGCAGGCCATCATCAACGAGAGCATTTCGGCGCCGCGCGCCACGCCATAACCGAGGTCGCCACAATAGGCGACGATATGCACCTGCGGCATCGCCATGGCGACGCAGCAGGAGATGCTGGCGATCGAGAGCAGCACGGTCAGCGTGTTGGTCGACAGCTTGAGATCGACCCGCGGCGGCGGCGCATTGGCGTGATTGCGGACCTTGTCGTCGCCCATCTGCGCGCGCAGGACCAGCACCAGGATGGACATCAGACCGACGCACACGATGCCGATCCCGATATGGGTGTAGCGCCAGCCGATCGTCTGCATGCCAAAGCTCACGAGCGGCGGCCACATCGTGCCGGCGACGTAATTGCCGCTGGCGACGATGGTCACGGCAAGGCCGCGATAACGCTCGAACCAGTGCGACGCCTCCGCCATCAGCGGCGCGAAGGTCGCCGACGTGCCGAGACCGATCAGGAAATACGCCGCCACGAACTGCCAGAGCTGGGTCGACAGGCCCGCGAGCACATTGGCGACGCCGAGGAACGCGATGCTGATCGCCATCGCCGGCACGATGCCGAACCGGTCGGTGATCTTGCCGGCGATCACGCCGCCAAGCCCGAACCCGAACATCAGGAGGGTGAAAGCCAGCGACACCGCGCCGCGCGTGGCGGCAAATTCAGCCTGCACCGCGGGAATCATGACCACGATCGCCCACATGCCGACGCCGCCGATCGAGCCGATCAGCAGCGCAATGACGAGCCGCATCCAGGCCCGACGGGAATCAGGGCTGAATGTCTCGGGTGTTTGTTCTGGATGATTTGGCGCGTGCACGGGCCGGACCATGGCCCGCAGGGGGCCGCAGGGTCAAGCAGCGTGGCGCGATATTGGGCATGCACGGTGCACTGCGGTAAGAAGGAGCTTGGCGAACGCGCGCTTTGCCGTTAATTTGCAATCAGCGTGTGCAACATTGCCGCGCGGAGAGCATGTCGACGGAATGTTGCTGCGATTGACACGATCGATGCGGATCAGGGTGGGGCGCCTCATTGCCCTCGCCTATCTGTTCTGCGTGCTCGCGCCGGCAGCAAGCCTCGCCTGGGGTCATGGCCCCGCGCCATGCCTCGGCGACGACGTTCTGCTCGGCGACATCGTGCCCGCGCACCATCAGATGCAGACGAGCCATACACATGGCGACTCCTCGCATGACAATGCGGGGGCACATGCGCATCACCAGGCCGCTGCACAGGACGCGCCGGCGCCCCATCACCACGGCGGCAAGGGCACGGCCGGACCGTGCTGCGCGATGATGTGTGTGAGCGCGTTGCCGGCCGATCTGCCCAGCTTCGCAAAGCCGCTTCAGCCGGTTTCCGCCTGTGCGCCCGAGATCGTGGCGATCCTGCACAGCGCCGCGCCGCCCCTGCTCTACCGCCCTCCCATCGCCTGATCTGACGCGACGACGTCAGGCCGACGCGCATCCGCGCGCGTGCACCTGTGGTCCTACGACAGATCAGGGATGAATCATGTTGACGCTTTCCGGGGCGAAGTCCGCCGCCGCGTCCGCGGCGCTTGGACGACGACACTTTCTATTTAACTGGCCGCTGCTGGCCGTGGCTGCGCTGGCACTGTCCGGCTGCATGCCGGCAACGACGCAGGTCGCCGGCGTCGATCCTGCCGATCCCTCGGCAAAGGTCGCACGCACCAGCTATCGGTCGACCATCGCGCCGTATACCAGCCTGCGGCCTGCGACGCCGGCACCATGGCGCGAGCGCAACGAGAACGTCGCGCCGCAGCCCAAGCAGGACCGGTAGGAGCGCGCCATGACACATCATCTCGCGCGGGGCCTGCTCGTCCTCACTGCGTTCGGACTCTCCGGCTGCATGGCATTCTCGCCGGACGGAGGCATGACGACGGTCTCGGACCTAACCAGCCAGACCATCAATAAGGATGTCGCCTTCGTCCGGTCGGCCGAGGGCGCGGAGGCCGTCAACGCGGCCGTCCGCCGCTTGCTGGCGCGAACGCTGACCACCGAGACCGCCGTGCAGATCGCGCTGCTCAACAACAGGGGATTGCAAGCGGCCTATAACGAGCTGGCGCTGGCCGAGACCGATCTCGTCGAGCAAAGCCTGCCGCCCAATCCGGTGTTCTCGATCTCGCGGATCTCAGGCAATGGCGCCAGCGAAATCGAGCGCCAGGTGGTCGGCGACATCCTCGCACTCGCCACCCTGCCGTTCCGCTCCGACATCGCCCGCGACCGCTTTCGTCAGGCGCAGTTGCGTGCAGCGCTGGCGACGCTGCGGCTCGCCGCCGATGTCCGCGGCGCCTATGTCCGCGCCGTGGCCGGCAACGAGATGGTGGTGCTGCTGACGGACGCGAAGGCGACGGCGGAATCGACCGCACAACTCGCGGTCAAGCTCGGCGAGACCGGCTCGATCAACAAGCTCGACCAGGCCCGCGAGCAGGTGTTTTACGCCGAAACCGCCGCCGACCTCGCGACCGCGCGGCAGACGGCGACGAGCGCGCGCGAAAAGCTTGCGCGCCTGATGGGATTGTGGGACGGCGGCCTCGACTTCCGCCTGCCCAATCAAATGCCGCCGCTGCCGCGCCGGCCGCGGGCATTGCCGTCGATCGAAACCGACGCGGTCGCCCATCGCATCGACCTGCAGATCGCGCGGCTGGAATTGACGGCGCTGGCGAAATCGCTGAACCTCACCGAGGCCACGCGCTTCGTGACGCTGCTCGACCTCGCCGGGATCTCGCGCCGCACCCAGGATCCGGAAGGAGCGCCGTTCCGCGAACGCGGCTTCGACGTGCAGTTCCAGATCCCGATCTTCGACGGCGGCGAGGTTCGGGTGCGGCAGGCAGCCGAGACCTACAACCTCGCCTTCAATCGTCTGACCGAGCGCGCCGTGAACGTCCGCTCGGAAGCGCGCGATGCCTATCGGATCTACCGCTCCAGCTACGACATCGCGAGCCACTACCAGCGCGAGATCCTGCCGCTGCGCAAGATCATCACCGAGGAAATGCAGCTCCGCTTCTCCAGCATGCAGGTCGATATCTTCGCGCTGCTCACCGAGGCACGACAGCGCCTCGCATCGCTGCGCGGCGCGATCGATGCCAGGCAGAAGTTCTTCCTCGCCCAGTCCGACTTGCAGACCGCCGTCAACGGCGGCGGCGCGCCTGCGGCCGGCGGCGACAATTCAACCACCATCGCCGCGGCAGCGCCTGCCGACGGCGGCCACTGACATGGAGGCCGAGATGTTTTCCCGCCGAGGATTCCTGGGCACTGCCGCGCTAGCCAGCGCATCCGTCGTCAGCGGCCGCGTGCAGGCCGCCTCGATCCCGGAAGCCCCGCACATGGACAAGGTGGTGATGCAGCCGCCGCTGCATCCGACCAGCGGCCCGGACTATCACCCCGTCGTTACGCTGAACGGCTGGTCGCTGCCGTTCCGCATGAACGGCGACTGGAAGGAATTCCATCTCGTCGCCGAGCCCGTGGTGCGCGAGTTCGCCGAGGGCATGAAGGTGAATTTGTGGGGCTATAACGGCCAGTCGCCGGGACCGACGATCGAGGCCGTCGAAGGCGACAAGGTTCGTATCTTCGTCACCAACAGATTGCCCGAATACACCACCGTGCACTGGCACGGCATGATCATTCCCAGCGGCATGGACGGTGTCGGCGGACTGACCCAGCCGCACATCCAGCCTGGCAAGACCTTCGTCTACGAGTTCGAGATGAAGAAGAGCGGGACCTTCATGTACCACCCGCATTCCGACGAAATGGTGCAGATGGCGATGGGCATGATGGGCATGGTCGTCGTGCATCCGCGCGATCCGAACTTCGGCGCCGTCGACCGCGACTTCGTCTTCGTGATGAGCACCTATCGCGTCGATCCCGGCACCTATCTGCCGCAGGTCAACGAGATGACCGACTTCAACATGTGGACCTGGAATGCGCGGGTGTTTCCCGGCATCGATCCCTTGCCGGTCAGGCTCGGCGACAAGGTGCGCGTGCGCATCGGCAATCTCAGCATGACCAACCATCCGATTCATCTGCACGGCCACAGCTTTGCGGTGACCTGCACCGACGGCGGCTGGATTCCGGAGAGCGCGCAATATCCTGAGACGACGACCGACGTGCCGGTCGGCGCGGTGCGCGTGTTCGACGTGCTCGCCGACAATCCCGGCGACTGGGCGTTCCACTGCCACAAGTCGCATCACACCATGAATGCGATGGGACACGCGGTGCGCAATCTGATCGGCGTGTCGCGCAAGGATCTCGCCAAGGCCGTCGGCAAGCTCGCGCCCGACAGCATGGCGATGGGCTCGACCGGCATGGCGATGGGCAACATGGAGATGCCCGCGCCCGACAACACGCTGCCGATGATGACCGGCACCGGCCAGTTCGGCCCGATCGAGATGGGCGGCATGTTCACGGTGATGAAGATCCGCGAGGACCTCGCGCGCGACGATTATCGCGATCCAGGTGCCTACCAGTTCCCGCAAGGCACCGTCGCCTACGAGATCACGCCGCCGGCCCCGGAGCCGCCGCGGCAACAACCAGGCGGCCCGCCGATGAAGAACATGAAGATGTGAGCTTGCCGATGAACCACCACCAACTGGAGAGACCAATGAACAAGACGATCAAACTCGCCCTCGCGCTGGCTGCGCTTTCGATCGCGCCGGCCTTTGCCCACGAGCAGCACGGGCATGGGACCTTTTCGGCCGGCGAGCCCGGCGATTCCAAGAAGCCCGCCCGCACGATCGAGATCTTGATGAACGAAATGGACTACACGCCCGCCAGGATCGAGGTCAAACGCGGCGAGCAGATCCGTTTCGTGCTGCGCAATGTCGGCAAGGAGGACCACGAATTCCTGCTCGCCACCACCAAGGAGAATCTCGCGCATGCGGTGGAGATGAAGAAGCATCCGCACATGGAGCACGACGACCCCAACGGCGTGCGGCTAGCACCGAACAAGACGGCCGAGATCCTCTGGAAATTCAGCAAGGCCGGCACATTCGAGTTTTCCTGCCTGATCCCCGACCACCGCGACTACGGCATGGTCGGCCACGTCACCGTGAAGTAACGAGGGAGCCTTCGATGAACCGCATCATCCGTATCGCTGCCGCGTTGGCGCTGACCGTCGGTCTTGCCGCCGGAGCCTTCGCGGCCCAGGGCGCCGCGATCAGCGGCGAGGTCAAGAAGATCGACGAAGGCACCGGCAAGATCACGCTCAAGCACGGACCGGCGAAAAGCCTCGGCATGGATGAACCCATGACCATGGTCTACCGGGTCAGGGACCCTGCCTTGCTCAAGCAGGTGAAGGTCGGCGACAAGGTCACCTTCGAAGCCGAGGAGGCGGCTTCGGGGTATACGGTGACCAGAATAGAGAAGGCGAAGTAGGCAGCCCTCGTCGTTCCGGGGGCGATGCGCTGCATCGAACCCCGGAATCTCGAGGTTCGGGGATCGCCACCATGACTTAAACGGCGACGCCCGCAGAGATACCTCTCTCTTTTCCACAACTTTAAATAATGGCAAGATGACCCTTATTTGAGTCATGGAGCGCATTATGGAGCAGGATCATATCGACAAGGCTATTGTTGAAAACTACCGCAAACTGCGAACACGGATGGGCGCGCTGACTGCGGCTTTCCCGGTCGTCGTCATCTTGATCGGACTCCTTTGGGGCATTCGTCTCCAGCCCTCGTTGAGCGATTACTATTTTGCCCAGGACGCGGTTCAAGGCAGGGCGGATCTCTATCCCGTCCGGCTTTGGTTCTGCGGTTTCCTCTTCGCTGTCGGCGTGTTCTTGTACCGCTACAAGGGCTTCTCGAAAAATGAAGACCGCTGGCTCAGCCTTACCGGCGCATTTGTCCTGGGCGTTGCGATCTTTCCCATGGCCGTCTCCGGCAAGACGAGTCCATTCACACTCGCATCGTTCGGCCTTCCGAATGTGACGCTGCACGGAATCAGCGCGGTGCTGGCGTTCGCCTGTATCGGCATCATCATATTCTGGTACTCGGACTCGACGCTGTCGAAGCTCAAGAAGGACAGTGCGGCCCGCAAATGGTTCAGGAGGGCCTACTTCCTGATCGGCACCTACATGTTGCTGGCCATGGCAGGCTCGGTCATCATGCATTTCCTGCATACGGATCGAGAGAACGATTCCTACATCCTGTATGTGGAATGGTCCGGCCTCTGGGCCTTTGCCCTTTATTGGTTCGTGAAGAATCTCGAGCTTCGTTACGTTGCGGAGTCGATCAGGAAGGGGACGACCGCACCGTCGCCCATGGGCAAGGCCGATGTCCTGGACGCGCTGTAGATCCGGAGCGTGAAGTGGCGGTTCCCGTCTAAGGCCTGAGGCTGGGTGGCTGTTGGTTCGCCGCCCAGAGCCTCCGCCTGGAATGATCTCTCGGGGCCCCCCGACGCCCTCTCCCTTCACGCTTGCCCGCACCCTCCGTTAACCGTTTGCTAACCATACACCCGGCAAGAATTGCCGAGTGAAGTCGAGTGTCGTCAGCCGCGTAAGACGGGAGCCCCCGTGGACGCCAGTGCGGTGCCTCACTTTCGGAACGGCGGCCCTTCGGCCGCCGCGCAGACAATTGGGGCGCGCGGACGGCAGTCGCGCGGGGGAGCAGCTACCATGGTCGACGTCACCGCGGGACAGGGCGTAGGCAGCACGAACGCCGGCTTCCCCACCCTTGCCGAGGTCGGGAACATCCTCAAGCGCGGCGATATCGCGCTGGCCCTCGGCGTCCTCACCATCCTGGTGGTGCTGATCCTCCCGCTGCCCGCGATCGTGCTGGACCTGTTCCTGGCGATCTCGATCACGCTCTCGATCCTGATCCTGATGACGTCGCTGTTCATCCAGGCGCCGCTGGAATTTTCCGCCTTCCCGACCGTCCTGCTGATCTCGACCATGCTGCGCCTGTCGCTCAACATGGCCTCCACCCGCCTGATCCTGTCGCACGGGCACGAGGGCACGGATGCCGCCGGTCACGTCATCGAGGCCTTCGGCAGCTTCGTGATGGGCGGCAATTTCGTCATCGGCATCATCGTCTTCGCCATCCTGATCATCGTCAACTTCGTGGTCATCACCAAGGGTTCGGGCCGTATCGCCGAAGTCGCCGCCCGCTTCCACCTCGACGCCATGCCCGGCAAGCAGATGGCGATCGACGCCGACCTCTCCGCCGGCCTGATCGACGAGGCGGTCGCCAAGCAGCGCCGCAAGGACCTGGAGGACGAGAGCGGCTTCTTCGGCGCCATGGACGGTGCCTCGAAATTCGTTCGCGGCGACGCCATCGCGGGCCTCCTGATCGTCTTCATCAACGTCGTCGGCGGCATGATCATCGGCGTGGCGCAGCAGGGCCTCTCCTTTGCCGACGCCGGCCGCAGCTACACGCTGCTGACCGTCGGTGACGGCCTCGTCACCCAGGTGCCGGCGCTGATCGTCTCGACCGCGGCCGGCCTGCTCGTCTCCAAGGCCGGCGTCTCGGGCGCTGCCGACAAGGCGCTGATGAAGCAGTTCTCCGGCTACCCGCAGGCGCTCGCGATGTCCGCGGCGGTCATGCTGGTGCTGGCGGCGCTGCCGGGCATCCCGACCCTTCCGTTCCTGGCGCTCGGCGCCGGCGCCGGCGCGCTCGCCTGGCACGCCCGCAACCGCAACCGGGCGACTGCAAGGGCTGCCGAAATTGCAAAGACCGCACCTGCACCGGGAACGCCGGGCGCGCCGGGCGCCGCTGCGACCGAGGAGCCGATCTCGGCTGCACTCAAGATCGACGACCTCAAGATCGAGCTCGGCTATGCGCTGCTGCCGCTCGTCAACGGGCCGGACGGCACCGACCGCCTCACCGAGCAGATCAAGGCGCTGCGCCGCTCGCTCGCGATCGAGATGGGTTTTGTGATGCCCGCCGTGCGCATTCTCGACAACGTCCAGCTCGAAGCCAACACCTACATCATCAAGATCAAGGAAGTCGACGCGGGCTCCGGCAAGATCTGGCCGAACCAGTTCATGGTCATGGACCCCGGCGGCAGCCAGGTGCAGGTGCCCGGCATCCACACCACCGAGCCGACCTTCGGCCTGCCCGCGACCTGGGTCGATGCCAGCCTCAAGGAGGAGGCCTCGCTCAAGGGCTATACCGTCGTCGACGCCGCGACCGTGCTCTCGACCCACCTCACCGAGCTGCTCAAGGCCAACATGTCGGACCTGCTCTCCTATGGCGAGGTGCAGAAGCTGCTCAAGGAGCTGCCGAAGGAGCAGAGCGAGCTGGTCAAGGACATCGTGCCGGGACAGGTCACGGTCTCCGGCATCCAGCGCGTGCTGCAGCTGCTGCTCGCCGAGCGCATCTCGATCCGCGACCTCTCGACGATCCTCGAGGGCATCGCGGATTCGCTCGCTTTCTCGCGCAATCCCGCCACCATGGTCGAGCACGTCCGCGCGCGGCTGGCGCGGCAGATCTGCGCGCAGAACACCTCCTACAACGGTTATCTGCCGCTGATCGCATTGTCGGCGCGGTGGGAGCAGGCCTTTGCCGAATCCATCATCGGCCAGGGCGAGGAGCGCAGCCTCGCGATGCAGCCCTCGAAGCTGTCGGAGTTCATGACCGGCGTGCGCGAGGCGTTCGAACGCGCCGCCCGCGAGGGCGAGGCGCCGGTGCTGGTCACCTCTGCGGCAATTCGTCCCTTCGTGCGCTCCCTGGTCGAGCGGTTTCGGGCCCAGACCACCGTGCTGTCGCAGGCGGAAATCCACCCGAGGGCAAGGTTGAAAACGGTCGGAAGCATCTGATTTGCCTTAAGAAGCCGTATGTTTTTTGGCCACAGGCAAATGGTTTTTGAGTTCCGGGCGCCTTGTCGACCAGATGTCGATAAAACGCCTTGCAGGCACATTACGTACTTGAAATAATTATATAATTGCACGATTGGAGGCCGCTTCTGATCGCGGACTCTCACGTCGTGTCACGCTCTTGTGATCGCCTCTTGGGAACGAATCCCCCCAATACTAGGTTGTTGGGCATCGGAAGCATGAACCTGCCCGAACAGGGCGGCGACTACTTCGGGTAGATGGCGGCAGGAGCCTTCCATGAACCACTCGATTTACAGCGCAGATCGCTCGACCCACCTGAAGATCGTGGTCGTGGCCCTCGTCGCAGGGATCGCGGTGGCAGGCTTCGGCATCACGGCGCGCACGGGTTCGGACGAAGGTCTGACCCAGACCGCCCGCGTCATCAAGGCCGGCAAGCCGGTTGTGATCACCAGCTCGAACGCTTCACTCGTTCGCTAAGGAGACATGAGTTTCAGGAATTCACGCGGCTCTTTATCAGCCCCCCAAAGTCGCCACGTGGATATGTAGACGACCCCAACCCCAAGTCGACTACAGAAAGCGCCCGCCCCCCACGGGCGCTTTCTCATGTCTGGGGTCCGTCATCGCGACGGAGTGGGGCGAACTGCCGTCAATCCTCCAACGAGCATCCGCTACCGCGCCCCATAGGTCGGCGGCGGCGCCTGCACGGTCGGAGCTGCCGCAGCGAACAGCTCCTCCTTGCGTCCCGAGAGCGGCGGATAGATGCGTTTTCGGTTGATGGTCTGCTTGGTCGCCTTCGCGGCCGCGCCGGTGGTGCGGACTTCGCGGTCCCACCCTTCCGTATAGAGCGCGCCCCAGCCACCGAGATCGAGCACGGTCACATACCAATCGATCCGCAGCGGGAGCAGCGGCAGGCCTGCGAGATCGGCCACCACATTGTGCCCGGCGAAACGGCCCATCGGGCGGGCGAACTGGCAGGACATCACGGTCGGATGCAAGCCGTCGACCACGCTCGAGGCAACGTCGCCGGCCGCAAACACACCGTCGGCATCCGCAACCCGCATGAAGGGATCGACGAGAAGACGCCCGAGGCGGTCGCGTGCACCCGGAAAGCTCGCCGCCAAGGGGCTCGCGCGCATCCCGGCACACCAGATCACCGTCTGCGCCGGAATGAACTCGCCAGAGCTCAGGCGCAGGCCGCCGGCCTCGACGGATGCGACGCGCACGCCGAGCCGCGTCTCGACGTCGAGCGAGGCCAATGCCGTCTCGATGACCGGACGCGCATGCGCGCCGATGCTGGCGCCGACCACAGGATTGGGATCGACCAGGATGATGCGTCGGCTGCCATTGATGCCGGCGCGCGCCAGCCTGTCGGGCATCTCGGCCGCGACCTCGATGCCGGTGAAGCCGGCGCCGACCACAACGACCGTCGCGCGCCCCGGCGCGGGCGCGCTGCGTCCAAGCGAAGTCAGATGATCCTCGAGTCGGAGCGCCGCGGCATAGGTGTCGACGTCGAAAGCATGCTCGACAAGGCCGGGAACGTCGGGACGCATCACTTCGCTGCCGAGCGCCAGCACCAGCCGGTCATAGGCCAGCGTCTCATCGCCGCCGCCGGTGACCAGCGAGATCTCGCGCCGGACGGGATCGATGGCTTCGACCTCGCCGATCCCGTGACTGACGCCGATCGGATCCAGCAGTTGCGGCAGCGGAAGCGCGACCTCGCTGAGGTCGACCTCGTAATTGCGGACGCGGATGTTGTGATAGGGATTGCGATCGACGAGGCGGATCTCGATGTCACTGCCGGCCGCACCGATCTCGTCGCGCTTGCGCGCGGCACCGATGGCCGCCCACAGACCCGCAAATCCGGCGCCGAGCACGACGATACGCGCCATGTCCGTGACTGCATTCCCAAGAGAGTGACAAGGAAGCGACGAGCGATCGAGGCGTCCGACCGCGCAGACAGATATAGCTCATCCGGCCGGGCGGACCAACTGTCGCGGTACCGGCCGGCAGCACAAATTCTCGGTGCGGCTCAGGCCTCGCGCAGTTCCGACGGCGTCGCGCCAAAGCGCTTGCGGAAGGCGCGGTTGAAATAGGACAGGTCGGAGAAGCCCGATGAGTGTGCGATGTCGCTGATCTTGCGCGTCCTGGCGCGGGGGTCGCCGAGCAGCTTGCGCGCCTGCAGCAGGCGCTGCTCCAGCACGAATTCGGTGAAGGTGGTTCCGGCCTGCTCGAACAGGCGTTGAGCCTGGCGCGGGCTCAAGCCGGAGCGCGTCGCGATCTCGGACAGGCAGAGATCATTGCGGCCGAGAGCGGCCATCACGTCGGCGCGCATGAGATCGAGACGGGCCGCCGCATGACCTCGCCCGCGCGCGAGGCTTGCATGCTCCGCATCGGTGCCGAGCAAAAGACCGACGAGATCGACCATGTGCTGCGCCGTGAGGCGCTGGCCCACGGCGTCGAGATGCGGCGCATGATGGGCGGCAAGGGCATGGTAGCGGAAGATCGTCTCGGCGATTGCACCGTCGGAGAGCACTTGCGACAGCTTGTCCTCGGCACGCGGGTTGATGTCGAGCAGCGCCCGGCGCGGCATGCGGATGGTGGTGAAGCGATCCTCGTCGGTATGGCCGACCGTGCCGGTGATGGCCATGTCGACGAGCACCATCTGCGCCGGCGCAAGCTCGACGGTATGGCCGTTCTGCCCGACCCGGACGAGGCCCGCATGGCCAGCGATCAGGACGAGGTCGTCGCTGCCGTCGGCAAGATGGCTCTGGGTGCGTGAATATTGCGCGGAGGCGCCTTCGGGAATGGCCAGCGCGATGTTGTCGACCACGCTGATCTGGAGCCGGCAATCTATGCTGTCGCCACGGCTCGGCCCGATGTCCAGGCCGCAGGAACCGAAAGCCCGTTCGCGCCAATGCTCAAAGGCCGGACCCATCGGCAGGCCCGCATATTGGTGAACGAAGATGCCCGGCGTTCTCGCTGCATCCATCTGATTTCTCGCCCCTCTCCGGCACCATGATCGGCGGTGTCGACTGCAAATTCCGGGCATTTGACGCCGCGAAACGCGGAGAGGTTCAAATCGGGGACGGATTTGGCGGGACTTGTCGGATCACGACGACCGGATGGACCGGGGCGACAGAGCGATGCGCAGGCTGCGCTCCCTCCCCTCCTCGCTGGGCCCTTCTGCAAAAAATGAAAAACAACCCCATGCACAGTAGAGACGCGGCTGCCGGGCGGCACACGATGCAGTCGGTCAAGCCATTGCGGCGTCGGGCAAATCAGCGGCAGACCGGCAAGGAGCGCGGCATCTGCGGCGCGGCTTCGCTTTCGCAGCCGGACACGCCGTCAGCCGGGCGCGATTCAAGGCCCGCACGAATTCGTATTTTACGAACACCATTTGACGCGTCGGGCAAAACAGTGGCACTATGCCATGCTAGCCCGTTTCGGAAATCGCGACCGGCTGGTCGCCATACGCGGCGCGCGAACGTCCCGCTGTCCCGAAAATCCAATGGAGGGGCGATCTTCGTTCGATGCTCGTCAAACATCAGCAGAACCGTTCCAGCACGTTCTCGCCTTGGATTTGAGCGCCGTCGGAAAGTGACGGTTCTCTCCTCGTCCTGCACAGGTCATCCTCGAAATGCCTGTCTCGGCAAATTACCGTGTCTCACTTCAGGGGTGCAGCCCAGCACTGTCACCGTAATCACCTAGACTGACTGAATCACTGATCCCTCTGCGTCGCAACAGCCGCCTTTCTCAACAGAATCGGTCAAAATGCGAAGAACTCAAACTGAGCCAATCTAGTCCGCCGTGCCTTAATAAGCGGACCTCAACGAGGTGCGCCGACACTTCGCTGATGGGCCAAAAGCGGACATTCACCATGTTAAGGCTTTCGCTGAGCCGACTGCCTTTTGATCGCGTTAAATCAGCCACCTCGGTATTGTTACCGCTAGGGTTGCATTGCAATAGCCCGGCGGGTAAGCAGAACGATGGGCCTCAAACCTGCTTTCATGCGCGATGTTCCGGCTGATGTTCCTTCGATGAGGAAGGTACTTGGTCCGAAGCTAGGCAAGCAATACGCTGCAAATCCTAATCTGGCGAGATACGCGTTCGTCCTCAAATTCCCGGATGGTGTTGTCACCGGACGCGCGGTTGCACATGCTTTAGGAAAAATACCAACTCCGCGGGGCCCGACCTTGCTCGCAGGTCAACACTTTACGGTAGAAGCAATGGGGCTCGCCAAGGCGGCAGGCTGTGAAGTGATTGCCGTTCACGAGTTCTTTTGGACCGACGCAGCATACGCCGACAGATTTAGCGACCGACCGCTAAAGCGCTAGAGGATGCGATGGCCTCACCCCGGTGTTTTGCGATTGCCAACCCATGCCGATCGGAGAAGCTGGAATGGTTCTCGGCGAGATCGCTTTGCTTACCATCATTGTCGTCGGCTTTGTCCAAGGCGACAGCATTAAGCCCGATGACACCCCAGAGAAGTTTCCCGGTGGGGGTCCTGGCGGCGATTTTTCGAACTAAGCCTTGAGACAAACGTCGAGCGAAGTCAGCTTTGGGTCACAGGCCGACTTCCGAACCGACTTGAGCCTAGGTCGGCTTATCTCCTGAAGCCAGACATAGCGGCCCTGTCAACGAACGGCGGCAACGGGCCAGAAGCGGAAGTCGGCCTAAGGCAGAATGAAAGTCCGCCAGATGAGGCCTAGTTCATCTTACGAGCCGTAGTTTGATGAGGTGGTCCAAAAGGCCCCGGCCCCTCAGAGACATCGCAGAGTTCCACTTGCATTCTCCCAAGCTGCGAATACCCTGCGCAAATATTCGGGGCTTCCATGCGCGCACTTGGCTGGTTCTTCTTAATCCTTTTGCTTTCCTTGACGATAGGTCCGACGCACGCCGAACGCCGGGTCGCGCTGGTGATAGGCAATTCCGCCTATAAGAGCGTGCCGAAGCTGGCGAATCCTGTGAATGACGCCGCCCTGGTTGGCGGCATGTTCAAGAAAGCTGGGTTCGATTTCGTCGAGATCAGGACTGATCTCAACATTGCCGAGACGCGGAAGACGCTGAGGGAATTTGGCCTTCGGAGCCGGGATGCCGACATCGCCGTTGTTTATTATGCGGGGCACGGGATCGAGGTCGATGGCATCAACTATTTAGTTCCAACTGATGCTGCGCTGGAAGTCGATACGGACGTATACGACGAGGCACTTCCGCTCGACCGTATTCTCGCGACGATCGAACCGGCCAAGCAGCTTCGCCTTGTCATTCTCGATGCCTGTCGTGACAACCCGTTCGCGGGATCGATGAAACGTACCGTGGCCAGCCGTTCGATTGGTCGCGGTCTTGCTAAAGTCGAGCCTTCAAGCCCGAACACGATGATCGCCTTTGCGGCAAAGGCCGGCTCGACAGCGTCAGACGGCGCCTCGAAGAACAGCCCATTTGCAACGGCCGTGGTGGAGCGTTTGCCAAAGCCCGGGCTCGACCTCCGTAAAGCCTTTGGCTTCGTCCGCGACGATGTTCTCAAGAGCACGGATTATCGCCAAGAGCCCTACGTCTACGGTTCTCTCGGTGGCGAAGATCTGCCGCTGGTCCCGGCCGCTCCGGCTATGGGACCGCAAGCCGATCCGCAAGAGGCCGTCCGCCGCAACTACGAACTTGCGCTACAACTCGGTACCCGCGATGGCTGGACCGTATTCCTTGCGCAGTATCCCGATGGGTTTTACGCCGGTCTCGCAAAGGGTCAGCTCAACAAGATCGCGGCGGAAGAGGCGCGAGCTGCTGCAGCAGACAAAGCGCGACAGGCCGAGGAGGAGAAGGCACGTCTCGCTGCTGATCGCGCCAACAGGGCTGAACAGGAGAAGGCAGCGGCGGCCGCGAAAGCTGCCGAGAACACCCGGCTTGCGGCAGAAAAGGCCAAGAGGGCGGAAGAGACGAAGGCAGCAGAAGCCGAGCAGCGGCGCAAGGATGCAGAGGCAGCCGTTTACAAAGCGCTTGCCGAAAAGCAGGCCGCCGAGGCCGCGCTTGCTGATAGGATTGCCAAGGAAAAGGCTGCAGCCGAGCTTACGACGCAGCCGGCCACCAGGGTAACCAACGACAAGAACGACGACCTGAAGGTCGCGGATCTCCCGCCGACGCCGCCGCAGCCATCTCTCTCGCCCCAAGAGACGATCAAGCTGGTTCAGTCTGAGTTGCACCGCGTGGGCTGTCTGACAAACGCAAGTGACGGTGACTGGAACACCGCCTCACAGCGCTCCTTGACGCTGTTCAACAAATTTGCCGGGACGAAATTCGACACCAAGCTTGCCAGCTTCGAAGTACTCGATGCCATCAAAGGCAAGCCCGGTCGGGTTTGTCCACTTGCCTGCGAGCGCGGCTTCAGGGCCGATGGCGAAAGCTGTGTCAGGATCACGTGCCGGTCTGGCTATCACATCAATAGCGACAACGAATGTGAAAAAGGCCAAGACAAGAAACCTGTCGCGGCGCGTGAATCGCCGAAGGCAGTAGACGACGAGCGCAAGCAGGTCGAATCAGTGCCTCCGAAGCAACAAGCGAGATCAAGTGGCCAGATGATCTGCTCGAGTGCCGGTTGCCGGCCCGTCAAGCCCGGATGTCACGTCGAGCAGCGGAAGTATTACAGCACATCCATAAGCGCAGCCACAGAAGTGTGCAACTGACATAGTTGTTGCAGTCCCCGGCCGATGGCCGCAGTTAGAACTTGAGCCCCGTCTCGAAGGATGGTCGGCGGAGCAGCTAACGTCTGAAACGGGTCAAAGTGAGAAGTCCGGGCGCTCAACCGGCAGGTCGGCTTTACCCCCAACTAAGGACATGGTCTTGCCGCCACGCAAACTGACGCTTTGGGCCAGAACCGGACATCGGCGCGAAGTTCATTTACGTCTTTGTAGTGACGAACCCTTCGCTCCATGCATCCTTGTCGACTTCCATCTTGCTGACTTGGAAACAGTCGGGATAGTCGCGAAAACCCTCAAACTGGAGTTTGCGCCTTCTTGCGGCTTCCGCTTCGGCAGCGCTGCTGTAGACCCCGATGAGCTTATCGTCAGTCTCGTTTTCATCGACGCCGCCTTCAAGTGGTCGACTATGCCAGAGCAGAAAAACCGAGCCCATTTGGTGTACGATCCTTCCCTTCCTACGACGTTCTCATTGGCTCGAATACGTTCTTGGGTCAAAAAATGCAGCGAGACCGGAGACGACTGCAACAACCGCCAAAAATAGGACAGTGGTAGGATCGATGAACAGATACAAGGCTGCCGCTATTCCGATGATGGTCAGCGCTGGGCCAATGAGCGCAGGGTGCGTCTTAAGCCAGTTGATCACCCTGTGGCGGACCTGAGGGATGTAGGCGGTAGCCGCGAGGAGAGCGACAAGTACAACAAGCCATTTCGGCATGGGACGCAGCACCTCATTTGTCCTACAACCACAATAGCTAAGCACGCTTTCGCCCGCATGAAGAATAGAGTTCAAATTATAGCGACTACCGGCCAATGTCTGTCTTGGGTCAAAATGCGAAGAACTCAACCTGAGCAAATCTTGTCCGCCATGCCTCAACAAGCGGACCTCGTGGAGCGATGCTGCCACTTCGCCGATGGGTCAAAATGCGAAGAACTCGACCTGAGCAAATCCTGTCCGCTATGACTCAATAAGCGGACCTCGTGGAGCAGAGCGGGCCGTTTCTCCGAAGGGGCGCAACAGAAATGCTCTCGGGGACGCATAAGAGTTCAGCTTCTCGCGACTGACGTCTGCCGGCGGCCACTCGAACCACAAGAAGCGTCAAGCTGCGGACTTCACGCGCTTTGGGAATTCGGTGACAGTGCACTAAATTCCTGATCATCCGTCTTCCTCCACGGATGGCCTGGGCCCGCGCTTGAGACTACGTGATCATGGTGGCGGTCACATACCTCCAACTACGGCGAGCGTGCATTGGAGCGGCTGCTCGCCGGTGTGGCCACAGCTCACTCTTGCAACAAGCTCTTGGGGTCATGGGTCCTGGCTTTCGCCAGGCGGACGATGGAAATCTACTTCTTCGCCGGAACCTGCGCCTGCGATGGCGGCACGGTCTCGATCAGCTTGCCGGAAAATACCGGCGCCGAGGTCGGCTGACCATTGGGCGAGCCGCCGGGCTGCTCGACGGTGACCGCGTAGGTGGCGCCGTTGACGACGTCGGCATCGTAGGCGGCGAGCAGCGGACGCGCGGTGAAGTCACTGCTGCCGATCACGCCGAGCGAGCGCGGGCGCGGCAGCTTGTCGGAGATCAGCCAGAGCTCGAAGCTCTTGCCGGGCTCCGGCGTCGCGCCGACCTTGCGCACGGTGAAGTTCCTGGTCGTACCGTCGATGGTGAGGATGAAGGCGGGGCCACCGGCCTGGCCCTGCAACAGCGCGACATATTGCGACGACGCCGCGAGCGGCGCCGGCGTCTTGACCTCGACCGTCTGGATGCGCGGCGCGGGACGCAGGGCCCCAGGCAGCGCATCGGGCAGGAAGATCTGGAGCGACAGCGTCACCAGCAGCGCGGCCGCAAGCGCGCCGACGGCGGATGCGACGGTGCGCCAGCGCTTCACGCGGCCCTCGAGCCGGATCACATTGGTGTTGTCCACGACCGGCGCCGGCGGCGCGCGCGCGACATCAGGATCGGGTGCATGGACCTGCGGCATGAAGACCGGCGCGATGTCGGGAAGCGCATCGGGGTCCGGGCGCGCGGTTTCGGATTGCGCCGCTTCGGATTGCGCGGCTTCGGAAGGCTGCGGCTCCGGTTGCTCCGTGCGGTCCGATGACGCTTCCGGCGGCACGGCTTCGAACGAGAAAGACTCCGGTACGGGTGGCGGCGGCGAGGCTTCGGACAGCGCGGGGGGCTGCTGTGCGAAGCCCGTCCGCGCGAGCTCGGACCTGATGTTCTCCCACACGACCGGACGCGGCTCGATCGTGCCTACCATCTGGTTGAGCACGCCGAGCCGGAATTCCCACGCCTGCACGATCGCGGCGAACTCGGTGTCCACCGCCATCATGATCGCAACCTGCGTGCGCTCGTCGGCATCGAGTGTGCCGAGCGCATATTCCGCAGCAAGCGCGATATGGTCTTCCGTGTAGGCCATCACATGCAGTCCAGAACCACCCTCACAACATCAGCCCTCATAGTCCGAGGCATTCGCGGATATCCAACATGCTGCGCCGCAGCCACGTCTTGACCGTGTTGACGGGCGCCGAAAACTTCTCCGCCAATTGCTCGCGGCTCCAGCCGTTGTAATAGGCGAGAAGCACGAGCCTCTGACGGTCCGGCTCGAGCCGGCCGATACATTCCAGGAGCCGCTTCAACTCTTCCGTCATCTCACGGCGCGCCAGCGGATCGGGACTGTCGGCCGCAACCTCCATCGCCTGAGGCTCTTCCTCGATGGAGGATTCCGTCTTCTTGCGCACGATGTCGATGGCACGGTTGCGCGCGATCGACGCCATCCACGTGATCGGCGACGACAAGGCCGGATTGAACTGGCCAGCGCTGTTCCAGATCTTGACGTAGGCCTCCTGAATGACCTCCTCCGAGAGATCCTGTCTGCGCAAGATACGGAGCACGACGCCATAGAGTTTCGCGCGCGTGGCGACGTAAAGGCGCTCGAACGCGGCCTGATCGCCCTTGGCGACCGCCTCAATCAGCCCGACCAGCTCTGCTGGCGTCAGCATTCAGCCCCCCAACGCGCAGGCCCCGGCGCGTCGTTCCGCGCGGACCCAGGCACTCCGCCACCATAGCGCGCAGCAAAGCCCATCACCAAGGGGCGGGGCGCCACGCTGTGGATAGCAAACGCGAAAACCCGGACCTTGCGGGCCCGGGTTCAGCAGATTCTCGGCGGTTCGACCGCTGACTGCGTTTTTAGGCGACGGCGCCGATGCGGGCGCGCATCAGGCCGATGCTGTCGAGGTCGGCCTGCTCGCGGGCGTTTTCCTCGGCGCGTTCGCGGGCCTGGTCGCGCTCGTCGAGGAGCTCGACCTTCTTCAGTTCCTCGAAGGCTTCCGCCAGCGCACCCTTGGCTTCGTCGAGCTGGCCCTTCAGCTCGTCGGCCGAGCGGGTCAGGTTCTCGCGGCGCTGGATCGCAGCCTTGGCATAGGTCGGATAGGCGAAGTGCGAGGGATCGTTGATCCCGGCACGCTCCTGCTCGGTCGAGATCTCGCGTTCAAGATCGGTCGACATCCGCTGGAAGTCGGCGATCATGGTCTCGATCTGGGTGACCCGGCGGCGCTTCTCGTCGACCTGAAACTTCTTCAGGCGGATGAGGGTATCACGTGACTTCATCGACTCGTACTCCCCAGAAGTCCCTTGGCTGCACGTGGGACGGCACCGGTCTCCCCACGGGCCCGACTGGGGCCAAGACCGGCTCTGCTACTCTGTGGGATCGGATGATGACGGGACAAAGTTAGCGTTCCGTTTCCAAATTGCCGAGGATTTGCGCCAACTGGCGGTAGCCGTCCGCCAGCGACGCATTTTCGTCCTTGCGCTGGCGCAGGAAGGCCTCCAGCGGCTCGTGCAGGCGGATTGCCTCGTCGACCTCGGGGCTGGAGCCGGCCCGGTAGGCGCCCAGACGGATCAATTCCTCCATGTCGGCATAGGTCGCCATCACCGCCCGCGCCTTCTGGATCGTCGGCCAGAACTCCGGGTCGGCCGATTTCGGCATGGTGCGGGAGACGGATTTGAGGATGTTGATGGCGGGGTAGCGGCCGCGCTCGGCGATCGAGCGCTGCATCACGATGTGGCCGTCGAGGATGCCGCGGACGGCATCCGCAATCGGCTCGTTATGGTCGTCGCCGTCGACCAGCACCGTGAAGATCGCGGTGATGGCGCCCTCGCCCAGGCCCGGCCCGGCGCGCTCCAGAAGCTTCGGCAGCTCGGTGAAGACGGTCGGCGTGTAGCCTTTGGCGGTCGGCGGCTCGCCGGCGGACAGGCCGATCTCGCGCTGGGCCATGGCAAAGCGTGTCACCGAGTCCATCAGGCACAGGACGTCCTGCTCCTCGTCGCGAAAATATTCGGCGACCGCAAGCGTCAGATAGGCGGCCTGGCGGCGCATCAGCGCCGGCTCGTCGGAGGTCGCGACCACGACGACGGAACGCGCAAGGCCCTCCTCGCCGAGGTCGTCCTGCAGGAACTCCTGAACCTCGCGGCCGCGTTCGCCGATCAGCCCGATGACGCTGACCGCGGCATCGACGTTGCGCGCGAGCATCGACAGCAGAACCGACTTGCCGACGCCGGAACCCGCGAAGATGCCCATGCGCTGGCCGCGGCAGCAGGTCAGGAACGTGTTCATCGCGCGCACGCCGAGATCGAGCGGCGCGCCGACGCGTTTGCGCGAGTGCGCCGGCGGCGGCGAATTGCGGTACGGCATCGGCGCCGGGCCCTGCGGCAGCGGCCCCTTGCCGTCGATCGGCTCCCCCAGTGCATTGACGACGCGGCCGAGCCAGGCCGCACAGGGCCGCACCTGGTTTGCGGCGTTGGCGATGACCGCCTTGCAGCCGCGCCGCACGCCGTCGAGGCCGGCGAACGGCATGACGACGGCATTGTTGCCGGAGAAGCCGATCACCTCGCAAGGAATGGAGCGGTTGCCGCCGGTCTCGATCACGAGCCGCGCGCCGACCGACATCGCATGGATCGGGCCGGCCACCTCGACCATCAGGCCGCGCACGCCGACCACGCGGCCGTAAATGTTGACGCCGTCGATGTCGCCGATCTGTTCGGCAAGAGCCTTCATAACGGGGCTTTCATAACGGGGCCTTCATCAGGGACGCGGTAAGGAGCGCGCCTTCATCCTTGGGGGCTTCATGGCGAAAACCTTAAGTTTCGCCATATTTCTGAACGGCGCTTAACTTCGTGTTTACCCGCATCGTTAATCATTGCGTCACTGTCTTTGTGACTGAGCGTGACTCCCCTTCAGAAGAAGGCTGAGTCGCGGGAGTCGGTTAGGCCCGTCTCTTAAAGTGGAACTTGAACGGTATCGGGTGACAAAAGCTGCTTCGTACACAGGACCTTAGGGCGATTCGACAAAAATTGCACCGGGGGGACTTGCGTTCCAGAATCAGGATTTGTTAACCATCTGTCGTCAGGATCCGAATCAGTTGTTCAAAGGCGTTTTGTTGAGTGCCGCGAATGCGGCCGACCTGACGCCCAGGAGCGGCGACTATGGGGAACTGGCATGCGCGTTTTGCTGATTGAAGATGACAGCGCCGTCGCGCAGTCGATCGAGTTGATGCTGAAGTCTGAGAGCTTCAACGTCTACACGACCGATTTGGGGGAAGAAGGCGTCGATCTCGGTAAATTATACGATTACGACATTATCCTTCTCGACCTCAACCTGCCCGACATGTCCGGATACGACGTGCTCAAGCAGCTTCGGGTCTCCAAGATCAAGACACCGATTCTGATCCTCTCCGGCCTCGCCGGCATCGAGGACAAGGTCAAGGGTCTCGGCGTCGGCGCCGACGACTACATGACCAAGCCCTTCCACAAGGACGAGCTGGTGGCCCGCATCCACGCGATCGTGCGCCGCTCCAAGGGCCATGCCCAGTCGGTCATCCAGACCGGCGACCTCGTCGTCAACCTCGACACCAAGACGGTCGAAGTCGGCGGCCAGCGCGTGCATCTGACCGGCAAGGAATACCAGATGCTGGAGCTGCTTTCGCTCCGCAAGGGCACCACCCTCACCAAGGAAATGTTCCTCAACCATCTCTATGGCGGCATGGACGAGCCCGAGCTGAAGATCATCGACGTCTTCATCTGCAAGCTGCGCAAGAAGCTCGCCAACGCCTCCGAAGGCCGCAACTTCATCGAGACCGTGTGGGGCCGCGGCTACGTGCTGCGCGAGCCGCACGAGCAGGAAGAACGCATTCCCGCCTGATCCTGGGTTTACCCGCAAGCCCCTCGGGCTTGCTCCTCCCAGCCTGGACCCCGCCGCAAATGGCGGGGTTTTGTTTTTTGGGGGATGCGAACGCGGCTGCATCGCCGTCCCGCCGTTGAACCGCTATCCTTCCCCCGCCGACGAATGGTCGCTGCACGATGGGGGAACCATGATCCTGCAATCACTCGCCGGCCTGCCCGCCTTCCTGGTCTATTTCTGCACCGGGCTGATCGCGATCGTGGCGTACCTGTTCGTCTACACCCGCATCACGCCCTACAACGAATTCCAGCTCATCCGCGACAACGAGCCGGCCGCAGCGATCGCGCTCGGCCTCAGCCTGCTCGGCTTCGTCGCGCCGCTGGTCAGCGCCATCGCGCATTCGGCCAATGTGCTGGATTGCCTGATCTGGGCGATCATCGCGCTGATCGTGCAGATCATCGTGCTCTTTCTCGTGAGGGTGCCGGTGCCGAATCTGCCGGCGCGGATCGCGGCCGGCGAGCTCGCGCCCGCGATCTGGCTCGGGCTGTCTTCGCTCGCCGCGGGACTGCTCAACGCCGCGTGCATGATCTACTGACATGGCCGACAAACCCTCCAAAAAGGAGTTCGGCAAACGCCGGCCGCCGGCCGGGCCGCCGCCTTCGCAACGGCCGGCGAAACGCTCCGGCCACGTCGCATTGCTGGTGATGGGCACGATTGCGGTCGGCACCACCGCCTACACGCTGATGCCGCGGCAGCACTGCGAGCCCGGTCCTGCCGGGGCGCCAGTCCCCGGGGCGATAGCCCCCGGTGCGACGGTCCCGGGCGCGGAAACGCCGGTGCAGGCCAGCACCGCGTGCGGCAGAAGCAGCTCCTCGAGCGGCGGCAGCTCGCGCTGGTCGTCGCGATCGAGCTTCTTCAGCAGCGACTCCTCGTCCCATCCCTCGTCGGGAACGTCGTCCGATTCGGGCTCCGGCAGCGTGAGCCGCGGCGGCTTCGGCTCGTTTGGCCATGGCTTCTCGAGCGGCGGCTGATCCATGCAACGCATCGTCTGCCCCGAGCGCGACGACTGGCGGCAGACCGCCGAGCAATGCGGCTTCGCCTTCCACACCATCGACGGCGAGCGCTACTGGGACGAGCGCGCCTACTATGCTTTCACCCTCGACGAGATCGAGCGCGGCATCGAGACGCCGACCGGCGAGATCGACGCGATGTGCCTGGAGCTTGCCGGCCGCGTGATCGGCGACGAGCGCCACCTGCGGCGCCTGAAGATTCCGGAAGCGTTCTGGAGCCTGATCGCCGAGAGCTGGGAGCGAGACGACCGCAGCCTCTACGGCCGGCTCGACCTGACATTCGACGGCAAGGGCCCGGCAAAGCTGCTCGAATACAACGCGGATACGCCGACCTCGATCTTCGAAGCCGCGGTGTTTCAATGGACCTGGCTCGAGCAGGCGATCGAACGGCGCATCATCCCCGGGCGCGCCGACCAGTACAACTCCATCCACGAGCGGCTGATCGCGGCGTGGAAGGAGATTGCGGCCAGCCGCCACGTCCATCTCACCGGCACCACCGGCAACGAGGAGGACGCCGGCACCCTCGCTTATCTCGAAGACACCGCGCGCCAGGCGGGACTTTCCACCACGCTGCTCGACATCGAGGAGATCGGCTGGCGCAACGAGGCCGGCGGTTTCGTCGATCTCGACGACCGCGACATCGCGCTCGCCTTCAAACTCTATCCCTGGGAATGGATGTTCCACGACGCCTTCGGCGCAAAGCTTGCGAGCGCGCCGACACGTTGGATCGAGCCGCCGTGGAAGGCGGTACTCTCCAACAAGGGCATCCTGCCGCTGCTCTGGGAGATGTTTCCGAACCATCCCAATCTGCTGCCGGCCTTCTTCGAGGACGACGCGCGCGCCGCAGAACTCGGCAGCTCCTACGTCCGCAAGCCGCTGCTGTCGCGCGAAGGCGCCAACGTCACGCTGGTGTCCGGCGGACTCCCGCTCGACGAGCAGGCAGGACCTTACGGCGCCGAAGGATTCGTGCGGCAGGCATTGTCACCGCTGCCGAATTTTTCGGGCTTCTATCCGGTGATCGGAAGCTGGCTGGTGGATCACGAGCCATGCGGGCTGTCGATCCGCGAGGACGAAAGCCCGATCACGGGCAACGGCTCGCGGTTTCTGCCGCATGCGATCCTGTGAGGGTTAGTTTTCTTCCCTTCTCCCCTTTTGGGAGAAGGTGGCGCGAAGCGCCGGATGAGGGGTTCTCTCCACTCGCGAGACCGTTCGTGAGGATGGAGACCCCTCACCCGGCTTCGCTATCGCGAAGCCACCCTCTCCCACAAGGGGAGAGAGTGAAGAATGATCACCTTGCCGCGGCAACCTTGAGCGACGGCGGCATCAGTCCGCCCATCGGGCGGCCGGAGCGCGCGGGGTTGAGCTGATAGAGACCACGCCGCTCGGCGATCGGGCGGAACGCGTCGGTGATGCCGACGACGGATTCGGCGGCGCCAAGCAGCAGCGTGCCGTCGGCTTCCAGGCCCTTCGCCATCCGCTCGAAGATCACCGCCTTGGTGGCCTGGTCGAAATAGATCAGCACGTTGCGGCAGAAGATCACGTCGAACGTGCCGAGATGGGAGAAGTCCTGCAGCAGATTGAGCTGGCGGAACTGCACCATCGCGCGAATGTCGGCATTGAGCTGCCAGGTCTCGCCGGTCTGCGTGAAATACTTCATCAGGTGCTGGATCGGCAGACCGCGCTGCACCTCGAACTGGCTGTAGACGCCGGCCTTGGATTTCTCCAGCACCTCCTGCGACAGATCGGTGGCGACGATCTCGATGCGCCAGCCGGCGAAGGCCGCGCCCATCTCCTTCACGCACATCGCGATCGAATAGGGCTCCTGCCCCGTCGAGGACGCCGCCGACCAGATCCGCAGCGACCTGCGCGCCGCGCGCGCCTGGAGCAGGCCCGGCATGATGGTTTCGCGCAGATGATCGAACGGAATCTTGTCGCGGTAGAAGAAAGTCTCGTTGGTGGTCATCGCTTCGACCACGTCGGTCGCAAGCCGGCCGTCGCCGTTCCTGATCTTCAGCACGAGGTCGGGAATGCCGGGAAGGCTCGCCCTGCGGGCAAGCGGCAGAAGCCGGCTCTCGACCAGATACTGCTTGTCGGCGGAGAGATCGAGGCCGGAACGCTCCTTCAGGAACTTGCGCAGATACTCATAGTCGACCGGTGTCACGAACGGTCTCCCGCGAACAGGCGGTTGACCCTGGCGCCGATCTGGTTGAGCGGCAGGATCGCCGCGCAGATGCCGGCATTGGCCGCCGCGCCCGGCATGCCCCAGACGACGCTGGAGGCTTCGTCCTGCGCGATCACGCTGCCGCCGGCGGCGACGATATCCTTGCCGCCGCGCATGCCGTCCGAGCCCATGCCCGTCAGGATCACGGAGAGGATGGCGCCATGCCAGATGTCGATGGCGGAGGTGAAGAGCGGATCGACCGCGGGCTTGCAGAAATTGACGGCGGGGCCGTCGTCGAGCGCGATCGCCACGTCGGCGCCGCTGCGCACGACGCGCATGTGCTTGCCGCCGGGTGCCAGATAGATCCGCCCCGGCTTCACCGGCTCGCCGTCGACCGCCTCGGCCGCCGGCTTGCGGCTCGATCGCGCCAGGTGTTCGGCAAGAATGGTGGTGAAGGTCGGCGGCATGTGCTGGGTGATCAGAACCGGGACGCGGTCGATCACCGGGCCGAGCTCGGTGACGAGCGCCATCAGCGCCTGCGGACCGCCGGTCGACGAGCCGATCAACAGCACCTTCGGTGCCTGGGTCGAAAACGGACGCGTGGATAGCGGCGAAGACGACGACGGCGCATGCACGGCAGGTGCGGGCGCGGCGGGCCGTGCGACAGCCGGAGCACGCGCGGCCGGTGCAGCAGGGCTGGCAGGCGCCAGCGGCGGGCTCGCAACGGCAGGTTTGCGGCGCAGCCGTGCGCCGAGGTGGCGGATCTTCTGGATCAGGTCGTGGTGGAAGATGTCCGCGGCCGACGCCTCGCGCGTCGATTCCGGCTTCGGAATGTAGTCGGCCGCGCCGAGCGACAGCGCCTTGAAGCTGATCTCCGCGTTACGGCGGGTCAGCGTCGAGGCCATGATGATGACGAGATCGCGCTTCTTCGCCAGGAGCTGCGGCAGCGCCGAGATGCCGTCGAGCTCGGGCATTTCGATGTCGAGCACGGCGACGTCGGGGTTGATGCGTTCGATCTGGTTGACCGCCTCGAGCCCGGTGCGCAGCGAGGCCGCGACCTCCATGTCGTGCTCGGCACCGATCCAGCGCGAGATCAGACCGCGGATGACGACGGAGTCATCGACGATCATCACCCGCAGCGGTCCGGCTTCGCGCGACGAGCCCGGGGTCGAATTACCTGCGAACGCAACACTCATTACTCACCAACTCAGACTGAAACGGTCAGTTGAAAACAAACGCCGAAGGAGCCGTTCAGCCTCCGGGCGGTCGCTCAGATAAGGCCGACTTCCTGGAATTTCGCGGTCACGATGTCCTTGTCGAAGGGCTTCATGATGTACTCGTTGGCGCCGGCATGGAGCGCGCGCGCAATATGCGCGACGTCGTTCTCCGTGGTGCAGAACACGACCTTGGGCTGGTCCCCGCCGGGCATGCGCCGGAGATGGCCGAGGAACTCGTAGCCGTCCATCACCGGCATGTTCCAGTCGAGCAGCACCGCGTCGGGCAGACCGCGCTTGCAGGCCTCCAGCGCCTTCTCACCGTCCTCGGCTTCGAGGATCTGGAAGTCGAGGCCCTCCAGGATCCGGCGCGCAACCTTGCGGATGACGCTGGAATCATCAACGACGAGACAAGTTCGCATGTGAACCTCTGCTTCCCCCCCTTTTGCGGGGGCACTTCCAATTGCAAGTCCGTCGGCAGCGATGCCGCCGTATCAGGCCGCCATCATCTCGGGCGCGAGCTCGAGGACGCGATCGACGTCGAGGACGACCATGAGCTGGCCGTCGAGACGG